>CAUQZM010000019.1:0-30059 GCA_963522765.1 uncultured Campylobacter sp. | reverse complement strand
TTTTGGAATTTTTGGAATTTTTGGAATTTTTGGAATTTTTGGAATTTTTGGAATTCCGCCGCCGCGACTTAAAATTTTGGCAGCGGAATTTAGAAAGCTTTGCGAGCTTTAATAGCCCGCGTAAGGCTAAGCTTAAACTTTACGCGGTTAGAATTTGTACGCCAGCGCGAAGAATTTCACAAATTATAGTTTGCTCGCGTTTTTGTCTAGATACTCTGCGACGCCCTTAGGATCCGCTTTCATCCCTGCATCGCCCTTGTGCCAGCCTGCAGGGCAAACCTCGCCGTACTCGTTTGTAAATAGCATAGTATCGACCATGCGAAGCATCTCATCGATATTGCGGCCGAGCGGTAGGTCGTTGATCACGGCGTGGCGGACGGTGCCGTCTTTGTCAAGTAGAAAGCTGCCGCGAAGCGCTACGGCGTTGCCGAACAGCACGTCGAAGCTGCGCGCGATGTCCTTCGTGATGTCTGAGACGAGCGGGAACTGCACTTTGCCGATACCGCCTGCGTTTACCGGAGTATTTTTCCATGCAAGGTGGGTAAACTCGCTATCGCAGCTAACGCCGATAACTTCGATGCCCTTGGATTTGAAATCTTGATATCTGTGATCGAATGCGATGATCTCGCTCGGGCAGACGAAGGTAAAATCTTTTGGATAAAAGAATACGACCGCGCCTTTTTCGCCGATATTTTTATAGAGGTTGAAATCCTCAACTATTTCGTTGTTGCCTAAAACCGCAGTTGCCGTGAAATCAACGGCTTTGTTGGTTACTATCATTTGTTTCTCCTTGTTAATAAAATTTATGATGGCGATTATACATTTTAAAACTTTAGATTTGCTGAAATTTGATGAAAATTTTTATATAATAAAATTTATTTGCTTGATAATATTAAATTTTATCATTTTTTAAATTTAGTATGTTATCATCACGCTTCATTTTTTGATAAAGGAGAAACAATGGCTGTAAAAATCACCGATATTTGCATTAGCTGCGGCTCATGCATCGACGAGTGCCCGGTAAATGCGATCGTGGACGATAGCGATAACCCAAACGGCGAGGATAGCTACTATGTATATGCCGATAAATGCGTCGAGTGCGTGGGCTACAACGACGAGCCGGCTTGCGCTAGCGCCTGTCCGACCGACGGCTGTATAGTCTGGAGCGACATCGTAGCGGGTCAAACTAGCAGGGATAGTATAGGTGCGGATCTGCGCAGCGGAGACACCCCGGTATTTGCTTAGCAGATAAAATTCCGCGATCAAATGCGCGGAATTTTAATTCATTCAATCCTTAAATAAATTTTAACCTATTTTTCGATACAATCCGCCTTTCACTTTAAGGAGATTATATGCAGCAAACGCTTTCTATTATTAAGCCTGATGCCGTTAAAAAGGGCGTTATAGGCAAAATTATCGATCGTTTCGAAAGCCACGGACTAAGAATCGCAGCGGCTAAAAAATTATGCCTAAGCGCTGAAGATGCGGGTAAATTTTATGAAATTCACAAGGATCGCCCTTTTTATAAGGATCTGATTGAGTTTATGACTAGCGGCCCGGTGGTCGTAATGGTGCTAGAAGGCGATGATGCCGTAGCTAAAAATCGTGCGTTAATGGGCGCTACCGATCCGAAAAAAGCCGATAAAGGCACGATCAGAGCGGACTTTGCAGACAGCATCGACGCTAACGCCGTTCACGGTAGCGACAGCCTAGAAAACGCAAAAACCGAGATCGCATTTTTCTTTGCAAAAAGAGAAATTTGCTAAGAGTGCCGCGTGAAGATCGCTTTTGCTAAAATTTCCGTATCGCCCGTGCCGTTTGAAATTTCGCGAGACGGACCTAAGCTCAGCGGAAATTTAAAACGAAAAGACTCTAAGTTTGTAGAGTGCAAGGGCGAAATTAAGGGCAAAATTCCATACATTTGCGATCGTTGCGGCAAAGAATTTGATCTTGACGTAAACGAGAGTGTAAATTTGCTTTTAAGCGAAGGTGTTTTTAACGACGAAAGGCACGAAAGCTTGGATGTTATGGAGTTTTTCGGCACCGAAGTTGATCTGGATGAAATTTTAAGAAGCGAAACGGAAGCTTTCAAAAGCGACTATTTTTATTGCGAAGAATGCAAGAACTAAATTTATAAAGGAGAAAAAATGGCAGTTCCAAAGCGAAGAGTTAGTAAAACTCGTGCGGCGAAAAGACGCACTCACTACAAAGTGACCCTTCCGATCCCCGTCAAAGATAAAGACGGAAGCTGGAAAATTCCGCATAGAATAAACAAAACTACGGGCGAATATTAATCCGATGATTTCCGTTGCTATAGACGCGATGGGCGGTGATTTCGGCTGCGAGCCGATAATAAACGGAGTCTTAGATGCGCTACGAGAGCGCAAATTTAATGCGTTTTTGGTAGGCGACGAAGCGCAAATCGAGCCTTTTATTCCACAAGATCAAGGCTTTGAGAAATATATTACTTATGTAGCTGCAAGCGAAGTTTTCGAGATGAAAGAGGGCGCAACCGACGCTCTCAAACGCAAAGAAAGCAGCATCTTTAAAGCGGTCGATCTAGTAAAAGACGGCACATGCAAGGCCGTGGTGTCCGCAGGACACAGCGGCGCTACGATGAGTCTTGCTACGCTTCGCATAGGAAGACTCAAAGGTATCTTGCGCCCGGCGATTGCTACGCTGATGCCAAATTCCATAGGTGGACGCACGCTTGTGCTGGATGTGGGCGCTTATGTGGATTGCAAGCCCGAGAATTTGTTTCAATTCGCGATTATGGGCGAAGCATATGCCAAGGAGATTATGGGTTTAAACGCACCACGCATCGGCTTATTATCCAACGGCGAGGAGGATAGTAAAGGCAACGAGGTAACAAAAGAAACCTTTCATATGCTTAAGAAGATGCAAAATTTTATCGGTAACGTAGAAGGTAATCAAATTTTTGACGGCTCCGTGGATGTCGTAGTTTGCGACGGATTTATCGGTAACATTATGCTAAAATCTAGCGAAGGCGTCGCGAGCGCTATCGGCAAACTTATCAAAAACGAAACGAAAAAATCTCCGATTGCTATCGCTGGCTCCATCTTGATGAAGCGCGTCTTTAAAATTATCAAGAAAAGCACAGATTATGATGAATACGGCGGTGCGCCGCTTTTAGGCGTCAAAGAATGCGTCATCATAAGCCACGGTAAAAGCACTCCGAAAGCCGTTAAGAACGCGATCTTTCAAGCGCTTAAATTTGCAGATTCCAAAATCAACTCCGCGATAGAAAGCGAAATTTCTTCAAACGAGCAAAAATGAAAAAAGCCTCGATGATCTCGATCGCAGCATACGCGCCGAGTCAAATTTTAACCAATTTCGATCTTGAAAAAATGGTTGAAACGACTGATGAATGGATCGTCAAGCGAACAGGTATTCATGAGCGCCGTATCGCAAAGGACGAAAGTACTAGCGATCTGGGCACGAGAGCAGCGTTAAAGGCGATCGAGCGTAGCGGCTTACAAAAAAACGAGATCGATGCGATAATTTGCGCCACGATCTCGCCCGATTATTTCTGTATGCCCTCGACCGCGTGCGTCATCGCAGATAAACTGGGCTTAAATTTCGGTATCACGGCGTTTGATATAAATGCCGCCTGTACAGGCTTCATCTATCTTTTGGAGCTTGCAAAATCCCTCATCGAAAGCGGCGCCAAAAAACACGTGTTGATAATCGGCACGGAAAAGTTAAGCTCGATAGTTGATTGGAGCGACCGCGCTACGTGCATACTTTTCGGCGACGGTGCGGGCGCTGCGGTTATCGCAGCACGCGACGATAACGGAATCATCGACATTCATACCGCTAGCGACGGTAGCAAGGGCGATCTTCTCATCACCGCAGCCCCGGGTAGCGTCAATCCACTCAGCCAAAAAATCATCGACGAAAAGCTGGGCTTCATGCAGATGGCGGGACGCGAGGTCTTTAAAATCGCGGTACCGACGCTTAGTAACGACGTCGTGGAGATTTTGGCGAAAAATAAAATTTCGCCCGAACAGATCGATCTTTTCATCCCGCATCAGGCAAATTTACGCATTATCGAGGCAGTAAAGGCTAGGCTGGAATTTAGCGACGAGCAGTGCGTGCTTACGATCGGCAAATATGGCAATACGAGCTCGGCGTCGATCCCGATGGCGATAAATGACGCTTACGAGAGCGGCAGACTCAAAAACGGCTCGCTTATGCTTTTGGATGCGTTCGGCGGCGGCTTTACGTGGGGCAGCGCGCTTTTGAAATTCGGCGGCAAGAGCATAAACTAGCATTTTTTAAATTTCATTAATCTTTGAATTTCGCCATATTTAAGAGTTAAATTCCAAGCTTATTTACAAAACTAATTTCAAATTTATATTTATTCCGAGTTAGGTTTCAAAATTTTAAAATGAAGCGTTTGCGATAAAAAGCATATTATAACATTGCGTAGTTTGAGTATTGGTTTTCTGTGCAAGATTACAAAACGACGTTAGTCTGAGGTTGCTGCTTTTTGGCGACGGGCTTTTAGAATATAAAAGAAATCAAATATGATAGCCTAAATGGGTGTTAATTTCAGCTGATTCTACACATTAATATCTTGTTTTGATTAGCTGCAAAGCTCGACAAGTATTTTTACGGCGGCGTATGTGGATCTTTTGAGTGACCTACACATAGGCTGTAGAATAAAATTCAAATACCAAAACGCTTACAACAGCAAGTATCAAATTGCCTTAGATTTGAAATTTAGCATAAATGCCGGTAATTTAATCAAATACCGCAAACAGGGCGATAAAGGATGCCATGAGTGTAGGAGCGTCGTATCTAATATTGGTTTCGTTTGCCCTTTCCAGCTATCCCCCGTTATACAATATACTCTAAAAAAGAGATAGGAAATTAGTTATCTCTATATAGATAGCAGCGAGCCAGAGGGCGCAGCCACGCTATAGCTACAGACTGAAGCGGTCAATGCGTTTAGTTTTAGTGCGAAAGCTACAGCGATTTACAGGTTTTGATGGCAGGCCTATCTCAATGCCATTGTAAGCATTGAAAGATTTTAGCACGAAATATCATCTTGCAGTTGTGGACGACGGGTATTAAAGCATATAATTAGGGCTATTTTTTATAAATTTTAAGTTCAAATTCCATTTGGATAAAATTTCGATTTATTTTTCAGAAAGCGATCTAAAATTATTTAAAATTCCTCCGCTAGCTTGGACTATCTAGCGTTTTGTTCGTGCGCCAGGTTTAAAATTTTAAATAACGTAAAATCCCAAATTCTCGTGTTTAAGAATAATTTTTCTGATCTCTTTTAGTAAGCTGAGCGAGGCTTCGATTTCTACGCGGCGGGTGCTTACGCTCTCGATGTTCGCGCCTACGCTTACGCCTTTTGCGAGGGCGTATTTATAGATGAAATCAAACATCTCTGCGCACAGCGCTGTTGAACTTTGCAAAATATCGACGCTGCTTTGTAGCCGCTGCTGCAAAAAATCTGGCACCGAGATGCCAAGCCACTTCATAAACTCAAGCGTCTTTAGGCTGCCACACGGCGTGAAAGTAAAGATTATCGGCACCTTTTTGCACTCCAAAGCGGCGTAATCGTCGATGAAATCTTTGGCATTTTGCACATTATAAACCGCCTGAGTGATAAAAAATTCGCACCCGTCTGCAGTCTTCTCCGCGATTTTTAGATGCTCGTCGTGGCTCTTTTCATGGCGTTCAGGAATGCAGATGCCGCCTAGGCAAAGATGCGGTGCCACGAGCCGCTTGATCTCATAGGCGCGGCTTAGATGTAGCTTGCATTCTTCGTTTTTAGAGCTCGCCCCCACGAAAACGCCCAGCCCGCTTGCGGCATGCCTTAGAATTTCGCAAAATTCTGCCTCGTCGTATTTGCCTACCGCGCGATAGATGATCGCTTCTTTATCGGTGTGCAGATACTGAGTGTAATAGCGCGCAGGATCGATCGTATGCACAAAAGGAAAGGTTCGCTCATCTTTTGTGCGCGCGCTTTCATCTTGTAGATCGTAGATGACGATACCGTCGCATTCGCATTCGCCTAGGCGCTGCGACCACGCCGCACCTAGGCGCTCGAGCTCGTCTTGAGAGGACGTGATTTTAGGCGGAACGATGCCATAGAGTAGAATTCCGCTTTTCCCATTTCTAATTTTTTCTTTTAACACTTGCCATTCCTTGATTTTTCGCGCATTTTAGCAAATTTAAATTTAAAAATTTAAATGATATAATGCCGTGCAAATTGCAAATTTAAGGAACGCAATGAAAACGCTTCAAGAAAATTTAAAGCTTTTTTATCTAGGGCTTGAAAACGGCGAGCCGTTTTTTTATAAAAATAAGGATTTGACGACTCACGCGCTTATCATAGGAATGACCGGTAGCGGCAAAACGGGACTTGGCATCACGCTGCTAGAGGAAGCTGCGATCGATAATATCCCATCCATCATCATCGATCCAAAGGGCGATCTGACAAATTTAGCTCTTACCTTTCCGCAGATGAGGGCTGAGGATTTTGAGCCTTATATCGACGAGACCGAGGCGCAAAACAAAGGTCTTAGCGTGCGCGAGTACGCCGAGCAGACAGCAACTGCTTGGCGCGAAGGTATCGAGGGCTCATATCAAGATCTGGCGCGAGTGGGGCTTCTGAAAAACAGCGCCGATTTTAGAATTTATACGCCCAAATCAAGCGCAGGCCTTGGAATTAGCCTGCTAAGCGACTTTGAAGCGCCGAAGGGCTTAAACGAAGAGGATCTGAACAACTACGTCGGCGGTATTGCCACTAGCGTGCTAAGCCTCGCGGGGATTTCTAGCGATAATCTTAGCTCGCCGGAATTTTTACTAATCAGCCAAATTTTAACCTATCATTTTAACAAAGGCGAGGGGGTGAGCGTGGTGGATCTCATCGCGCAGATCGGCAACCCGCCATTCGATAAAATCGGCGTTTTCGACGTTAATACTTTCTTTCCGAGCGATAAGCGAATGGCGCTTGCGATGAAGATTAACGCGCTCATCGCAAGCCCGAGTTTTAAGCTTTGGTGCGAGGGCGAGCGGCTAAATATCGCCAAGATGCTCTTTGATGAAAACGGCAGGGCGAGGGCGAATATATTTTCCATCGCGCATTTAAACGACGATGAGAGGATGTTTTTCGTTACGCTGCTTTTGGGTGAGATGATCAAATGGATGCGCACCACCAGCGGCACGGGCTCGCTGCGCGCAATACTTTATATGGATGAAATTTACGGCTTCTTCCCGCCAAACGGCAATCCGCCGAGCAAAACCCCGATGCTTACGCTGCTAAAGCAGGCTCGCGCTTTCGGCCTCGGTTGCGTTCTATCGACGCAAAACCCGGTCGATCTCGATTATAAGGGGCTTAGCAACATCGGTACGTGGTTCATCGGACGCTTGCAGACCGCGCAGGATAAGGAGCGCGTCATCAGCGGCCTAAGCGGCATCGGCTCAAATCCGATCGACAAAAGCGTGCTTATGGAGAAAATTTCAAATCTCAAAAAGCGAAGCTTTTTGGTAAAAAACATCAACGAGGACGTGCTGCGGGTAATCGAGACGCGCTTTGCGCTAAGCTATCTAAAAGGCCCTCTAAGCAACGAGCAAATTTCAAATTTAATGAAAGACAAAAAGGCTGAAATTTCGTCCGTGTCGGGCGCCGCGCAAGGCGTCAAATCCGCTGGTGCCGCCAAACCCGTAGTTTCTGCTGAAATTTCGCAGTTTTACAGCTACGGCACGAGCCTTGAGCTAAGCCCGTATCTTTATGCAAGCGCAAAGATGCGATTTTGCGACAAGGGGGTCGATTTTACGCAGCAGCGCACTTATCTGCTCGCGCTTTCGGACGTAAGCGAAATAGATTGGAGCGAGGCGAGCACGCGAGAAGTAGGAAGCTTAAGCGGACAGGAGCAGGCGGGCTCGCTCTACGGCGCGCTTCCTAGCTTTATCGCGGGCGCAAAAAATTTAAACGCTCAGCTTAAAAGCTTTAAGGAGTGGCTCTACCGCAACGAAAAGCTCGAGCTTTTTAGCGCGCTTGATCTGCTCTCAAAACCGGGCGAGAGCAGGGAGGAATTTTTCGTGCGCCTAGGCGATAAGGCGAATGAGGCTCTAGAGGCCAAAACCGACGAGATCGCGGCCAAATTTGAAAAGGAAAAGGCGCGCCTTGAGGATAAAATTTCGCGCGCTAGCGAAAAATATGAGAAGGAAAAGGGTGACGTGCTAAGTCGCGGCGTGGATGCGGCGCTAAACATAGGCGGAGCGATCTTGGGTGCGTTTTTAGGTCGCTCGCGTAGCGCTAGCAATATCTCTAAAGCGATCAGTGGCGCCAAGAGCGCGCATAAAATTTTAAACGAACGAAGTGAAGCCAAAAATGCCGAAAATAGCCTAAGCGCGCTACAAGAGGAGTTGGAGGTGCTTACGCAGAAATTTGAGGCTGAAGTGGACGCGCTAAAACAGAGCCTGGATCTAAAAAATATTAAACTTGAAACGAAGGAAATCGCGCCGAAGAAAACGGATATCTATGACGAGAAAATTTCGCTGCTTTGGAAGAGTTAAAGGGAGAATTTTATGGATAAACTTAGTGAAATTTTAAATATCGTATACGCCGCACTCTGCGATCCTAGCTCAAAATATTTTCTAGGAGATGAGCATGGAATTCTAGGAAGCGGAATTCTTGGAATTTTATATAGGACATTTACGGCGCCGAATTTTTGGTGCTACTTCGCGGCGTATCTGATCGCTGCGATCCCCTTTGGGCTGCTGATCGGCAGATACCTAGGCGGCGTGGATATCAAAAGCGAGGGCAGCGGCTCCATAGGCGCCACCAACGTCCTTCGCGTCTTAAAAACTCGCGATCCGAAAAAAGCAAAAAAGCTCGCGATCCTAACGGTCGCTTGCGATGCGCTAAAGGGCGTCCTGCCGATACTGATCGCGCGGGCTTTAGGCTTTGATGAAAACGTGCTATGGAGCATGGCGGTCTTTGCGGTGCTTGGGCATTGCTTTAGCCCGTATCTGAAATTTAACGGCGGCAAGGGCATTGCGACGGGAGCCGGTGTGCTTGCTTGCTTCATCCCTATCGAGATCATAATCGCGCTTGCCGTTTGGTTTGTAGTCGGCAAGACGGTTAAAATTTCATCCGTAGCCTCGCTCGCAGCAGCGCTTGCGCTAGTTATCGCTAGCTACGTGATCCATCCGCAGATGCCGGCGATCAACACTCATGCGCCGATCTTTCTGATAGTTTTCATCGTATTTTACAAGCACGCTCCGAATATCGTCAGGCTGCTTAAGGGCGAGGAAAAGCGCGTAGTATGATTAAAATTTTAATCGAAAAGCTGGAATTTGGCGCTATAATCGGAACGCTGGATTTTGAGCGCAAGCGCGAGCAGCGCGTGTGGGTGTGGGCGAAGCTCGGGGCGGAGGAATTTATCGATTACGCGCGGGTTTGCGAATATATCAAAGCGGAGCTTCGCGAGAAAAAATTTCGCCTCGTGGAGGACGCGCTAAGATACTTCGCGCAGGAGTTTCGCTCAAAATTTCGATCGATGGATTATTTTTATATGAAAATTTTAAAGCCCGAAATTTTACAAGATGCAAGCGTCGGCGCGGAAATAGAGATAAAATTTTAAAATTTCTTTAAAAAATCTTGAAATTTTGCTTAAAATATGTTAGAATCGCCGCAAAATTTTAAGGCAAGGAAATTAAATGAGAATTTTAATAGTCGAGGACGAGGTGACTTTAAACAAGACGATAGCGGAGGGCTTGATGGAGTTCGGCTATCAGACGGATACTTCCGAGAGTTTTAAGGACGCAGAGTATTATATCGGCATTAGAAATTATGATTTGGTGCTAACCGATTGGATGCTAGCTGACGGCAACGGCATCGATCTCATCGCATTGGTTAAGCAAAAATCCGCGCGCACCTCCGTCGTCGTGCTATCTGCAAAAGACGATAAAGAAAGCGAGATCAAAGCACTTCGCGCGGGCGCGGACGATTTTATCAAAAAACCTTTCGACTTTGATGTTTTAGTAGCGCGTCTCGAGGCTAGACTTCGCTTCGGCGGCTCAAATATCATCAAGATAGACGATCTTATCATTGATCCGGACGAGGAAAAAATTACTTACTTGGGTCAAGAGATCGAGCTTAAGGGTAAGCCGTTTGAGGTGCTAACTCACCTGGCGCGCCACAGCGATCAGATCGTAAGCAAAGAGCAGCTACTAGACGCTATCTGGGAGGAGCCTGAGCTCGTTACGCCGAACGTCATCGAAGTCGCGATCAATCAAATTCGCCAGAAAATGGATAAGCCTCTAAATATCTCTACGATCGAGACCGTTCGCAGACGCGGATATAGATTTTGCTTTCCACAAAAAGCTTAAGAGTCCGCTTTGTAATACAATTAGCATCCGCTTCGTTGATGCTAATTGTCATTTTTTCGGTAATGCTCTATAATTATATGAGAATTACCATCTTTGAAACTCCCGTTCAAAATTTAATCCAAAGAGCGCAAAAAATCGTAGACGCCTCCGTGCCGTCTGAGAAAATTTCATCTTTTTTACAAGACGCATCCGGTGAATACGAAAGCAAAATCATCGAAAACGAAAGTATCAATAAACCTAAATTTATCGAAAGCTCTGAGGATGGCAGGAGCTATTTACAGCTGCACTATCCTTATGGTAAGGATAAAATTTTAAGCATTAAAGCAGACGTGAGCGTCTATGCAAACATCGTAAATCAAATACTCATCGACATAATTTTAGTAAATTTGACGATGATATTTTTGGTGGTGTTTTACGCGATGTTTCTCTCGCGTATGCTGCTGATGCCGATTAAGCTGATCAGCCAAAGGCTCGCTTCGGTGGATGAAAAATTTCTAAAGCCGATCGACGCAGCGGAAATTCCAAGTGAATTTAGCCCGCTTTCAAACAGCATAAACCGCCTACTTGAGCGTATTGAGACCTTCATTTTGTATCAAAAAGAGCTTTTTATCGGCATCGCGCATGAGCTTAAGACTCCGCTTGCGGTGATGAAAACCAAAAACGAAGTTACGCTAATTAAGCCGCGCGAGAGCGAGAAATATATCGAGGCGCTTAAAAACAATAACGACTCGATCGATAATATGAATAAAATGATCAGTTCGATCCTAGAGATCGGGCGACAGGAGGGGGCGCAGTTTGAGGCGCCCGAGCAGACCGATATGATCGCGTATCTGCGGGAGCTATGCGTAGGCTTTAAAATTTTAGCGCGTACGGCAGGCAAGGACTTGACGATGGATCTTAAGCCTGAACAGCTTGAAATTTCGGTGCAGAAAAGCCTTTTTATGCATGTCATTCAAAATTTTATCCAAAACGCCATAAAATTTTCTCCCGATGGTGAAAAAGTGCTGATCGAGAGCGAAATTTCGGACGGAAATTTCATAGTGCGGGTCGCAAACAAAGGCGAGCCGCTTAACGAAGAGATCGATTATTTTGCCCCTTTTAAGCGCTACGGCGGCAAACCGGGAGCCGGGCTCGGGCTATTTTTAGCCAAAAATGCTGCTCAAGCGATGGGCGCGCAAGTAGATCTTAAAAACGATGAAGCGCGCTCGCTAATCGTCGCAATTTTTAAACTTCCGCTAAAAAATTTAAGAAATAGCCCGAAATTCCGCTATTTTAAAACAAAATGAAGCTTTTTATGGTATAAACGCCATAAATTTTTTCGTAAGGTAAAATTATATGTCATTGTTGATTACAAAAGAATGCATCAGTTGCGACGCGTGCCGCGAGGAATGCCCTAATGAAGCGATTTTTGAGGATGAGCCGATATACATCATAGATGCCGATCGATGCTGTGAGTGCGTAGATGATTACTCTGAGCCCGCTTGCATCGTGGTTTGTCCCGTCGAGTGTATCATCACCGATCCCGATAATATCGAGACGGCGGACGAGCTGAAATACAAACACGTCCATATGGAAATTTAAATGCCCAAGCGCGTCGCAGTCATAGATCTGGGCTCAAATTCCGCCAGAGCCGTGATTTTCGAGCGCACGAGTAGACTCGGATTTTTCATTTTGGCCGAGCATAAGATCAAGATCCGCCTAGGCGAGGGCGCTTACGAAAACGGCGGAATTTTAACCACCGAAGCGATGCAAAAATGCCTGCTGGCGTTTAAAAAATTTAAAACCCTAGTATGCAATTACAAGGCCAAGCGCGTGCTTTGCATCGGTACATCCGCGCTTCGCGATGCACCGAACGGAGCCGAATTTATAAATCTCGTCCGCAAGCAAACTGGCATTGCGATCCGCAAAATCGACGGGCAGACGGAAGCCTATCTGGGCGCTTATGCGGCGCAGAATTTACTTAGCGACTTTTCCGAGGGCATAACGCTGGATATCGGCGGCGGCTCGACCGAGCTTGCTTACATAAAAAACGGCAGGATAGAAAATAAAATTTCTCTAAATTTAGGCACGGTGCGGCTAAAGGAGCTGTTTTTCGACCGCGGCGACACGAAGGGGCTCGAGAAATACATAAACAGCGCGATCTCGCAGCTCGGCGCCGAGTTTCGCACGCAAAATTTAATCGTAATGGGCGGCTCCGCGCGAGCGCTTTCCGGCGCCGTGATGAGCCTGCAAAACCACCCACTAAAAATCGTGCATAATTTCAGTTACGATTACGAAAAATACGCGCCGTTTTTTGCCAAGCTGATGAGCGCAAAGACGCTTGATTTGGCGAAATTCCCGATCAAAAAAGACCGCTACGACACGATAAGAGAGGGCGCCATTATCTTTGATAAGATCGTAAGGCGCCTGGGGGCGAAAAAGATCATCACAAGCGGCGTAGGGGTGCGAGAGGGGGCGTTTTTAAGCTCAATTCTGCGCGGCGCAAACCTACCTAGAGGCTTTAATCCGAGCCTAAGAAGCCTCAAAGATCGCTTCGCTTCCGAGCCGAGCGAGGCCCCGAAGTTCGCAAAGGCGCTGTTTTGCACGCTATCGCCGCTGCACGGCTTGAATGAAAAATATATTAAAATTCTTCAGACCGCGGCATCGCTTTGCGAGATCGGGCGGGCGATTGGCTTTTACGCTAAGCACGAAACCAGCGCGGATATGGTGCTCGGTGGGCTGAACTACCGCACGACGCACAAAGAAAAGGCGCTCATAGCTGCGATCATCTCGATGCACGGAAAGCGCGAGCTGGGCGCTACGTTCGCGCCTTTGAGCGCGATTTTGCCTGATTCCGCCAAGCTTGCCTGGCTGAGCTATATTTTGGAGCTTGCGCGCCTCTTAAGCGAAAACGCGCTAAAAAATTTAGAATTTTGCTTTGAAAATTCCACTCTTAAGATCTCCGGCGCGGATAATTTGATAATGCTTAAAGGAAGCCTTAAAAAGCTCTCAAAGCCCGCAATTTTTGCGATAAAATTCCTTTAAATAGCTACCCCTGCTTGTCGCGTAAGTTTAAGGCGGGCGGAGTTCGTTTAATTTTATGAGCTTGAAGCGGGCGATAAATCCCTATCAATAGCGCTTTTTAAATTTTAATTCCATTCTCGGCTAAAGAATAGACGCTAAAAAATCCGTAGTCGGTGCGAACGCAAAGGCGCTCGCCCGAGATTTCAATAGCAGCAGTTTTGACACAGTGCTCGCACTCAAACTCGCCTAAGAGGCGAAAATCCTCCAAGCTGAATGCTTTAAATCCACCATAAAAATACGTAAGAAAAATTTGATCGTTTGCGGCAAACCTCATCACGCTTCTTGGCAAGCTTTTTGGTGCGCTTAGACGCTTTTTGCTTGCTACGTCCCAAAAATACAGCTCATCAAAGCCGTTATTTACGACCAAAATCGTGTCATTTTTGATAAGCCCCACGTTTAGGGAGTGGATATAGCCCACGTCGCATTCGATACGGCAAAGCTCGGCGAAGTCTTTTAGGCGGTAGAGCCTGGCGATATTTTTGCCGCCTTCATCCCCACAGGCTACGCAAATTTTATTGCCGAAGCCTATCGTTTTTGCCGAAAAATCCGTTTTAAAATTTAGCTTCTTGTCGTTTCCGAAAGCTAAAATTCCATCCGTGCCGCAGGCTAGAATTTCGCCGTTGCCGCTTAGAGCAGAGCTAAAGCCTCCTCCTGTGATACCCCAGGCTTCAAAAAGCCTACTGAATTTCTCTCCGTCAAAAAGAAAGAATTCGTGGTCCAAATCAAGCACCAGAGTTTTTTTAGTAGAGGTCATTTTCCACGCTAAAATTTTTGGTAGCTCAATTTGCGCAAGAGTTCTTAGCTCGTCGTCCAATACGATTAAATAATCGCAGCCGTGCTCGTCAAAATTACATTTATAGACGTAAAATTTATCCTCAAACTCGGCAAATCCAAGCGCTCCGCTGTATCCGCCGCCGATATAGGCATGCGCTATTGCTTCGCCGAATTTTGCTTTTTTGTTTTCGTAGATGAAGCCCTTTTTTAGGGCATCAACTTGCTTTTTTACGAAAGCTTTTTGCAAGGCATCGCAATTTGCGAATTCTTTAGAGCTCAGCCTTTCTTTGCCGTTTTGTAGGGTCTTTGAAATCAAACTAAGCCCTTGCGTTTGAAGTAGAATTTCTTTCTTGCCGTCGGTAAATTTTTTCATAGCAGCCCCTAGGTATAAATTTTTAAGTCTAATTTTAGAATTTCAGAGCTTAAACTGCGGGGCGCGGCAAAGCTGTTTAAAATCTACCGAGCGCTTCTTTGACGTGATCCTCCGCCATATCAATATTCCACATCGGCTCAAAGACGAGATCAATCTCTACCTTGCCGACGCCCTCCACGCTCTCGGCACCCGCGCGCACCCATTCCACCATCATCTCATGCAGCGGGCACGACTGAGTCGATAGCGTCATCGTGACTTTGGCGTTGTTCGCCTCATCTACCGCTACGTCGTAGATGAGCCCCAGCGACACGACGTCAAAGCCCACCTCGGGGTCCACTACGGCGCGAAGCGCCTCGTAAATTTGCTCCTTCGTTACTTTCATTTTTCCTCTCCGAATTTTATGTAGTTAAAGATATTTACGATGTTGATTAGCACCAAAATTATGCTTGCCGCTTGCAGGATCACCGCAGGCGTTAGCGCTCCAAAGCCCGCGCACGCAAGCGCTAAGACGTTCGGCACGCAGGCTGCGTAGGCGATCTTTTTGATTATCATATCCTCGAGCATAGGGATTTTGCGCTTGCCCACGAAGGGCGAGACGTAGTGATACCAGATGAGAAAGGGCGCGATTTTATAAAGGTGCGCGACGATAAAGGCGAACAAAAAGCCGTATAGCAGCCCAAACGCCGCCAAATCTGCGCGATCTGCAATCCAAAATGCCGCGCTAAATCCCAAAGCCGCTAGCGAGATGTAGACGTTTAAATTCCAATAATCGATCGCTTTTCGCACGCGCCTAGCCAGGATGTAGATCGCCTGAGCCGCAAAGCTCGCAAGCGCGGCAAATGCGATGAAAATTCCAAAGTCTTTTAGCAAAAACAGCCCTGCGAGCAGATACAGCGCCAGCGAAGCTTTTGCTAGTGCGAAGCTTAGATCGTGCGCTAGGCTAAACATCGGCAGCAGTACGCACGCAGCGCCTACGATGACGAAAAACACAAAGCCTAGCACGAAGTATATGTGATAGGATAAAATTTCTGAAAAATACATTCCGAAAATCTCCACGCCGCTAAGTGCTAGCACGAGGGCAAAGCCAAGGCTGATTCCTACCGCCAAAAACGCAGCCGAGATCGCAAGCGCTACGGCAGGGAAGCTCCATTTGGGCGTGCCGATGAAGCTTAGTGCGTAGCAGATCGTAAAATAAAATAGACTAAGCAGCAAAACGGCGCCTCCTGCGTGCAATAATGCGACATTTGAAAGCAGCAACCCCGCACTTAGCAGAGCCACGCCCGCGCCGTAGGCGAGGAGATTTAAAAATGCAAATTTGACGGTGAAAAATTCCTTTTGGATAATGACCGAAGTAAGCTGGTAGAGAGCTCCGATGATTATGCTGATTACAAATCCCAGCAAAAATACGTGAAAAAAGCTCGCCGTCTGCGGCGCCTGGATCGCGCCGAAATCGGCCTTTAAAAAGCTCGCCGCGCTTAGCAGCAAAAAGATAAAGCCGCAGATGAAATAGCCGCCTACGATGCGAAACGGCGGCGAAAAGGTCGTGATATTCATCTAAATTTTAAAGCTCTTTAGCCGTGGCACTTCGCGTCGGTGTCGAAGCCCTCATTGACCGCGCCGGGCTTTAGACTGATAGTGAGCTTGACCGCGTCGCCATCCAGATCCTCACGGGCAATGTCAAATTTAGACTCGATCTTTGGAATCAGCCCCATCGGGAATTTATGATTGAGCATGACGACCTTTTTGGTTTCGTCTTTTACGAAATTTAGCGCCACCAGCGCATTTACCATCGGCTCGGGCGGGACGCATTTGCGCGAATCAAAGCCGATGTATTCTACGCCGTCTTGCGATTTTTTATAAAATTTCACCGTAGCGCCCGCTACGTCGAACTCTTGCCAGTCTGTGAAAAAATCCATACCTGATCCTTTTTTAAAATTTCGCGCGATTATATAGCAAATTTTAAAATTTTGAAATGAGGTAGGTCAAGTCCTATTTGGAATTTGTAAATTTAGCCGAATTTTAATACACTACGCGTTAAAATTCTAAATCCGAGGACCATTATGCAGACCATCACGATCATCGATACGTTCGGCTTTTTTTTCAGGCTCTACTACGCTATGAGCGGGCTTAAGACCAAAGACGGCAAACCCAGCGGCATGGTGAGCGGGTTTGCGAGCTTCATCGCAAATCTTTCGAAGGAATTTAAGAGCGATTATATAATTTTCGCTCTAGATAGCAAGGGCAAGACCTTCCGCTCAGATATCGACCCGAACTACAAAACCAACCGCCAAGCCCCGCCGCCTGCGCTTTTGCAGCAGCTGCCCGTCTGCATCGAGATGATTGAAAAGATGGGGCTTTACTCGCTCGGACGCGAGGGCTACGAGGCGGACGATCTCATCGCAAGCGTCGTTAAAAAGTACGGCGCCACGCATAAAATCAATATCGTTACCTCCGACAAGGACCTGTATCAGCTCATCGGCGAAAACGTTAAAATTTACAGCCACGGCAAAAAGATGCTTTACGGAAGGGAGGAGTGCTTGCAGCGCTACGGCGTCTATCCCGAACAGATCGTGGATTTTTTGGCGATCTGCGGGGACAGCGCCGATAATATCCCGGGCGTGCGCGGCATCGGCGATAAGGGGGCGAAGAAGCTTTTAGACGAATGGGGCTCGCTCGATGGGATCTATTCAAATTTAGATCGTCTGCCGCAGAACAAACAGCGCGAGTATCTGATAGAAGGTAAGCAGAGCGCCTACATAAGCAAGCGCCTGGCTACGCTTTACGACGAGCTGGAAATCCCGCCTTTAGAGGACGCGAAATTTCCGCAGCAAAATCCGCTTTTTAAAATCCGCGAAATTTTAAAAGACTACGCGCTAAATAGGCTTCTTTCGGCGTTAAGCTTGCAGGAGCAGAACGGACTTGATCTTTGGGGCGAGGGCAAAGGCGCAAGCGCAAAAAGCTCCGTTTTGGGCGTGGGCGCAGAGCCGTCTTGCGGCGGATCTATCTTGGACGCTGCCGTAGGGGGGCTAGACGGGCAAAATTCTATCCCGAGCAGCTCCTCTTGCGGCGGGCAAAGCTGCGAGAGCGCTTTTAAAATGCCATTTGAGCCTATTTGTA
Organism: uncultured Campylobacter sp.; assembly: GCA_963522765.1. Lineage (GTDB taxonomy): Bacteria > Campylobacterota > Campylobacteria > Campylobacterales > Campylobacteraceae > Campylobacter_B. Next base: position 12,349 of record CAUQZM010000019.1, on the reverse strand, counting down.
TCACCGATACTGCGGAGCTTGCGAGGCTGTGCGAGGGCATCGGCGCCGAGACCTTGGTGAGCTTTGATACGGAAACCACTAGCATCGACAGCAAAAGCGCCAAGATCGTGGGTTTTTCGTTTGCGTTTAATGAGGAGCGTGCCTACTACGTTCCGCTCGCGCATAGCTATTTGGGCGCTCCGGCTCAAATTTCTTCGGACGCGGCAAAGGCCGCAATCAGCTCGCTGTTTCGCGGCTATGTCGTGGGGCAAAATTTAAAATACGATTTTGAGATCGTGAAAAATAATTTTAACATTGAGCCACCTGCGCGCTTTGCCGATACGATGGTGCTAGCGTGGCTGCTCGATCCCGCAAACGCCGTGGGGATGGACTCTATCTCGCCGCGGTATCTGGGGTATGAGACTGTGCATTTCGGCGACGTCGTCAAAAAGGGCGAGACCTTCGCCTCCGTGGAGCTGGACGCCGCTACGATCTATGCGAGCGAGGATGCGTGGGTGACGCTGAGGCTGTATTTTAAGTTCAAGGGACTGTTAGAGCCCGCGCTTTTTAAGCTCGCGCAGGAGCTTGAGTTTCCGTTCGTGCGGGTGCTTTGGCAGATGCAAAGATGCGGCATCAAGATCGACGTAGAGATGATAAAGAGCCTAATCGGGCGCAACGAAAAGTCCCTGCGAGCGCTCACGGATGAAATTTACGAGCTTTGCTGCGAGCAGTTTAACATCAACTCTCCCGCTCAGCTCGGCGCCGTGCTTTTCGAGCGGCTTGGGCTTCCTGCGGCGAAGCGTACGAAGACGGGCTATAGCACCGACGAAAGCGTGCTGAAGGATCTTACGGCGCTGCATCCCGCGGTGGGTAAAATTTTAGACTACCGCGAGCTGTTTAAGCTGCAAAGCACCTACTGCGAGCCGCTGCTGCAGCTTGCGTTAGCCGATGCGCAAAATCGCGTCAGATCGAATTTCTTGCAGACCGGCACGGCCACCGGACGGCTAGCGAGCAAAAATCCGAACCTTCAAAATATCCCCGCGCGCGGCACGTTTGCGAAGGATGTGCGGGACTGCTTCCTCGCAAGCGAGGGCTACTCGCTGATCTCGCTTGATTATTCGCAGATCGAGCTGCGCCTGCTCGCGCACTTTTCGCGTGATCCTGCGCTTTTGGCGGCGTTTAGGGCGGATGAGGACATTCACGCGCGCACGGCGATCAGCATCTTCGGCGACGCGCAGCCCGCGCACCGCACGATCGCAAAGAGCATAAATTTCGGCCTCATCTACGGCATGGGCGCGGGCAAGCTAAGCGACAGCCTAGGTATCGCGCGCGCCGAGGCGAAGGGTTATATCGAGCGCTATTTCGCGGCGTTTTGCACGATCAAGGAGTTTTTGCAAAGCATAAAATCGGACGCGAAAGCGGACGGCTACGTAAGCACACTTTTTGGGCGCAGGCGGTACTTCGATTTCGCAAACGCGCGCAACAACATGGTCTATGCGAGCTACGAGCGCGAGGCGGTGAATACGAAATTTCAAGGCTCCGCCGCCGACATCATCAAAAAGGCGATGGTTGAGATTTCGCCGCTGCTAAACGACGAGGCGCGGCTGATATTGCAGATCCACGATGAGCTGATCTTCGAGGTGCGGGACGATTTGGCGCAGAGTTTCGGCGAGCGCGCGCAGGAGATAATGCAAAGCACGGCGAGCCTGAACGTGCCGCTTAAGACGAGCCTAAACATAGCCAAGCGCTGGGGCGAGCTGAAGTAGCTCCGCTAAATTTAAAGCGCGGCTAAAATTTAAGCGGAATTTAAACGGCGTGCAGAATTTTAAATTTTGAGTAGGACGGAACTTAAATTTGCCCGTTTGATAAATTTAATTACGCTAAATTTAGACGGGGAGCGATTGGCGCGGTGCGGTACAATTCGCCGCTGCCTTTAAAATTTTGATTAAATTTAAGCTCTCCGCTAGACAATATCAAACGGCGGTTAGATAGATTTATCCGAATTAAATTTAAACGATGTGTTTTAGCAAGAGGTCTGGGTAAATCTTGCCGTGCGTATAAATTAAAATTTCATTTCAACGGCGTAGTGATGGAATTTTTAAATTTAAATTTTACGCAAAGCCGCATGCTTCGTAAAATTTAACGAGTGAAAATCCATACAAAATTTAGCTCATGAGAAAATGGACATAGGTTTTGCGAAAAAAGATTTTTGTAAGATGAAATGATCGGCGGCAGGTCTTTTTAAATACGCCATGCGCGCCGGTTCGTAAAGACCGCGCCCTTATAGCCTCACGAGCGAAGCTATAAGGATTTTGGACGAAATTTTGGCATGAATTCTGCGTGCCCGCGCAAATTTTTACAAGCCTGCATAAAATTCCGCGAGCTTGCGCAAATTTCGCGCCGCCTATTTTTTTGATTTTTCTAGCGCGGCGGTAAGGTCTGCTATGAGATCGTCAGCGTTTTCGATGCCTATGGCTAGGCGCAACAAATTTTGACTGATGCCGATGCGCTCTTGCAGCTCGCGCGGATAGCTCTCGTGCGTCATCGACGCGGGGTGGCAGATCAGGCTCTCTACGCCGCCCAGGCTCACGGCTAGATCGAATAGCTGAAGGCTGCGTGCAAAGGTTTTATAGTCGTATTGCGGCTTAAGCACCAGCGAGATGACCGCTCCGATACCGCTGGCTTGGCGATTTTGTATCTCTTTTTCGCTATCAGAGTGCGAGCCTGCGAAATTCACCGCCTCTACCGCAGGATTGCTGCGTAAAAATTCTATTATCTTTAGCGTATTTTCGCTCTGGCGGTCGAAGCGCACGCTTAGCGTTTTAAGTCCGCGTATTAGTGAATACGCATCGGTAGGCGAGAGCGTAGCGCCCAGAGTGTTTTTCATAAACTGAATTCTTGCAGCAAGCTCATCGTCGTTCGTCGTAACGATGCCGGCGATCAGATCGGCATGCCCGCCTATGTATTTGGTCGCGCTATAAACTACGACGTCTGCGCCGTGCTCTAGCGGGCGCTGATAATACGGGGTCAAAAAGGTATTATCCATCACCACAAGCGCGCCGTTTTTATGCGCGAGCTCGCTGATACGCTCAATGTCGGTTACGCGCAAAAGCGGATTTGATGGCGTTTCGATGAACACCATTTTTACGTCGCTTGGAATTTCGGTGATCAAATTTAGATCATCCACCAAGTCGTAATTTATCCCTTGATTTTTAAAAATCCCGCTTACGTAGCGATAGGTGCCGCCGTAGACGTTGTTATTTAACAGCACGCGATCGCCGCTTTTAAGCAACGAAAATGCAGCGCTCGTAGCCGCCATACCCGAGGCTAGCGCGAAGGCGTATTTGCTGCCTTCGAATTTTGTAAAAAGCTCCTCAAAGGCGTTGCGCGTAGGATTTGCGCCGCGCGAATAAGCGTATTTGCCGAAATCATCCAGGCTTTCTTGCACGAAGGTGCTGGCTAGATATATCGGCGGAATCACCGCGTTGTGGGGGTTGGACTTGGCCTCTATGCCCTTTACGATTAGGGTATCTATTTTCATATTTTCTCCTTGAAATTTAATGGATTTAAAAGCTCATAGCGCCGATAAATTTAGCTATGCGCTCGTCGTTGCTACCGAAGAATTCCTCTGCGTCGCCGTCGAATGCGATAACTCCGCCGTCTAAGAATAAAATTCTATCTGCGATCTTGCGTGCAAAGCCCATATTGTGCGTGACGATGATAAGCGAGCGATCCTCTGCGGCAAGCTCTGCGATAGTCTTTAGCACCTGCGCCTCAAGCTCGGGATCGAGCGCGCTCGTAGGCTCATCCAGCAGCAAAAACTCAGGCTGCATAGCAAGTGCTCGCGCGATCGCCACGCGCTGGCTCTGACCGCCGGAGAGGCGAGCCGGATACGCGCCAGCTTTATCTGCCATACCGACCTTTTTTAGCAGCGCCATTGCATTTGCCTCGGCAAGCTCGCGTGGCTGTTTTAGCACGTGTACGGGTGCTTCGATGACGTTTTGCAAGACATTGAGGTGCGGAAAGAGATTGAAGCTTTGAAAAACCATGCCCGTATGCGCGCGGAACGGATGATATTCGCTTGTTTTATGCTGAGCGTCGAAATTTATCTTAAACTCGCCTAGCTGTAGCTCGCCGCCACTTGGAATTTCGAGCAGATTTATGCAGCGCAGCATCGTGGATTTGCCGGAGCCGGAGCTTCCTAAAATCACTGTCGTTTGCCCGTCGCGAAATTCTAAGCTTAGCCCATTTAGCACGACGTGATCGCCGAAGCGCTTAGTTAAGTTCGTAAATTTTATCATCATACGAACCTTGAAAATCGTCGCTCTAGCTTGGATTGTAAGAACGTAAGAAGGGTGCAAACTGCTAGATAAAATAGCGCCGCCAGCACGTATAACGTAAGCGGATCGAATGCCCGCGCGGCGATACGTTGAGCGACCATAAACATATCGACCATCGTAATCGAGGCTACGAGCGAAGTGTCTTTAAGCGTAGAGATAAATATATTTGATAGCGGCGGCAGCGATATGCGCGCTGCTTGCGGAGCGATAATACGGCGCAGAATTTGAGCGTAGCTCATGCCTAAAGAAGTAGCCGCCTCCCATTGTCCCTTTGGCACCGATAGGATCGCAGCTCGCACCGCTTCTGAAGCGTAAGCGCCGATATTTAGGCTAAAGGTAATGATCGCAGCAGCCCAAACATCAAGCGTGATCCCGATGATTGGAAGCCCGAAATAGACGATAAAAAGCTGCACCAAAAGCGGAGTGCCGCGAAAAATCCAAATATAAATTTCGCTTAGCTGCTTTAAAATTTTAAAATTTGCGATGCGTGCGACCGCCGTCAGCACCGCAAGCACGAGCCCGAGCAGAAATGAGATTATCGTAAGCGGGATCGTAACTTGCAGCAGGGCTAGTGCCATCGGCTCTAGCGAGCTGCTAACAAGCTCTAAAATTCTGCTTGTTTCGTTCATTCACTCACGTCTTTGCCGAAATATTTAAGCGAAATTTCTTTTAGCTTGCCTTCGGCTTTGAGTTCGTTTAAGGCTTTGCTGATTTGATCTGCGAGCTCTTTATTGCCCTTTTGCACGATTGCAGCGCTATAATCGACATCTTTTAGCTTTGCGGCGATCTTAATCGGAGCGTCCGGGCGTTGCTTTAAAAAGTCGTAAAATACGGTATTATCGCGCACGACGGTATCTACGCGGCGAGCGATCAGTAGCTCCATACTTTTGGCGAAACTATCTACAGTTACGTTTTGCGCGCCGTATTTTTTAGCGACTTGCGCCCAGTTGCTGGTAGCGGAGTCCGCATTTTTCTTGCCTTTTAAATCCTCGAAGCTTTTAATGTCGTTGTTATCTTTATGCACGATGATAGCTCCGTAAACGACGGTGTAGGGCACGGAGTACTCATATTTTTTCTTGCGCTCATCAGTGATGCTTACTTGATTAAACACGGCGTCTGCTTTGCCTGCATCAAATGCTGCAAGCATCGCATCCCAAGGCGCGGTTAGAAATTCTATTTTTAGACCAAGCTTTTCGGCGACTGCGCGCGCGACATCTACGTCGTATCCTACGAGCTCATTTTTGTCGTTATAATACGAAAATGGCGAAAAGGTGCCTTCCGTAGCTACTTTAAGCGTGCCTTCGCGTAGTGTTTTAGCGTTTGCGCCGCATATTAAAAGCGCGCACGCAAGTAAAGTTTTTATTAAATTTTTCATGATTCCTCCAAAATTTTATGAGCGAAATTTAAAATGCGAAATCCCGCTCAACCAAGTTTAAAATTCCACGCTTCAACTAAGCGGTTATAGAATTTATTCCGTAATGTCTTTGCCAAAATATTTAAGTGAAATTTCTTTCAGCACGCCTTTTTGCTTTAGCGATTTTAGCGCGGAATTTATCTGCGCCGTCAGCTCATCATCCTTTTTAAGCAGCACGGCGGAATAGATCGGCTCATTGCCTTGAGCTGCGATCTTTAGCGGGGCGTTTGGGCGCTGCTTCATATAGTCGAAAAATGTGATGTTGTCGTTGATCGTAGCGTCTGCGCGACGAGCTATGATAAGCTCCACGCCCTTGCTAAATCCGTCTGCTGTGACGATCTCGGCGCCATAGCTGCGCGCCATGTCCGCCCAGTTACTGGTAGCGGAGTGGACGCTTTTTTTGCCTTTAAGATCCGCAAAACTCTTAATCTCCTCGTTATCGGCTCGCACTACCAGCGCAGCATAAGCCACGGTATAAGGCTCGCTGAAATTATATTTTTTCTTGCGCTCCTGCGTGATGCTTACTTGATTCATCGCTATGTCCGCTTTGCCTGCGTCAAATGCTGCCAGCATCGCATCCCACGGCGCGGTTAAAAATTCCGCCTTTAGCCCTAGCTCTTTTGCTAGTGCGCGAGCGATATCGACATCAAAGCCGGTAAGATTATTTTTCTCATCATAGAAAGAATACGGCGAGTAAGTCCCCTCTGTGGCTATTACGAGCGTGCCCTCTTTGAGCGTCTTAGCGCCTAAGGTAGCGGTGATCAGCGCTGTTACGAGCAGGGCTTTAAATATTTTCATTACATCTCCTTGAAATTTAGCTATCGCTCGCGCTGCGAGCAGATGCGCGATTATATCGTGCGGAATATATAATTTTTATTAAAAATTTTAAATTTTAGTAAGATGTGATACAAAATTTCGCCTGTATGGCAAAGTTTTAGCGTCATATATTTTTAAAATTTTGACAGAGGTGATTTATAAAATTTCAAGTTTACTAGGTAAAAGTATCGCAGACCAAATTCTGCCTGCGATACAAAATAAGATTTGCAAGTATTTCAAGGCGATTTTTTGAGTTAGAAGCTAAAATTTTGCACAAGCTAGACTTCTGCTTGCAGTTGCGAGCGCAAGAGAAGCAAAATTTCTCTCAAAAGCGCTCGCAAGATGAGCCTTTTGAAAAAGACGAGTCGCTAACGAATTTGCCCGCCTCCGCGGACGACGTATTTATAGGTCGTAAGCTCCCTCACTCCCATCGGCCCTCTGGCGTGCAGCTTTTGCGTGCTGATGCCGATCTCGCCGCCGAACCCAAACTCGCTACCGTCGCTAAAACGCGTCGAGGCGTTGGCATAGACGACCGCGCTGCCGACTTCGTTTAAAAATCGCTCGACGTTTGCGTAATCAGCGCTTAAAATCGCGTCCGAATGTCCGCTGGAATGCGCATTTATAAAGCTGATCGCCTCCTGCGTATCCCGCACGGCGCGTACGGCCAAAACGAGATCCAAAAACTCGGCGCCAAAGTCGCTCTCGCCTGCAAGTTTGACGTTTTTAGCGCCTCGCAGCTCCGACTCGCACGCGCCCAGAAGCTCCGAGCTCACGCGAAACTCGACCTCCGGCATTTCGCGCACAAGCTCAGGCAAAATTTCGCCCGCTATGCGCTTGTGCAAAAGCACGCACTCAACGGCGTTACAGACGCTTGGACGCTGGGTTTTGGCGTTTTTGATTATCTTTGCCGCCTCGCTCGAATTTGCGCTCTCATCGACAAAGATGTGGCAAACTCCCTCACCCGTCATGATGATCGGTACGGTCGCGTTTTGCGCGATAAAATCTTTTAAGCTCTTGCCGCCGCGCGGTATCAAAACGTCGATATACTCGCTCATTTTCGCCATGTGCGCTACGACTTCGCGTTCGGCGCTCTCCACGAGCTGCACTGCACCTGTCGGTAAGCCGAATTTCGCCCCCGCCTCGTTAAATAAATTTACTAAAAAGATGTTTGAATTTAGCGCACTAGCACTGCCTCGCAGGATCGCTGCATTGCCGCTTTTTAGCGCCAGAGCCGCCGCGTCGATGCTGACGTTTGGACGGCTCTCATAGATGATACCAAGCACTCCCAGCGGCACGCGCACGCGGCTGATTTGCATGCCGTTTGGATGGCTCCAGCCGCCTAGATTCTCGCCCACGACTTCGGCGAAGCCCGCCACCTCGCGCACGCCCTGCGCCATAGCCTCGATGCGGGCGTCAGTTAGCCTTAGACGGTCAAGCATCGCTGCGCGGAGGCCCGATTCCTCGCCGTTTGTAAGGTCTTTGGCGTTTGCCGCTTTTATCGCATCCTTTTGCGCGAGCAGCTCGTCCGCCACGGTGTTTAAAATTTCAAATTTAGCCCTACTGTCAAGTCTTAAAAGCTCGCCGCAAGCGGCCTTTGCGCGCTTACAGATATCTAAAATTTCGTTCATTTTCGCTCCTTAATCATATTTATATTTTAGGTTTACCATATGGTTTAAATTTGATATATTTTTAAATGCATCATTTAGGTTAAATCCTAGTCTTAATAGCAAAATTTCAATATTTACAGTTATTGATTTTGCTTTTGTTTTTGGCGGATTATTATGAAAGATATCATTGCGTGCCTTACGAATCATAGAAAATACATTTAAAAGACTATTTTTTGTGCCGTATTCTGGCAACTTTTGCCCCTTGTATTCGCACATGCTTGCAAAAATATCTCTGAAATCGCTCCAATTCGAGTCTATGACGTTTTGCAAATCACCTAGCGTAAATAAATCAAGCACCTCAAAGCTATTCATTTGCTCTGTTAGATTAACCTTTTTGGTCTGCGCTATGTGGGCAGCTTGTTTTATTAGCTTCGCATTTTTTCCGTATAAAAACCAGTCGTCGGCGTTAGAATTTGAACTATAAATTTCAGATAGTACTAGTGCAACTTTAGAACGCAATGCCGTTTCAAAAATATGGATGATTAAAAACATTTCGTGGTGCGATTTTATGCGTTTATTATAGATTGAAATGACTAAATCAAAGATGTCAACATTATTTTTGCAATATTTTTTAATAATGACGGCAGCTTCTTTGCAAGCACCCAACAAATACTTATTGTGAAGTAGTGCAATAGAATTTTTAAGTTTACCAAAGCCCGGCATTTTCGTTGCATCACAGCCCAAGTTTTCACATAGTTTTTTACAGATTACACTTTCAAGATACATTTATCATCTTTTGTTATAATAGTACCAATTTGGAGGTCTCATCGCTATGAATTAAGCGAGTATCCGAAAGGAAAGACACTCCAAATTCTATATTTTCATTCAAAATTTCACTCATTTTGTTTCCTTGACTTATAAAAAATCGCAAGCTACGCGGGCTAGTCTAGCAAAAAATAGTCGCCACTACCGTACTTGCGGCAATATTGTAAAGTATGTTTTTGTTCATTTTTTCAAAAATTTCTCCCCATAGTGTAAATTTACTATCAGCCAAACTCATGCTATAAGTCCCTTATTTAGCTATTTTTTCGGCATTACGCCTAACCTTCTCATTTCAATTCGCGCATAGCGCTTTTACGTAATCCGCCGGCTCATATCCGCGCAGTTCAAAAACGTCTAGCTCGCCGTTTTTATCGGCGTCCGGTTCGTCAAATTTTGCCGTCCAAGCCGCGCCCGTCAAAAGTAGCGCAAAAAATATAATCTTTTTCATCTACGTCCCCCGTTTAAAATTTTAAACGCGCGAACACGGCTAAAATTTCATTGCAGCGCGATATTATCCGCATGTATCGCGTCATCGTCGCTTTTGTAGCCTAAAGCCTGCTCTATCTCATCGCTTTTTGCGCCCGCTATGCGCGCAAGCTCGCAGCTTGAATAGTTGCTAATGCCGTGCGCCAGCAGCTTGCCGTCGGTCGCGCAGAGGCTTACGATCTCGCCGCGCTCAAACTCGCCGCGCACCTCTGCAATCCCGACCGCAAGCAGGCTTTTGCCCGATTTTATCGCTTTTGCCGCCCCCGCGTCGATAATCACCGCGCCTTTGCTAATCGCGCCGTATGCGAGCCAGTATTTGCGCGAACTAAGCCGCGCCGCGCCCGCGCTAAAGAGGGTGCCTACCTCCTCGCCCGCCGCGATCTTAAGCAAAATTCCGTCCGTACGCCCGTTTGCGATGATCAGGCTCGTGCCGATCTGATTTGCCATTTGCGCCGCCGCGATCTTGGTAGCCATGCCGCCTGTGCCGAATTTACTGCCCTCGCCGCCTGCCATTTTGACGACGCGCTCGTCGATTTTTTCAATAAAGTTTAAAAGTTTTGCGTCCGCGTGCTCGCTCGGATTTTTGTCGTACAGCCCGTCGATATCGCTTAAAATCACGAGCAGATCAGCATCGATTAGCCCTGCAACGAGCGCGCTTAGAGTGTCGTTATCGCCCACTTTGAGCTCATCTGCTACGACGGGGTCGTTTTCGTTTATGATCGGCACGATGCCACGCGAGAGCAGCTCCGCGCAGACGTTTCGCACGCTAAGATAGCGCGCCCTGTCGCTAAAATCGCCTCGGCTTAACAGCAGCTGCGCGATAATGCGGTCATGCGCCCAAAACAGCCGCTCGTAAAGATGCATCAGCGCGACCTGTCCGACCGCCGCTAGAGCCTGCTTGCGGCTTAAAATTTTAGGTCTTTGCGCGATGCCTAGCAGCCCCATGCCCGCGCCCACGGCGCCCGAGCTTACCAAAGCCACGCAAAAGCCCGCATCTTTTAGCTTGCAAATTTGCGCGACTAGACTTTTGATAAGCCGCTCATTTAGCGAACCGTCCGCGTTCGTAAGCGTCGAAGTACCGATTTTTACGACGATACGTTTTGCGCCGCCCAGAAGCTCTTTTCTACCCATTTTCCGCTCCGAAATTTTTGAAAATTATATCGAAAACGGCTTATTTTAAATTTTATATTTTGAGCTGAGTAGATGCGAGCTTTTGGTTCAAATTTATTCTCGAGTAATTCTAATAAAGCGCAGAGATAGCCCCTCTACGAAGATTGTAACGGGAGATAAACTCCCGTTATCGCGCGAAATTTTACTGACTTAAAATTTACCGGATCCTTGCTAAAGCGCGGCGTTGAGACTTAGCTGCATCTCGACGTCGTCGCTAACGAGCAAAATTTTCTTCATTTTAGCCTACTTTTTGGTGGCATTGTCTTCTTTATTTTCTACCTTTGGCCCCACATAATCCTCCCCGAAATAAGCCTTCTTTATCTCTTCTTTTTTGATTGCGGCTTTCTTTTCGTAGATTTTGTATTCAGGCTTCCAGTAGTTTAGCATATTGTTTAGCCCGCTGTGGCCTACCTCGGCGTGACAGCTAGCGCAGGTTAGTTGCTTATCGGTATTTAGCAAGCTTTGATAGTGAGCGTGCATCTTTTGAGCTTGCGCGGACGTTAGCTTATTATCCACCAAATTCGTATGGCAGCTAACGCAACCGTTATCAAATACGAAGTGCTCTCTTTTCTCTCTGTTTTTATGCCAGTCTATAGCCTCTGGGTCTTTAAAGAAATGAACGTATCCCTCCATTAGTCCGTTTTTAGCTTTAGTTAAAACGTATTTGGCTAGGTTGTCGTGAGGTATATGGCAGTCCACGCATTTAGCCCTTACTCCACTTTTGCCTTTACCGCTATGAACGTCGCTACTATAAGCTATAACCATAGGATCCATCTCGTGGCATACTACGCAAAACTTCTCTCCGCTAGTTTCTTCTAGGGCGTAATGCACGGGAAGTACGACTAAAAACCCTATAATGCCGCTTACTAATATAATAAGCGCTAGTACTTTCTTTGAAATTTTCATGGCGTTACCCCCATCCATTGCGGAACTTCGTGTTCGTGGCACTCCGTGCACATATTGGTTGATTTTTTATGCTCGTTGTGGCACTCGTCGCAGTATAGCGTAGGGCCGTCGTGAACCGAGTTGTGAGGATTTGCTTTTAGCAGATCCATGTATTCTAGTCTTTTAGCTATCTTTTTCTTGTTGCCGTGACAGGATATACAGCCTTTATCGCCGATAGATTTAAATTTACTAGCGTCGTTTCCTTGTCCTTCGTGACAATCAAGACAGGTGAAGCTTAGTTTTTCGTGATGAGGCTTTAAAGGGTGTTTGGCTCGCAGCTCGTCGGTGACGTTAAGATCGGCTAAAGACGTTATCTTTGCGCTTGGGGCTCCTGCGCTAAATGCAAAAGAGCATAATAGCATAGATGCGCACAAGGCGAGAAACGCTTTATGTTTCATGCGAATTCCTTTCGGATGTCAAATTTACAAATTTAACTGCAAATTCGGCTTTAAATTTAAAAGTATCGCAAGCCGAATTCTTGAATTTAATCTCAAATTTGACCTGCGATACGAAACAAGATTTGCAAGTATTCCGAGGCGATTTTTGGGGTTGTGCGGCTAAAATTTTGCGCAGGCTAGACTTCTGCTTGCAGTTGCGAGCAACGCGAAGCAAAAATTAGTCTGCCAAGCAAAATTTTAGCAAGCTCCGCAAAAAGCGTCCGAAAGACGCCGCAAATTAGCCGATATTCTCTCCCGCAATCATGCCGAAAGTTAGGCAATCTGCGATCGCCACGCTACCTAAGCGGCTAGCTCCGTGTACGCCGCCAGTGA
>CAUQZM010000018.1:0-33555 GCA_963522765.1 uncultured Campylobacter sp. | reverse complement strand
GCGAGACGATCAGCGCGAAATATGAGATTTCGTTCGGCGTTTTCGGCGCGGTCGGCAGCGCAAATACGCGGCTCGTGCGGCAGGGCGATCGCTACGAGATCGTTATGGACGCCGTCGCGCAGGGCGTCGCGGGCAGCCTAAGCGGGCAGAGGCGCGAGAGCTTCCGCTCAAAGGGGCGCGTCGTGGCGGGGCTTTTGATGCCCGATCTCTACGTCCACGAGGTCTCGCGCAAAAAGGGCAAAACGACGAAAAACGAGCGCAAAACCTACGCCTTCGACTACGCGCGCAAAACGATAAAATTTCAAAAGTTCAAGGGCACGGGCGGCGAGCTACAACTCGTAAGCGATGAAATTTTGCCCTATTTTGCGACGAACGACCTGCTGAGTTTGTTTTTCAATTTCTCTAAAATCCCGCACTCGGGCGATAAATTTTTCGTCCGAGCCGCGGGCGCAAAAGGCGCTGACGGAAGGATCGACATCGAAAGGCCGCGCGGAAGCGCCGCCGCAAATATCGCGAGCGAGCTTGGCGTCGCGCCGCCTAGCGATGCGGATACAAACTCCGGCGCAGCGGCAAGCGCAAGCTCTAGCGGAGCAGACACGAAAACCGGCACAACAGACGTAAATTTTAAAGGGCACGGCGCGGGCGCAGATAAGCAGGCTGCGGCGATTTACGTGGTTTTCATCAACCAGCCGATATTTTCGAGCAGCCGAGGCGAGCTGCACCTGAGCCTAAACGAGCGCGGTTACGCCGATCGCGCCGTTTTGAAAGACGTGCTGCTCTTCGGCGACATCCGCGCGCGGCTCGTGGAATGAAATTTGCGCCGCCGGGTTTTAAAATTTAGACGCGGCTTGAGTTTTGATTTACGGCTCCGCACGAGCTTTGGCGGAATAAAATTTCGGCGCTTTCGAGGGTTGAAGCACGCCGCGCAACTCTGCTGCGCGATTTCCTTATACGGCTTCTCGGCAAGTGCGAAATTTCATCGCAGCGATAGGTCTTGAAAATACAGCGCGCTGTATATCTTTGAGCGGCGGGCGCCATGAGCGCGAATTTTACGATGCTACATATTTTAAGCGCGACTGCGCGAGCCTTTGAATACAAATTTTACATCGTCTGCCATATATACTTTTTACAAACAGAATCTGCACTTAGAATTTTAAAATTTTACGGCTCGCGCGGCTCGCGCGGATAGATACGTGCCCTGCGCGCCTCCGGTATAAAGCCGCAATACTGAGATAAAATTTCATACGCTCAAGCGGCGCGATCTGTTTTGAGGTGCCCGATAAGAAGCAACGAGTAAATTTAAAGAATTTAGCGCGAAAATTCGGCTTGCAATTAAATTTTATCCATGTAGCCCATGTCCGCAAACAAACTAAAAGACGCGCGCCGCCTAAGTCGTCGCTACGAGCCGCCAAACTCGAAGGCCAAATGAAGCTACCGCCGCCGTATTCACCCAAAAAGCCGTTGTGTGTTCAAATATTAAAACGAGCTGTCGCATCCAAATCAAGAAAAGCCGCTGCAATGCAAATGAGCGCGCTGAATACTCGAAAACGCCGCGCAGCCACGCCAGAATAAAGCCGCTTTGAGCTCTAAATTTATGAAATTTTACCGCCGCCAGCGGCCTGATAGAACCTTTGAAATTCCGCTATGAAGCTAAGAGCGTCCCGCGCCGCCATCGCTGAGCTCATAACGGCGATCCTGTCGGCTCCTGCGCGTAGGACGGAGGCGAAATTGCGTGGCGTTATGCCGCCGAGCGCGTAAATTTCGCCACCGTAAAACCCACGCACGGCGCGGATTAAATTTAGCCCCCTCGGCGCGAGCCCCGCCTTGCAATCGGTCGCGAAGATGTGGCTTAGGCAGATCGCGTTCGCACCTAGCTCCAGCGCCTCGCGCGCCTCCGCCTCGCTGTGGCAGGAAGCGATCAGTTTTTTGAAATTTGCGCGCAAAAACCCCGCGCCGTACGCCGCACTGAAGCTCCGCAAAACCCCGAGCGGCAGCCATAAATTTCTCTCGCCCGCCCGCAGCGCAAAATCTGAAAAATTATGCACAAAGATCGCGGGCAGGCGCCTTGTACTCTCTGCGCTCTGCGAGCTTTCCGCCTCTTTCACGCTCTGTGAATTTTCTACGCCCTCTATACTTTCCGAGTTTTCTGTGTACTGCGCGCTCCACACACTCTCCGCATTTTTTGCACTATGCACATCATTCGCATTTTCTGTACTTTGCGCACCCTGCATACTTTCCGCATTTTCTGTGCCCCGTACGCCTTCTGTCGCGAGTTTCGTTTCGCATATGGCGCCGCGAAGCGAAATTTCACCCAGCGTGCTATCATTCTCGCAGTTTGCAGCGCCAGTAAAATTTTCAGGCAAAATTTCATCTAAAACGCAAACGGAATTTTTAGACTGTATCTCATCTGTAGCGGCACCGTGCTTGCGGGCCGCATCCGCGCAAAGCTCGCTCCTGCCGCCGCCCAAATGGAGCTTTTTTGGCGAAACTTCGTCCTCGTCGCGCTCGCGGAGCGAAATTTTATCCGCGTAGACCGCGCTCGCGTCTAATCCGCCCGCAAAAGTTTGGGTTTCGCCAAATTTAGCGGCGCTAGCTTCATCTGCAAAAATTCCGACCGCACGGGCTTTATCCGCACAAAACCCACTCTCACAGGCGAGTAAAATTTTACCAAACAGCGCCGCATAGGCCGTTTCGTCTAAATCCTTTTCACGCACGACGATCTCGCCTACGCCTACCGCGACAAAATCCGTTATGCGCGCGAGCAGCGCCGCCTCGCCGCCGCAGAGCGCGCGATTTGTGATGATCGTAATGCGCGAAGCAAGCCCTAAATCTAGCATCCGCCCGTTCCTTTAGGCCCAACATCCGTGCGCGAGGCAGCACTCAAATTTAAAATTTTGCCTGCGATGCTAGGGATTAAAATTTTACTTGCTAGGGCGAGCGCCGAAATCCCCGCCGTCACGCCATATTTCAAAATTTCGCCCGCCGGAACAAGGGCTAAAATTTCCGCCGCACTGCTAAGGCTCAAAGCGTTCGCCCGGCTCCTCGATTTTAGCGACCTTGCGTTACCGCCGCATAAGAACCTGAAGCTCGAGCTGTTTTTAAATTTAAAATTTAAGTCGCCCATAGGTTCGGAATTTGCGCTGCCTTTAAATTTTAAATCCGCGTATGTGCTACGAGGTCTTAAATTTACGCACGAATTTTGTAACTCAAAATTTCCCGCGCGAGCTGACACGACATCGAAAATTTTATCATCTGCCATAGCGCCATAAATTTTATCGCCGTGTGCGGCGCTGCAAAATTTCGCGTCGTATTTTACGCTACAAATTTTACTTCTGCACTGGGCAGCACAAAATCCGCCCTCGAACCTGACGCTGCAAATCTCGCGTCTAACGCCGTAAATTTCATCCACGCACGCGGCAAAATTTCGCGCCTCACACATAGATATACTCGCTCATCAGCGGCTGCAGCCCGCCGCCGCGGATCGCCTCGCAGACCTCGCTTACGCTGCGCGCGTCGCTGATCTCGAACTGCTCGTCGCCCCTCTGCTCGCTGTGTCCGCCGATACCCACGCTCACGCCCGCTGAAATTTTGCTCGCCGCGATCCTAATCGCATTGTCGCGGAAGCCCGCCCTCTCGCGCGTGGAGATCGTGATCTGCGCACTTGGCAGCAGCAGCCGATACGCGCACATCACCTGCAGCAGCTCGCGCTCGCCGACGTCCTTCGGGTTTATTTTGTCGTTGTTGATGATCGGGCGCAGGCGCGGCACCGAAAAGGCAATCTCGGCGCGCGGGTACTTGCGCTGAAGCAGCCACGCGTGCACGCCCGTCGCAAAAGCATCGCGGCGGAAGTCCCCAAGCCCCAAAAGCGCCGCGAAGCCCACGCCGCGCATACCGCCTCTGATCGCGCGCTCTTGGGCTGCGAAGCGATACGCAAAAACGCGCTTGTTGCCCGCAAGATGCAGCTGCGCGTAGCGCGCGGGATCGTAGGTTTCTTGAAAAACGGTGACGAAATCGACGCCGCAAGCGTGCAAATAGGCGTAATCGGCAGAGTTTAGCGGATAAATTTCGACGCCGATTACCTTAAAATACTGCCGCGCGAGCTCGCAGGCGCGCCCGATGTAGCGCACGGGGCTATTTTTCTCGCTCTCGCCCGTGAGGATCAAAATTTCTTCTAGCCCGCTTGCCGCGATCGCCTCAAACTCCGCCTTTAGCTGTGCCTCATCGAGCCTTGCGCGCGCGATTTTGTTTTTGCAGTTAAAGCCGCAGTAAACGCACAGATTGTCGCAGTAGTTTGAGATGTAAATCGGCGTAAAAACGGCGATGTTGCTGCCAAAATGCGCCGCTTTTTCGCGCGCTGCAGCGCTGGCGATCTGCTCCAAATGCTCGCCCGCGCGCACGCTTAGTAGCGCCGCAAAATCGCGCAGACCTCTGTTTTTCGCGCCGATCGCCTTTTGCACGTCCGCCTCGCTCGCCTCCTCGCAAAAACCATCGCGCAGAGCAAGCGTGCGCTCCATCATCTCGCTTCCGATATCCTCCATGCCCGCTAGATAGCCGGTTTTATTCATCTTTAAAATTGTCCTTTTAAATTTTCATTCAAATTCCACGCGGCACGTTTTTGCGTGTAAATTCTTGCCGCGCAAATTTCTCATCATTTGGTCTAAAGGTGCATTTTAGCAGGATTTCGGTAAAAAAATTTTAAAACGGAATGCCGCCCGTTCGCATTTTAAATTTTAGTGATTATTAAAAGATGAAAGAATATACTTTCGTAAAAATTTTAAGGAGAAGTAATGAAAAAAATCATCTTGGGTTTAGCTCTGCTGGGATCTTTGGCTTTTGGCATAAATTTTAGCAAAGAGCAAGTTAAACAATTTGAGCAAAATTGCGAAGCAGGCAATATTGAAGCTTGCGGTGACGCCGGCGCTTTTTATAAACTTCCGACCAATTTTTTTTTGGGGGGGGGACTCATCCGATAGGGACTATAAAAAAGTGCTTTATTATTACAAAAAAGCTTGCGACGGAAACGATTATGCTGCTTGCTCGGATTTGGGAGCAATGTATTTTAGCGGCAAAGGAGTAAAAAAGATTATAAAAAGGCTGTCGAGCTATTCGATAAAGCTTGCAATGGCGGACTTGCGAACGGCTGCAACAATTTAGGTCATATGTATGCGCATGGCAAAGGGGTAAAAAGAGATATGACACGGGCTATGGAATATACCGGAAGAGCTTGCGATGCGGGGAGTTGGGTAGCGTGCGGGAATTTTGCTTCAGGTCTTCAAGCCGATGGCGACAAAGCAAGAGCGGCGCAATATTATAAAAAGGCTTGCGAATTAGGGAGAAAGGAAGAATTTTTAAGCAATGAAGATAGAAGCAGCTTGCAAATGACTTGTGACAAATACGACATACTAAAATAGCCCGCTGATCGATCTATCTTCTCTTAATCGGGCTACTTGGCGCGATGAAATTTTAAAATTTCATCGCCGAGCTTGTCGCGCGTTACACCGCTGTCAAATTACTTTTCGCCGCAGCATTTTAAGGCGCCTAGCGAAGTGTAGAATTTATGTCGTTCGGCGAGGCTTAACAAAGCGCTCTGGGATTTAACTCACATGGCGCAAAACCTTTGCGCGATATGTATCTGTACAAACCCGAAAAAAGCGAATTGGGTACAAAAAAAATACAACTCGCGCAACCAAGCGCGTTTAAAATTTTAACCGCTACCTTAAAAATCCCGTTAGCGGCGAGCTCGCGCAGGCTGTTTTACAAACGGCGCCGAGCCCCGCCAGATAGGCATCGCGCCCCGCCTGTATGCCGAGCGCAAACGCCCGCGCCATCAGCGCCAGATCCCCGCTCGTGGCTATCGCCGTATTTACCATCACCGCAGCGCAGCCCATCTGCATCGCCTCGCAGGCCTCGCTAGGCGCGCCGAGCCCCGCATCTACGATGATCGGCACGTCGATTTCATCTAGTAAAATTTCGATCATTCCGCGCATCATCAGCCCGCGGTTGGAGCCGATCGGCGCTGCTAGCGGCATCACGGCGGCGGCCCCTGCGCTTACCAAATCGCGCGCGACGCACAGATCGGCGTGCATGTAGGCAAGCGGCACGAAGCCCTCGCGCGCCAGGGCCTCGCAGGCCTTGATCGTCTCGGCGTTGTCTGGCAGAAGGTATTTGCTATCGCCTATGATCTCGATCTTTACGAAGTCGCCGCAGCCCAGCTCGCGCGCGAGCCGTGCGATCCGCAGCGCCTCCTCGGCGTTTCGCGCGCCGCTGGTATTCGGCAGCAGCGTGACGCCGCGAGGGATGAAATCCAAGATATTGCGGCTCTTGCTTTCGTTCACGCGGCGCAGCGCAAGCGTGACGATCTCGCAGCCCGCATGCCGCACGCAGGCGTCTATCATCGCGTGATCGAACTTGCCGGAGCCCATTATCAGGCGTGAGCTAAACTCCCTGCCGCCTAAGATCAGTTTATCGTCCATTCTATCCTCTTTAGTTTAAATTTTCGTTTTGATACGTGGCGCAGATAGCGCAATATCGGCACTCGCGCACTGGTGCATTATACACAGCGCGGAATTGCGGCACAGATATGTGCACCCTGCTTCTATCGCTATTTTTACGCGCTGCACGACGCTGCGCCCGAGCTTTAAAATTTCCTGTCAAAATTTTACACCACGACACAAAATTTTAAAATTTCACGCGCAGACCGCAGCTCGCTTTGCTACGCGGAATTTTAAATCCTACGTTCAAAAGTAGTTCGCTCGCGCCGAATAAATTTTAAAATTCTACCTGCCCGCTAGCCAGGCACGGCAAATAGTTTAAATTTCGTCGTTTAAATTTAGATCTCGCGGCTAAATTTACGCGGGCGCAGTAAATTTCACGCCGTTTTAAAAACGCGCGCTGTATGCCGCCGAAACGCTCTCTGTTTCTCAAAACAATCGCGCGAGGCCTAAATTTAGCAGCGAAATAACTAAAGGCGCGTAAATTTAAAAACGCCGAGGCGCGCGATTAGCGGCCAGGCTTAGCTCTCCTCGCCTAAAATCAGTCTAAGTGCGACGTTTGCCTGATGTGCGGCGCAGATCGCCACGCGCGGCGCAAGCAACCCCACGCCTTGAGCCGCGGCGCTTTTGCGGTCGCCGCAGACGAAGACGTTTTTGCCGAGCCGCGTCGTGCGGATCTCGTTGGCGCCGCCGCTGCCCGCCATGCCGCTAGCGCAGATCAAAAAGCGATCCGTGCCGCCGAGCGCGTCGAAAAGCATCGCTTTCGCCGCCGCGTCGTCGAAGCACTCGCAAATTATACGCTCGTTTTTTAAAATTTCGGCTACGTTTTGCGCGGTAAGTCGCTCGTTTAAGGTTCGCACGCGCACGAACGGGTTTATGCGCGCGATTTTTTCGCGCAAAGCGACCGTTTTGGGCTTGTAGAGATCGCCGATCTCGTACTGCTGGCGGTTAAGGTTGGTCGGCTCGACGACGTCGAAGTCGATCAAAAAGAGCTCGCCCACGCCCGCGCGTGCAAGCAGGATCGCGACGTTTGAGCCGAGCCCGCCGAGCCCGCAGATCGCCACGCGCGAGCCTTGCAGCGCCTCGTTTACCGAAGGAGCGTTGCGAGCAAGCATCAGCTCGCGAAGCTCCTGCGGCGCCAGATCAGCACCACGCGAGAGTAAAAATAGCTCATCGCCCGCCTTCAGCTCGCAATTTTGCGTGCTTGCATAGCCGTTTATCACGGCGATCTCGCCGCTAAATTTAACCTCGCGCTTCAGCCCCTCAAGATCGCTCGCGGCTGTTTCGTTAGCTTTGCCGTTTAGTTTTATCTGCATTTTGATCCTAAATTTTATCTTTTTGCCGTCTAAATTTATCGCGTAAATTCGCGTAAATTTAAGTGCACGGCACCTCATATCTGCGCGAAAATAGCGCGCATTTATACGGTATTGCGGCGCGATTGCGACAGAAATCTACATAGCTGCGACGCACCGCGCAAACGCTTGGCACGAGCTGCGATGTACGCGGGGTGCACCGAGCGCATCGCACGCGATTTTAATCCGCAAATTTCTCCTACTTTTACACGTAATGTTTCGGCCGCCTGCGCGCATTGAATTCGGCTAATACGGGGGGCGCTGTATGAGCTCCGTACGGCAGCGCAGCGCAAGCTAAATCCGTTAAATTTTAACGCATTAATCCCCACCTGTCGATTAAATTTAAAGTCGCGAAGCGCTAGAGCGATCCGCCAAATTTAAAAGCCGCTAAACGCCTGAATAAACCGCGCTGCGGCTAAATTTAAAATTTCAAGCCCGACCGACGAAAAAGCGGTACGCAGCAGCATGCATCGCAATGTGCATGGCGGCAGAGATCTCTGGATAAATTTTAAACCCCGCGCGCAAATCCAGCAACTTCAGCGTAAATTTTAATTCCCGCGCTCAAGCTTGCAGCGCTGATGCGGTTTACAGCTCCACACCCAGCCGCCGCAGCTGGCGAGGCAAATTAACGTTTCGCCGCAATAAAATTTAAACTCTATCGCCGCGGAGCGAATTTTAAAACTCCTGCGTTAGGCCGCTGCGGCTCAATTCGCCTTCAAAATTTAAAGCTCGCCGCAGGCGCCAGGCTATCGCGGCTTACTCATAAATTTAAAAACCCAAACGCGCTATGTCTCCGCGCCGCCGTATCGTTTAAAATTTTAACGACACGCGTGCAAATTTTAAGTCCCAGCCGCTGTGTCGCTACCACCGTTTAAAATTTAGCAGCCTCCGCGCAGGTTTAAACCTCAGCCACCATAGTTTTTAACATAATTCAAAGCTCCGATCTCAGCCGCCGCCTACGAACTCGACGATTTCATATTTTTTGCCGCTTGAGATCTGCGTGCGCTCCCACGCCTCTTTTTTTAAAATTTCGCCGTCGCGCTCGAGCGCTACTAGGCGCAGATCATGTCCGCGCGAGCGCAAAAACTCGCTCACGCTCATATCCTGCGCCAGCTGCAGAGGCTCGCCATTTACGCAGATCTCAATCATCGCTCGCTCCCAAGCTCTCGCGATATTCCTCGTAAGTTCCCCTAAAATCAACGATTTCACCGTCTCCTTTGAGGTGCAAAATTCTATTTGCAAACGCGTCGATGAGCTCGCGATCATGGCTCACGCAGATCGCGCATCCCGCGAAGTTATACAGCGCTTCGCCGAGCGCGATGATCGCCTCAAGATCGAGGTGGTTGTTGGGCTCATCTAGCACCAGCAGGTTGGGGCGTTGCAGCATTAGTTTGCTTAGCATCACGCGGTGCTTCTCGCCGCCGCTTAGGCTACCCACGCTTTTCTCCTGCTCCGCGCCGCTAAAAAGCATGCGTCCAAGGCATTTGCGAATTTCATCCAGATCCCTATTCTGCGGGCTTTGTAGATATTCGTAGAGCTTGAGCTCGCCTGAAATTTTATTATTCGTATCCTGCGCGAAGTACCCGGGCTCGATCGTGGCGCCCATGTGAACCTTGCCGCGCTGCGGCGCGAGCTCGCCCATGATGATCTTGCAAAGCGTGCTTTTGCCCACGCCGTTTCGACCGATGATGCCGATCTTATCGCCGTGAGCGAGCTTGAGATTGAAATTTTTTAAAATCTGAATCTCGCCGAAGCTCATATCCACGCCGCTTAGCTCTAAAATTTCATTGCCGATCTCGCGCGCAGGCTTAAATAAAATACTAGGCTCTCTGCGTGAAGAGGTCGCAAGCTCGCTAAGATCGAGTTTATCAAGCTGCTTTTGGCGGCTCGTGGCCTGCTTGGCTTTGCTTGCGTTGGCGCTGAAGCGAGCGATAAATTTTTCAAGCTCAGCCTTTTCTTTGAGCTTTTTCTCGCGCTCAAACTGCGCCTGTTTGAGGGTGAGATTGGACGCGATGAACCAGTCGTCATAATTGCCGCTAAATTCGCGCACCCGCCTAAAATCAACGTCTAGGATGTCCGTGCAGACGCGGTTTAAAAAGTGGCGGTCGTGGCTGATGACTACGAGCGTGCCCGTGTGGCGATTTAGCTCAAACTCGAGCCACGAAATGGCGTCGATATCGAGGTTGTTCGTAGGCTCGTCCAAAAACAGCACGTCGGGGCGCGGGAAGAGCACTTGCGCGAGAAGGACCTTAAATTTATCGCTCGTCTCGATCTCGCTCATCTTTTTATCGAAATCATTGATCCCCAGCGAGCTTAAAATTTTCTCGATCCGCGTTTCGTACTCGTAAGCGGGATCTTCCTCGGCGCAGATCATCTCAAGCTCGCCTAGGCGCTCGTTTATCTCGTCGTTAAACTCGCCCGCTTCGTAAAGCTGCGTCTTTTCGCGCACGGCGTCATAAAGGCGCTTGTTGCCGTAGAGTACGGCATCTTTGACGCTGAAGCTTTCAAAGGCGAATTGATCCTGTCCCAAAACGCCGATTTTAAGCCCGCTTTGTATTAAAATTTCGCCGCTGCTTGCTTCGATCTGCCCGCTTAAAATTTTAAGTAGCGTCGATTTGCCCGCGCCGTTTGCGCCGATGAGACCATAGCGCCTGCCCTTATCGAGGCTTAAATTTACGTTTTCAAAAAGTAGCTGTTTGCCAAAGCGCATCGTTAGATCTTTGATTTCAACCATATTTTTCCTTTTAAATTTCTCTTTGCGTTGCCTTGCGCGCGGGCTTCTGCTAGGTTTTGCGCGCAAATTTTATCTCGCGATTTATTGCGGCTTTTGCGCCGCTTCACGTTTCTTAATGCCGCGATAAATTTCTCCTATTGTAGCTTAAAATTCTAAAATTTCGCCGAAGAGGCGCAGGCGAGCGCGATTAAATTTAAACCGCTAGAGCAATTTAAATTTTAACCGCTGTAATCGCTATCGCGAGTGATGATGAGCGTATAGTTCGGATACGCCGCGCGCGCCTGCTTGCAAACCGCGCGAAACGTCGCCTCCATATCGGGCGCTGCGAAATCAACGATAACGTCGAAGCTGATCGAGCGCTTTTCCTCATCGAGATAAAATCCGTGTATCTGCGAGACGAACTCATGCGAAAACGCCATCTGCTTGATATGCTCGTAGATCTCGGCGGCGCGCGGATCGTTTCTATTAAACGCGTAAATTCCAACGGTATCCAGGATGATATTAAATTTCGCAAAAACGGCGTTTTGGATGCGGCGCGTAAGAGCGTCGATCTGCGCCGCGGTCGTATCACTTGCGACCTCTATATGCACCGAACCGACCATCTTATCGGGTCCGTAGTCATGAAACATCAGATCATACGCGCCGATAACGCCCTCAAAGCCGCGCACGACGTCGTAAATTTCATTCGTTAGCTCCAGGCTCGGACGCGAGCCCAAAAGCTTGCTGATCGTATCGCGCAGAATTTCATACGCCGTTTTTATCAAAAGCGCCGAAATTATCGCGCCCAGATACGCCTCCAAGCTCAGCCCAAAAATAAGCGAAATTAAAGCCGCTACGAGGGTGGCAAGCGATACGAGCGCATCGTATTTGGCGTCCACGCCGCTAGCGATGAGCGAGTCAGAATTTACACGCTCGCCCGTCTTTTGCGTGTAAAGCCCCAGGCTAAATTTCGCCGCGACCGCTACGGCGATGATTACGAGCGAAACCGCATTATAATTCGCCGCCTGCGGATGAATGATCTTTTTGATCGATTCGACGAGCGAGACGCCGCCAGTGTAGAGGATGATGACGGCGATTACGATCGCGCTTAGATACTCGATCCTGCCGTGTCCGAAGGGGTGCGCGCGATCGGGCTGCTTGCTAGCAAGATGCACGCCCACGATCGTAATGACGGATGAAAGCGCGTCGCTTAGGTTATTTACGGCATCAAGCACGATCGCTATCGAGCCCGAAATCAGCCCCACGACGCCCTTAAATGCCGCTAAAATTACATTTGAAATGATACCGATCGCACCGGTGCGAATGATGATTTTATCTCTGCTATACGCCGCTTGAGGCACTTCCATTATCTCTCCTTTGAAATTTTACTCTAAGCCGCAATCGCTGCGCGTGTAGGTCAGATCGGCGATTTTTTCGCCGCTTTGCAGAAATTCTCGTACGCCTATGCGATTTAGACCGCCCGCTTTCATCATCGCGCAGACGTCCTTTTGCCTGTTGGCGCGCAAAATGCTTTCAAAATTTTGCTTGATTTTGGGATCTACTTTGTCCCAAATTTCGTTTTTTAGAATCGTGGGAATTACAAATTTATCGCCTTCGCACGTAGCCGCGCCCAACTCCATATTTTTAGTCGCGGGGTGACTGTGCCCATTTACGGCGTCCGCCAAAGCCTTGCAGCGCTCGGCATCGGCATCTACATCTCCCGCAAGTGCTGCGCTGCAGATAAATACGCCGAACAAGGCGGGTATAAATTTTTTCATTTTTATCTCCTTATTTGATTTGAAATCTATCATATTAAAATTTTAAATTCAATCTATTTTTGAAATTTAAAGACTTATTTGCGCGGCGCAAATCCGCTAGCCGCCAAAATTCCTTGCGTTAAATTAGTGGCATAAATTCCGCAAATCACCGCTAGGAATTTTTAAATCGCGGCAAAAATTCTTTAAATTCCGCGTGAAATTCTATGAGCGGAAATTTTATGGCGGATCACATGCGCTCGCTCAAAGCGGTGCGAGGCGAGATCATCCGTATCTTTTTCAAACTCGCCGTTTCAGTTATAGATTTAACGCAGCTTTGAAAAGCTCCAGCCAATCCGCGCCCGCTGTTTAAATTTATAAATTTAATGCAGTTCCGCGTTGAGTTTGATCGCGCGTTTGCTAATACTTGCCGTAATCTGCCCGCTTTGGCTATTTTGGCGGAAGTGCAGTCCACTAAGCCCAGCAAGCTCAAGCCCTTTATAAATTTCGCGATCAAATGCAAAGCCTGGATTTAGCGCTGCTAGCGCCTCGCGACCCTTTTGCGCGATAAAAACCTTCGTGCCCTCAAGTACCGCGATACCGGCATCCACGATGCAGCGATCGCCTAACGGAATGCCCGTTACGGAGTTTGCGCCCAGCAAGCAGTGCCTGCCGATACTCACGGCATTGCCGTTGGTGCCGCTTAGCACGCCCAAAATCGACGCGCCACCACCTATATCGCTGCCCTCGCCCACGACGACTGAGCTGCTGACACGCCCCTCGATCATAACGCTGCCGGTCGTGCCTGCGTTGAAATTCACATACGCAGCACCCGGCATCACGGTCGTACCCGCAGCGATATACGCACCCAAACGCACCTTTGCGTCATCTAAAATCCGAACGTTTTGCGGCGGTACGACGTGGCTTAGGTAGCGCGGAAATTTATCGACGCTGATGATACGCGGATAGCGACCTTGCATTTTTAAATGGATTTCGTTTTCACGCAGCCACCAAAGCTCAATCGGACGGGCGTTTTCATCCCATGCGACGTTCGGAAGCATGCTAAATGCGCCGTCTAGATTGAGCGTACGCGGCTCGCAGAGATTTAGCGAAAGCGCGTAAAGCTTGAGATAAACACTCTCGACACTTTTCGGCGCGGTATCCTCAAAGATGAAGCTGACGCAAAAGCTCGCGTGCTCGTCCGATTTCATCGCCTCTTTAACCGCAAGCAGCACCTGCAGATTTTTGTGCGCGCCCTCTTTGGCGTCTGACTGTAGAAATTTTAAAGTCTCGATCGCCTTTTTTAGGGCTTTATGCGTTAGCGGAAGGACGCACTCGCTACCGCTAAAATCCACGACCTCGCCGCATTCGGCTAGAGCATGGATTAGCACTGCTGCACTTACTAGCCCATCTTTAAAATTTACGTGCGCGTAATTTACGCTTAGGCTTTTATGCTCCTCCGCGCGTCCCTTAAATACGCGACCGATCGCCCACATCATCGGATCGCGATAGCCCTTTTTGGCGCGAACTTTATCCGCAAAAGCCTGAAGCTCGCTTAGGCTTTTAATCTCTTTCATATTTAATCCTTAATCGCAAAATTGCGCGGGAGTATAGCTAAATTTAATTTAAAAGGGGATTTGAAAAGGCGCATGAATGGAATTTAAAAGCAAAAAATAAGCTCTTTTAAATTCTTGATTATTTTGTTTCATACTGCTTGGCTTCTTGTAGTTTTATTTCGGAACACTTGCTTTAGTATCTTTTTTAACTTTGATAATAATGCTAACATCCTCGCTAGGAACTTTCTTTCTTATAGTTTTAATGCAAGAATCGCCGACATCGCCGCAATTGCTAACCGTGCGATTAAATTCCACATAGGCATATTTACCGTCGTCGAAAATTAACTTACCGCTAATAACAGATTCATTTTTATCTTTTAGATAAATTTCAACATTATCGGAAGCTAAATTTATAGACTTTAAAAATCTTTTGCAAATAAAATTGAAGCTATAATATTGTGATTCCTCAAAAAAATGCGAAAAAATAGGCACACTCAGTGATAAAAATAATATATGAAACGCAATAAACATTATACCAAGAGCCGCAAAAAATCTTTCTATAGTGATAGCTGCACACGAAATAAAAATTATTAATGCTTCAAATAAAAAGAAGAAAATGGCAAATACTATAAAAGAAGAATCAACCCCTTGCAATCCTTTGTGATAAAAAAAAGCGATAAAAATGATTATATACATTATTTCAGTAAACCAAAGAATTTTTTTCATATATTCTTGCTTTTTATAGTAACAAGTACAATATGCAATAGATAAAACTATCAATGCTAAAAAATAGATAAGTATCAAATCAATAAAAACAACATTATCATACAATATACAACAACACGCTAAAAAAACAAAAATTATCAGAGTTGTATTTATAAAAATACAGGTTATGTATGCAGCTTCACCGTCAGTTTTTTTAGTTATACGTAGATGCGCACCTAAAATATAAAATCCGTGAATGACTATTAACAACATACCCACAAGCAAGAAAACCCACATAAAATTTATGCTAAAGATTTCATAACTAAAAAATCCATTATCTCTCATATAAGTCATAGTAAACACAAAGCCTATAATAATAGAGAATGTGGACATTATTAAGGAAATTAATTTTAAAATCGACAAAATTCCCTCAGAAATCTCTTTTAACTTATTAAAGTTATTTTTCGGACTTTCGGAAATTTTCTGATCTTTCTGATCTTCGAACATTTATTTCTCCCACACAATATAAATTAATCAAAGAATTATATAAAAATTTTACCCATTTTCAAACGCTTATAAAATTTCATCTTACCTAAACACATCATCCATCGGCGTACTTTCGCATTTCTTGCGGTCGGCTTCTACCGAAAGCAGGCGAGCTTTACTTTCGTCTAAAATCTTTGGAGTAATAACAAGCCCCGGTAGGTCTAAGGAATTTACGGCGTGCTTGCCGGCAAACGCCCCCAGACCTCTGCCAAATATCCCGTTTACGCGCCCGTTCATATCATAAATCTCGCTGCCGTCGCAGTGAAAGACATTGCCCGAGATACACTCGCATTTAAGCCCATCCGCAGCCTCTGTGTATCTGTAGTCCTCGACGTAAAGCGCACCGCTTACGCCACGGACGCTACTAATGGGGTTGTAAATTAACACGGCTAGAATTTCATTCTTTTGCGGATTTGAGATCTCCCACTCCACGGCGCGATATGAGCTAAGCAGTAGCACGATAGGCTTAGCAGATTTGGCTAAATTTAGCTTGACGCGATTATTCATCTGAGCGCTTTCATAGATCGCGCCCAGCCACAGGTCGTAGTCCTTATCCGCAGGGATCTTGGCTACGGCGTCTTTTTGACGATAAAAGGGCTCTACATCTTTAAAATCCACGAAAAGCTCGCTAGAATGCGCGTCATTTAAAAACCACGCTTCGATCTTGTGCTTGCCCTTGCTAAATTTATACGTAAGCGGGCGCTTTTGATTGCTCGACGTCCCGCCTAGCACGTCCGTGCCGTCCACGGCGATTACCAGCGTGGACCAGCCATAATCTCCTAGCACCATCTTTTCGACATCGGCGTCGAAATTAAACTCGCCGACCCAATACGCCATAAGATTTGGAGATGGAATTTCATGGAAGGAATTTCCTTCGTAATTGACGCTGATGCGATCGACGTTTTCAGAGAAAACTACCTTCTTAGGCTCATCTTTATTCAGATAAAACGCCAAAAACTTATCCTGAGGGATCTGCGCGTCCGCGGTAATCTCTTTCGCCCATTTTTGCATATTGCTCTCTTGCGCGAACGCCGCAAATGCAAGCACCAAAATAATCAAAAACCTCATTACCGACCTTTCTTCTTTCGTATAAAAGTAAAATCCCTAAACCTAAAAGCCCTAGGCTTAGGGATTTTGCCGCCTTGGCTCCACAGCCTATACGAATGAAATTCCAGCTGCTTAAATTTCAACTGCTTAAATTTCAGCTACGCGAGAAATTTCCTTGCCGCGACCGCTACGGATAAAATTCCATCTCGAATAAGCTTTGCAGAGGTTTTCGCAGATAAGCTCCACCGCCATGAAACCCGGCGAAATAAAATTTTAAACTAGCGCAATGCTGTGGCTACCGCTAAAAAGCTAGGCGCGATAAAATTTCAAGCCTAAAATTCATATTAAAGCCCCATCTTAAAATTTTAAAACAGAGCTTTAGCGATACAATTTCACGTTTTAAAATTCTGCGGCAAAGCTTTATGCTTAAAATTTTACATTTGAAAACTCCAAAGCGAAGTTCTACGGCAAATTTTACCTCATTGAATTGCGCGTTTGGA
Source organism: uncultured Campylobacter sp. (assembly GCA_963522765.1). GTDB lineage: Bacteria > Campylobacterota > Campylobacteria > Campylobacterales > Campylobacteraceae > Campylobacter_B. The sequence goes on along the minus strand of CAUQZM010000018.1, from coordinate 16,891 downwards.
ATTTAACTTCCGCCGTAAAATTTCACGCTTAGAATTTTATCTAAAATCTCACGCAACGAAGCTTGGGTAAAATTCTAGCTCGAAATTTCAAACTACGAAATTTCGTCTACCCAAATTTTACGAGCGCTATAAAATTGCTCAAAATCAAAGCGGAATTTCAAGCTCTAAAATTTATTATGAAATCCCGTGCTACGAAACTCTACACGAAATTCTATACACAAAAATTTTACTGACGCCGTAAAATTACTTCAAAATTTCGCAGCGAAATTTTAACGCAAAATTTCAAGCTTCAAAATTCAGCGTGAAATTCCGAGCCGCGAAACCCGCGTGAAATTTTGCCCGCTAAATTTACGGGCAAAATTCTATGACGGATTTGCATACCGAAATTTTGCGAGCATTATAAAATTTGCAGCGAAATTAGGTGTAAAATTCCAAACTATTAAATTCCGCGTTGAATTTCAATCTGCAAAATTCACGAGAAATTCCGCGCTAAATTTGACGCCGCGCCCGCCAAAGTCCTAATTCGAGCAGGCGCTCTTTCCGTCCATCACTGGCTGGATCGCGGAGTTGTCCGCCAGCTCCTCGCGGTCGATCTTCTCGATCTTCTCCCACAGCTTGCGCGCGGCCTGCTCGTAGCGCTTCGCGCTCAAAGAATCGGGCGCGTAGAAGCTTACCGGCTTGCCGCTGTCGCCGCCCTCGCGGATAGCGATCTCGATCGGGATCTCGCCGATTACTTCGGTGTTGTATCTCTGCGCCAGCTTTTGCGCGCCGCCGCGACCGAAGATATCGTACTCCTTGCCATTATCAGGGCAAATGAAGCCGCTCATATTCTCGATAAGGCCTGCGATCGGGATGTGGAGCTTTTCGAACATATCAAGTCCGCGCGCGCTATCGTCCAGCGCGACCGTCTGCGGCGTCGTGACGCACACGCCCGCCGTCACCGGCACGCTCTGAGCGAGCGTAAGCTGCGCATCGCCCGTACCCGGAGGCATATCCAAAAACAGCACGTCCAGATCGCTCCACGCCACGTCTTTTAGCAGCTGCTCGATCGCTTTCATTATCATCGAGCCGCGCCAGATGAGGCTCGCGCCCTCCTCCATCAGCACGCCCATGCTCATCATCTCCACGCCGTGGCTTAAAATCGGCTTTAGCTTCTGCCCCACGACGCTTGCTTGCGTCTTGTCCTCTCCTAACATTCGCGGCAAATTCGGCCCGTAAATATCGGCATCCAAAATCCCCACTCTCTTGCCTAGCTTTGCCGTGCTGATGGCTAAATTTAGCGTCGTCGTGCTCTTGCCTACGCCGCCCTTGCCGCTGCTGATCATCACGAAATGTTTGATCTGCGGCGCGATATTTTTACCGCTGCGAGAGTTGCTCTTTTCCTCGGCGATCTTGGGCTGTTTGATTAAAATTTCCACGTCCGCACCGAGCGCCTTTTGCACCGCCGATCTGAGCTCTGCGGCGATCTCAGGCTTGGCGCTGGGGATTTCGATCCCTACGAAAATTCTATCGCCGATCTCGACCTCTTTTACAAATCCAAAATCCACGATGCTTTTAGAAAAGCCCGGATAGATCACGCTTTTAAGAAAATTTAAGACTTCGTCTTTACTCATTCCTTCTCCTTATTTTCGGTTAAATTTCTACTGATTTTATATGCGCAAAATTTCGGCCCGCACATCGAGCAAAACTCTGCGCCCTTGTAAATTTCATCGCCCAGGCTCTCGTCATGCAGCTCGCGCGCATGCACAGGATCGAAGCTAAGCTCAAACTGCCTGTTCCAATCAAAATTATACCTCGCATCGCTCATCTCGTGATCGCGCTCTATCGCGCCTGCTTTGCCTAGCGCGACGTCCGCGGCGTGAGCGGCGATTTTATGCGCGATGATGCCCTCTCTGACGTCGCGTGCATTGGGAAGCCCCAGATGCTCCTTCGGCGTTACGTAGCAGAGCATGCTCGCGCCGCAATACGCAGCCATCGTCCCGCCGATAGCGCTGCTGATATGATCGTAGCCCGCGCCGATGTCGGTCGGAAGCGGCCCCAGCACGTAAAACGGCGCGTCGCGGCAGAGCTTGCGCTCTAGCTGCATATTAAGCTCGATCTCGTTAAACGGGATGTGCCCCGGCCCTTCGATCATCACCTGCACGTTTTTTTCATTCGCGCGCAGGGCCAGCTCGCCTAAAATTTCAAGCTCGCTAAGCTGCGCCCTATCGGTCGCGTCGTATAAGCAGCCCGGGCGCAAGCCGTCGCCCAGAGATAGCGATACGTCGTAGGCGGCGCAGATATCGCAAATTTCATCAAACGCTTCGTAAAATGGGTTTTGCTTATGAAATTTCATCATCCACGACGCTATCAGCGAGCCGCCTCTGCTTACGATACCCATCTTGCGACGGGACAGCAGCGGCATAAACTCGAGCTTAAAGCCCGCGTGGATCGTGAAATAATCCACTCCCTGCCGCGCCTGCTTCTCGATCGTGCTAAGAATAGCGCTCGTTTTTAAATTTTTAATATCGCCCAGCTCATGGATCATCTGATAGATCGGCACCGTGCCTACGGGTACGGGCGAGCGCTCGATTATCGCGGCGCGGATCTCGTCCAGATCGCCGCCCGTGCTTAGATCCATCACCGTATCGGCGCCGTATTTTAAGCAGACCTCAAGCTTTTCCAGCTCGCCCTCAATATCGCTCGTCGTGCCGGAAGAGCCGATGTTTGCGTTGATCTTGCACCGCAGCGCGCGCCCGATACCGATGGGTTTTAAGCTTTTGTGATTAACGTTTGCGGGGATGATCGCCCTTCCTTGCGCGATCAGATCGCACAAAACCCGCGCGTCCATGCGCTCGCTTTGCGCGACCTCTCTCATCTGCGGCGTCACTTCGCCCTTTTTTGCAAAATAGATCTGCGATACGCAGCTTTCGGTCATTTTCGCCTCGCTTCTTAAAAATGCGCGTATAATATAACAAATTTCATTAATCCTTACTTTTCTTTTGCCGTTTATTTTCGTAACGCAGGATGAAATTTTACCACCGCGCCGCGTAAATTTACGCCTAAGATTAAGATATTTTAGCCCGCGAGTCGCGATTAATTTTGCTTTCATTTTTAATACGTATAATTTCGTAACAAAATTTCAAGGATAAAATTTGAAAGATATATCTCTGATTTTGCTCGCCGCCGGCGATTCGAGCAGGTTTGAACTCCCCGTCAAAAAGCAGTGGCTGCGCGTGGGCGAACTGCCGCTTTGGCAATACGTCGCGCAAAATATCGCGCGGGCGCACCCATTTAAAAAAATCATAATCGCCGTAAACGAGGAGGACGTGAGCTATTGCGAGCGCCTCTATGCGTGCAGCTCGGCTTCGGCGCGCGGAGGAAGTGCAGAGTACGACACGAGCGAGTATAAATTTCAAAGAAAGCAGGGCGGGATCGAATGCGGCGCAGACGATCTAAACGACGCAAGCAAGCCGCGGAGCGCGGAAAATTTTAAAGCTCAAGTCGAATGCGGCGCAGATGAATGCGGCTCTGCAAATTTAAAATTTCACTTCGCCCCCGGCGGCGCAAATCGCCAAAGCTCGCTAAAAAACGCGCTGCGGCTCGTAGAGAGCGAACTCGTGCTCGTAAGCGACGTAGCCCGCGCGCAAATTTCGCCACGCACGATAGACGCGCTTATCGCCGCAAGCGCGGACGCCGATTGCGTCAGCCCCTATCTTGGCGTAAACGACACGACCTACCTCGGCGAGGACGTAGTGAGGAGGGAGGAGCTACGCCTCATCCAAACGCCGCAGCTTTCGCGCACGGCGCTGCTTAAAAAGGCGCTTGAGAGAAGCGAAATTTTTACCGACGACAGCGCGGCGGTCGGCAGCGCGGGCGGACGGTTGGAGTTTATAAAAGGCGAAGTGGGCGCGCTTAAGATCACGCGCGCAAGTGATCTGGCGGCGCTAAATTTAAAACCATGCTCGCGCGATATTTTTTGCGGTACGGGTTACGACGTGCATGCGCTTGAAAAAGGCGCGGGCATCGTGCTCGGCGGCGTGCAAATTCCATGCGAGTTCGCGCTGATCGCGCACAGCGACGGCGACGTAGCGATCCATGCCCTAATCGACGCTATCTGCGGCGCAGCGATGCTAGGCGACATCGGCGAGCTCTTCCCTGACAGCGACGCTAAATTTAAAGGCGCGGACAGCAAGGAGTTGTTACGAAAGGTAATGCGGCGCGTCAGGGGCTACGGCTACGAGCTCGTAAATGCCGATATCACGATCATCGCGCAGCGCCCGAAGATCGGAGCTTACAAGGTGCAGATGCAAGAGGTTTTGAGCGAAATTTTAAACTGTGCGCGCGTCAATGTCAAAGCGACCACGACCGAAGGGCTGGGATTTACGGGCAGAAGTGAGGGTATCGCCGCGCAGGCTGCGGTAAATTTGAAATTTTACGACTGGCAAAAGCACGCAGCAAAGGCGCAGGACGTATGAAAATTTTAATAATCGAGAGCGAAAGCTATCTTGCTCAAAGTATCGCAAACAAGCTTGGCGCGCTTGGGCATGAATGCACTAACGCGGCGAGTTTAGCAGCCGCGGCGGGTCTTGCGGAGGAGTTTGAGGCGGTGCTGCTCTCTACGAGCTGGAGCGGCACGAGCTTTTATCCGCTGATCGAGAAATTTAGGCGCTCGATCATAATTTTGATGGTCGCCTACGTCGATAGCGAAACGGTGCTAAACCCCGTAAAGGCGGGCGCGACGGACTATATTCAAAAGCCATTTATGATAGAGGAGCTCATCAAAAAGATTGAGCATTACGCGCAGTTTCGCTCGCTAAAATCGCAAAACGAAGCCTACGAAGCGCTGCTTAAAGAGGCCTCCCTTTCGTGCGAAATACCGCCCGCGCGTTTAGTGCAGATAAAATTTCCGCTTCTTTTGCGCGGCGATGCGACAGCGCGAGCTGCGGCGGTATTTAAGATCGCGCTTGCGCTAAAATCGCGCCTTAAAATTCTATCCGCGCAAAGCCCTGAGCCGCTAGAACACGGCGCGGAGATTTTTTACGCACCAGATTTTGACAGCCTAAGTGGCGCGCAGAAGGAAAAATTTATAAGCAAAACCAAATCCATGCGTGTAATCGCCGGATCCATCGGCGCGCAAAAAGGCTTTAGCGACGAAATTACGCTTGGCTACAGCAAAGAACGCAGTGAAATTTTAAGCATCGAAGAATACGTAAAGCTCACGATCGTAGCGCACCAAGACGAGTATTTCGACTCCGATCTGGCGGCGGCACTTGGGATTTCGCGAAAATCGCTTTGGGAGAAAAGGAAAAAATATGGCATCGCAAGAAAAAAATAGTCGCGCGCGCTCGGGACAGATCGCAGGCGAGATGGGAATTTCGAGTGATACTGGCAATTTGCACGAAATAAAACCGCTTGAAAGTGAAGGGATTTCAAGCGGCACAAAAACTCTAAACGCTACAAAAGCTTCGAGTGACGCGGCGCAGAATTTAGAAGCGAAGCAAAATTTAAAAGCATCACAGAACTCAAAAGCAAAGCGTGATTTAAAAACGATGCGGAATTTAAAAACGTCAAGGGCTGGCGATGCTAGAAAAGATAAGGCGCAAACTAAGGGCTCGGCATGGAATTTAAAAGCAGAGCAAGCCGGAAGCGAGAGCAAAGGCGCAAATAATAGCGCGATGCAAATCCGCAAGATAGAGATCTCGCGCTCCGACCTAAATGTCCTGAGCCTACTCGCAAACGGCGCTTTCGGCAAGAGCTGCGAGCTACTGCGCCCAAGCAAGCTTAGCATCTGCGGCATAAATTTCGTTTTTTCCTGCGCGGACGCAAAAAAAGGCGATATTTTGGAGCTTTATCTCAGCAAGAACGGCATAGCCGAACGCACCAAAAATTCGCTTAGCGGCGATAGCGGCGCGTATTTGCTAGCTAAAGAATCGCGCAACTTGCAGGATGGAGTTTCTGCCGCGGCGCAAAACGAGCAGAATTTTGAGAAAAGCGGTAAGGATTTCGCGCGCACTGCAAGTGTGCAAAGCGCTATAAACGCCACGAGCAAGGGCTTAGACCATATAGAAAGCCTTGCTGCGAGCTACGATCAAACTTTTACTCGCGGCGCAGATGCAAAATCTGAGAAAAACACCGCTTTGGATTTGGCGAAAAGCTCCATTGAAAATTCTGCGGCAAATTCCGCGCGGAGCATTGTCGAAAATCCTGCAATCAATCGCGTTTGCAGCGCAGATGCAAAATCCGTAGCAAATTCGGCGGGAAATTTTATCTCAAATTCCACCGAAAATTTCATCAAAAATTCCGCTGCAAATCCCGCCTATTGCGAGCTTGTCGCGCGCATAGACGTTAGCGACGTTTATGCCCCAAGCGCAAGCGAGGTCGCAGACTCGGTGTTTCAAAACGCATACGCAGAGCAAACTGCGGTGCAGGGGCGCATCACGCTGCTAAAAAATGGTCTTGCAGAGCAAATCGCGCGCATAAAAAAAGTCGCAAGCTCGCTTGCCGCGCCTAAAATTTCAGCGTTTTTTACCTGCGCCGATCCGATCCACCGCGTGCATGAGCGGCTGATTAGGCATATGATCGACAAGGCGGATTTCGTGGTGATTTTTTTAACCGGCACGAGCAGCGCGGATGCCCTGCCCTACGAACTACGCAAAAAAACGCTAAGCTATTTGCTGCAAAATTTTTTGGTCGCGCAACGCGCCATGATGATCGATCTGGGCTCGCTTGCGATTTTTGACGACAAGCCCGCCTTGCAATGCGCGATCGCAAAAAATTTAGGTATAAACAAAATAATTTTTGGGCAAAATCACGCAAATATGGAGCTATTTTTCGAAGGTGGCGGCGTGCATTCGGTGCTGGACGAGTATCAAAAGCGCGGCGACATCGAGATTTTGCTTATGCCGGAATACGTCTATTGCGAGAAGTGCAAGGTGCTCGTAAGCACCAAAAACTGTCCTCACGGCGCTCATCATCACGTGCATTATCGCACGCAAAATCTAAAAGCACTGCTACGCGCAGGGATCTTGCCGCCCGCGATTTTTATGCGTAAAGAGATCTCGGCGATGATTTTAAGCGAGCTTTTTCCTGCGCGATTTTCGGATCTGCAAAAGCTCTACGATGAGCTTTTTCCAAATAGCGGGATCTTGCAGAGCCACGGCGAGAGCGAGTTTTACGAGCAGCTGATGCAACTGTATCAAACCAGCGCGCTAAAGACGTAGTGCCCGAGGGCGCAACGCAAAAAAATGACGTGGAATTTGCGGAAGCTAGGCAGAGGGTAAAATTTCGCGGCGTTAGAATTTACGGCGGCTAGACGTAAAGTAAAATTTCATAGTGTGTAAAGAAAGGACTGCGCGTAATTTTATAGCATAAAGAGTGGCGGACGCAGATTTGGCGTAAAATTTTGTGGCGCAACGAAGCTAAATTTTAAAAGCATTAGTGGTGCGATAAAAGAGGTTTTAAATCTTAAAGGCGCGGATACGTAGCGAATTTATAACGACGCAATAAAATCGTGCGGCGAAGCGGATTTAAAATTTAAAGGTGCAACATATGCGTAAATTAGCAGTACAGCGGATCTAAATTTTAAGTTTTCGGCAAGCGAGTTTAAAATTTTAAAATTAAGTGGTTGCTGCGAGTTACAGCGCAAAACTCGGATGCAGCGCAACGACTGCCGCTCGCGCAAAATGCCGTGCGTTTGCGGACGGGTTTGAAAACTCCGCGCAGGCGAGCAAAATTTTAAAATTTTTACGCAAATGAGTAGAATTTTAAAATTCCTACATTAGCGAGCGAAATTTTTGTGGCGAGCGAGTAGAACTGATTTCGTGTAGGCGGGCGAAATTTAAATTCTACATGCACGAACGAAATTTAAAATTCTGCGCGTAAGCGAATTTAAAATTTTCGCGCGAGCGAATGCTCTAATTAAAATAAGCGGTAAAATTTTAAAAAGCAAAATTTAAAAGGACAATTATGGATAAAATTTTCGTTACATTTTTCGGCGCGGGGTTGCTAAGGCCCGCACCAGGCACCTGGGGCAGCATCGCAGGCTGGATAGTGGGGCTTGCGATATTGATGCTGGCGGGCGAAGTGACGTTGTTTTTGTGCGCCGCTCTCGTCTTTTTCGTCTCGCTTAAGATCGTAAGCGATTACGAAAGGCGGGTAGGCGCGCACGATAACAGCGAGATCGTCATCGACGAGGTAGTGGGGGTGTGGATCGCGATGTGCGTCGCTGCGCCCGTGGGCGAGATCTTTTCACTGCCGCTGCCGGAGCTGATCGCGGGCTTTGAGAGCAGCAGGATATCGATCGTCGCGATGATTTTGACGCTGCTGTTTTTCAGGGCGTTTGACATCCGCAAGCCCTCGATCATCGGGCGCGTGGATCGCGACGTACCAGGCGGGCTCGGCGTGATGCTAGATGACGTGCTGGCGGGCTTTTTTGCGGGGCTCGGGGTTTTGATAGTTATCTCTTTAGGGATCAAGTTCGGCGCCGCGGGATTGATTTTTTAAGCTTTTTTAGGCGAGATCGCAGCAAACACAATGCGATTGCGGGCGCTACACGGCATCGGAAACATAGCGAGATTGTGGGATTATAGCACGCCTTTGTGCCTGGCGTCATAGCGATCGCGACGGGAAAACATAAAGCGGTCATCAGAACGGCGCTTTCCGTGACGACAAACTTGAAACATTAAATTTTAGAACACCGCGCAATTTAGAGCGCTATAATTTTAAGGCGCGGATATTTGTGCCAGAAGCACAACGGGCTTTAAAGTTCTAAATTTAACGGCGCATTAGATCGCGATATAAAATTCTATGGCACTAAAATTTTCCAGCTTAAAATTCTATGCCATTAAATTTCAAAAATTTAATGGCGGATTAGGTTCAGTGCGTAAAATTTTAAAATTTATCGCTAATCGCAGGCAGCCTAGCAGGGCGTGCTATTAAATTTTTGGCAATATTTATGGTTTTGCTTGTAACGTTGCCGCAAAATGCGGGTATCGACGCAAAAAATTTAAAGGAACGAAAAATGCAAAAAAGCGCGATTGAGATACGCGGTATTCCCGCCGCCGTTTGGGGGAGCCGCTCGAAAAAGGTTTATATCTACGCTCACGGGCAAGGCGGAAGCAAAGATGATGCGGAGTTTTTGGCTTCCGTCGTTTGCGAGCAAGGCCGACAGGTTATTAGCTTTGATCTGCCCGGGCACGGACAGAGGCGGCACGAGCCCGCCTCTTGCGATCCGCGGCGCGCTATTTTGGAATTTCGCGAAATTTTATCGTATACAAAGAAGCACTGGGGAGAGGTCGCGTTGTTTGCCGTTAGCCTAGGGGCATGGCTCGGCCTGCAAAGCTTTCGCGACGAAAAGCTTAGCGACTGCCTCTTCGTCTCGCCGATACTTGATATGAAATACGTTATTTCGAATATAATGTGCGAAGCTGGCGTTAGCGAGGAGCGATTGAAGCAAGAGCGGATGATTTTGACCCCTGCAGGGCAACCGCTTTTTTGGGAATATTGGAGTTTTGTTTTGAACAATCCGATCACTAAGTGGGAAACGCCCAGTAGAATTCTATATGCAGAAAACGACGATATGACGCCTCTTTGTATCGTTAGAAATTTCGCGCAGAAGTTCGACTGCGACTTAAGCGTTATGAAAAACGGCGAGCATTGGTTTCATACGCTGCAGCAGCTAGATTATTTGCGCAGTTGGATCAAATCGGCGGTTGAGAATCGGCGATAAAATTCTATGAGAGATTTTAAAACTCACGCCCAAGCCCGTGCTGATAAAATTCCGCGCGCTTGTGAAGTGCGAATTTCATAAATTTAAGATGATCTTGATATTTTACTTTAATGCTCTTATTTTATAAGGCGCTTTTCGTAAAAACCCCAGCTCACATCGCCGTCGTGCGAGGCATCTAGCTTCAAAGCGCACATTTCATAAATTTAACCACAATAGCATAAATCATGACCGATATGAATTGCAAACTAAAATATGATTAGAATTTAACCGATAGGCTGTCAATACAAATACAAAAATGCCGATTTTAAAGCTAAATTTCAAAAATGCCTATAAAGATGAATTCTTGAGATCTTAGCATGTTTTTGGCACGAGGTGCGAGCCGACGCACGGCTACGCACTTCACTAGCACTATCGCGCTTATGCTACACGGATGCTTTACGAATCCATAGCAGTCGCGCGATTAAATTTTAAAAATTATTTGCCTATCCTAAAGCCATTTAGCTTCATATAGGTCGTATCTTTATGAAATGCTTCGCAGCGCTCCCTGTTGCGATTGATGTTCGAGGTCTCGAAAAAATATCCATCACTATCTTGACGTAAGGTGATCGTCGCGCAAAAGATCATATCGTTTTTCAGTTTCGGTCCTACACCGTAGTCAAAGGATTGATTTAAAGTGACGGTTTTTTCTAGATCGCTATCGCTAAACTGTCTGGAACCCGTCATGCTCTTTAGCTCGCGAAAATTTCCTTGATTTAAGTAGTCGCGTTGTATATCTTTAAATACGCCTTCAAGCTCGACTGCATAAGCTTTTACTAAAACCTCATCCTTAGCACCGCTTAATTTTGGATATATTATTTTTACTATCACGAAGATTATAATAGCTAAAAATATTATCCCACTTACGCCGCCGCCCACTGCTGCACCTTTTCTCATTTTCATCATTTTACTCCTTCGTCGATGTCCTTTACCAAGGCATCTATTTTTTTATTAAGCATGAAATTTTCGTAGCTTTTTTGGATATAGGCTTCAAGCAGTTCGCCCGCATCCAGATGATCGCTGCCGCGAGTTAAAATCCGCCAGTCTCTGCCGAAGACCTTCGCAAAGTCATCATCCAGGCTTATCGCGTATTTCTTCGTCAAAGACTTACTCGTCAGCTGAACTGAAATTTCTTTCATTTCTCGCCTAAATTATCGCCTGCCAAAATATCGTCGATCTGCTTGCTTAGATCCTCATCACTCATCTTGCGATACGCCAGATCGTTTTCAAGCGTGCCAAGCTGCATTCCCAAAGCTTCGTTTTGCGCCTTGACCGTCGCTAGCTCGGTACGTAGCTTCTCGTTTTCGTCTCTAGCCTCGGTGTAGCGTCTAATCAGCTCAGCTACTTTATTGCTTAAGCCCTCGACCTTTTTCTCTTCGTCAAAGATTGATTCCATTATTTCGCCTTTTCTGATATAATTTAAATGAAAATATTACCCAATTTTGGCTTTAAAAAAGGAAAAATTTTGCAAAATTTTAAAATCGAGAGCAAATTCTCCCCGAGCGAGGATCAAGAAAAAGCGATCGAAGGCATCGTTGCAGGCTTTAAAAGCGGCAACAAATACCAAACTCTTCTCGGCGTTACCGGCTCGGGCAAAACTTTTACCATGGCAAATATCATCAAGCGCCTTGGAATTCCCGCGCTCGTAATGACGCATAATAAATCCCTCGCAGCACAGCTTTATAGCGAATTTAAAGGCTTTTTCCCGCAAAATCACGTCGAGTATTTCATCAGCTATTACGATTACTATCAGCCTGAGGCCTACATCCCAAGGCAGGATCTTTTCATCGAAAAGGACAGCGACGTAAACCAAGAGCTCGAGCGCTTGCGGCTAAGCGCCACGGCGAGTTTGCTAAGCTTCGATGATGTCATCACTGTAGCGTCGGTTTCGGCAAACTACGGTCTGGGCGATCCCGCCGAATACAAAGGCATGGTGCTGTTTTTTGAGATCGGATCAAAATTTAGTACTAAATTTTTGCTTCGCAAGCTCGTCGATATGGGTTACAAACGCAACGACGATTTTTTTGATCGCGGGAATTTTCGCGTAAACGGCGACGTGATCGACATCTATCCCGCGTATTTTAACGACGAGGCGTTTAGGGTCGAGTTTTTCGGTGACGAGATAGAGGCGATGTATCATCTAGACGTGCTCGAAAACAAAAAGACGCAGAGCGTCAAAAAATTTATTCTCTACCCGACGAGCCAGTTCATCGTGGGCGAGCAGCGCCTGAAATCAACGATCAAAGGGATCGAGGAGGAGCTTGAGCAGAGGTTGAAATTTTTCGAGGACGCGGGTAAGCTCGTAGAGGCGCAGCGACTGAAAGGGCGAGTGGAGTTTGACCTTGAGATGCTGGGCGCTACGGGGATGTGCAAGGGGATCGAAAACTACGCGCGCTATCTGACCGGTCAAAAGCCGGGCGAGACGCCCTATTCGCTCTTTGATTACTACGAGAGCAAGGGCAAGGACTATCTCGTCATCGTCGATGAAAGCCACGTGAGTCTGCCGCAGTTTCGCGGGATGTTCGCAGGAGATCGCAGCCGCAAAGAAACGCTCGTAGAATACGGCTTCCGCCTGCCATCAGCACTTGATAACCGTCCGCTGATGTTTGATGAGTTTATCAACAAAAAAGCTAAATTCCTATTCGTCTCCGCAACGCCAAATGATTACGAGCTGAATCTTAGCCGCGGAGCGGTATATGAGCAGATACTGCGCCCGACGGGACTACTCGATCCGCAGATTATCTTAAAAGACAGCGACAACCAGGTTGAAATTTTACACGATATGGCAAAGGAGGTCATCGCGCGCGGCGAGCGGATTTTAGTGACCGTGCTAACCAAAAAGATGGCGGAGGAGCTGAGCAAATACTATTTGGAGCTTGGGCTTAAGGTCAAATATATGCACTCGGACATCGATGCGATCGAGCGCAACGAGCTCATCCGCGGCCTACGCAGCGGCGAATACGATATGCTAATCGGTATAAATCTGCTCCGCGAGGGGCTTGATCTGCCCGAAGTAAGCCTTATCGCGATCATGGATGCCGATAAAGAGGGCTTTTTGCGCTCGCGCACGAGCCTCATTCAGACGATGGGGCGAGCCGCGCGAAACGTGCACGGACAGGTCGTGATGTTTTGCAAAAAGATCACCGCTTCGATGCAAGAGGCGATCGATATCACCCAAAAGCGCCGCAAATTTCAAGATGAATACAACCGCGCCCACGGCATAACCCCGCATTCTGCGAGCCGCAATATCGAAGAGAGCCTAAAGATCGAGGACGGCACCGAAATTTTAAGAAAGGGTGCCAATTTAGAGAAGATGCCAGCCGCCGAGCGCGCCAAAATCGTAAAGGAGCTCCGCAAACAGATGCTCGAAGCCGCAGCCGCTCTGGAGTTTGAAAAGGCCGCGGCGCTACGCGATGAGATCGCAAAACTTAGGAAGCTGTAAATCGCAAGGCTTAAAAGCGCCGTGAAATTTTATCGTGAAGTAAGGCGTGAAATTTACACGTTAAATTCCGTCGAACAGAGCATGAAATTTACACGATTTAAGGGCGAAATTTATGCGCTAGATTTGCGCGAGCCCTTACCGTACCTAATCCGTCAATGAATTAAAGCTTGTCACAATTTTCTCTTTTAAATTTTGATATGGTATCCAAAACAATAAAAATTAAAACCATATGAGACATTGCTAGCATAAACCATTTCTTCGGTGTAATATAATATCCTCTATCCGCAAATCTCATAAAATATCTATGCCCTTTTATGCTTTCTCGTTCGCCTAAATTATCGTCTAAAATAAGAATTTGATAAGCCGTTTTCGTTTTAAACGGAAAGGGGAATTTGGAATACCAAATCCTAACTTTGCGATCTTGCAAAAGATCAAAACGTAGTATATCTCTTTGTTTGTCATATATATAAAATTCATCTATCCCTTTATAATTTAGTCCCAAGGAAACCTTCTCTACGGCTTTTCTTTCGCTATCATAAAATTGCAATAACCACCAGCTTCCTCCCCTTAACGCGGAATCGCTAGTAAAACCTGTTATTATGCCATCTGTGATTTTGAGATCACTTAAATTTTTTGGATTAGACAAAGCGACTATATAATACCATGCGTAAGCAACCAATATTAAGCAAAAGCAGATCTTTATCTTATCCCAAATGCTTAGCCATTCATAAAAATTCCTAATTGCTTTCACACCGACCTCTTAATTTAAATATTCTTATTTTAGCGCCGATCCCTTAAATAAGTATATAAAAATTTGGCTCAACAGAACTCTAATGCAAATACAAGGAGTATGAAGTTACGATAAGCCAAATTTAAACATTCGTCCAAACCCGCCGCTTAACGCCATCTTTGCAGCTCTTTTATAAGGTTTCGCAGCTTTCACCTCATCGAAATTTAGCAGAATTTATCGTCTTTTGGAATATAGGTGCCTCGGTTGAAAAAATAGCATAAAAGAAAAACTAATATGCAAATCGGGGCTATAAAGATTCCGTATAAAGTGCCGGCGCCGCTTAACTCATCTCGCGAACCTCCCATTGCCGAAGATAGAAATAGCAAAGTGGGAAATAAAACCAAGGCTAAGCTAGCCGTATTCTCAAAAGTAAAAATCGTCAAACTGGCATCTTGATTTTTTATGAAAAAGCTGCTGTATTTTTTTGTCTTGTAACACTTTAAACAAAATGCCGTCAAGCAAATGGATAAAACTACCGCCGCACAAAACAAAAGAGGCTCGGGCATCTGAATATCCACGTAAGAAATAAGTCGCGAAGCTACCGATGCAATGCCGAACAAAAGCGCTAAAAATACCATACTAGAGCACCTAATTAGTCTGTGTTTATCGTATCGCTTCTTTAAATTCTCCGGTATTGCGGCGAATTTTTCGTCTAACTCTTTCATCTCGGCTTGAAATTTTTCGCTCACGGCTCGCTCCTTTTAAGCGTTTAAATTTTAGAGATTATATTGAATTCGGCGCCGCGTCTTTTTGATGTCACACCTTGCGGTTAAATTTTAAAATTTACCGCGTTACATTCGCGAAAAGCCGAAAAATTTCAAACTCGGCAAAGCATTAAAATTCCCGTCCGCCTTTAAATTTAGCATTTTACCGCAGCTAACAAAGCTCTAAATTTTCCACGCGCAGCGGTCTTTCGCCCTCGAAAATCACCCCGATGCCGAAAGGCTCGCAAATATCAAGCGCGCCCTCGACAAACCTCAGTAGCCACTGCGTATCGTGCGCGTAAAACGTGCATTGCGGCAGCTCAAACGGCAGATCGCAAACGGGCACGTCAAGCAGCCTAAGCTCATCCTCGCCCAAACGATACTCGCGTCTAAGCTCGTCTCGCAGGAAAACAAGAGCGTCTTTTACGTACCGATCGATGTCTCGGGCGATGCGCTGCGCGAGCAAGATCGTCTCATCGTCCACATCCGCCGTATCTGCAGACACGAGACAAAACGGCACCTCGCCGAAGCTTTTGCTTTTTAGCGCCAGCTCCGCGTACCAAATAAAGCCCTCGTCCGTCGCGACTTTTTCAAGCTCGCCAAATTTCCAAGCCATTTTTTGCATTTTATTTCCGCCCTATATTTTCGCTCATCTTTTAAAATTTTAATGCCGTGCCCATTTTTGCGTGCCGTGTTTAAATCCGCACCGAAATAAAATTTTGCCCGCTTCTTAAGCGGACGAACAATGATAACGAAGCAAATTACTTTTAAATTTTAAAATTTCAATGAAAGCCACTTTAAAATTTAAAATTTCAAAAGACCTGCCGTTGTCCGTCTCGCGCGGCGATGAAATTTTAACGCCGCGTCTTACGGCGAGATCTTAAAATTTAGCTCGCCGTAAAATTTCACGCCGAAATTTCAAAACGAAATTTTAAGCCGAAACTAACTCAAAATTCTACGCCCGTAGTGCAAATTTTAAAGCCCGAAAAATTCCATCGCGGCGACTTAGAATTTTACTCGCTAAATTTTACGAATTTTATGCGCTTTTAAATCCGCAAATTTAATACGCCTTTACGAGCCGTAAATTTTTTAGATATATGACGCCGTCAAAAACGCCGCCTCCATTCGGCGCGGGCCAAGAAATGGCGATTCTTTTCGGCTCCCTGTCATATTCGGGCGAGCAACGATTCTTGGAGCAGTCTATTTTAAATACCTCTTTATCGTTGCTATCAAAATCCGTCTGGGTAGAATTTTTAGGAATTTCCAGCGTGTGGATTATGCGATACGGCTCGCCCTCTTTTGTGCGGGCGGACGTTATTTTTATTAGCGTGTCTGTGCTGCCGTCCGAAGTCCTATAAACCCCGTCTTGCCCCAAGCCCGCCAGCTCGAATTTTTTCTCCTTGCTATAAAATGCCGAGATTATGGAACAGCCGCTAAAAAGCAAAACTGCCGCAAATAACGCAAACGCTCTCATTTTTCCTCCTTAAGCGGGTTAAATTTAGTTTTTAAAACTATGAATAGGCGCGGGGATCTGACCGCCGCGGGCGATGAAGTCCGCCGATGAGTTTTTATTTACGCTCATCACCGGTGCGCTGCCGAGCAGGCCGCCAAATTCCAGCGTGTCGCCCTCTTTGCCTTTTGGGATTATGCGCACGGCGGTCGTTTTTTGATTTATCACGCCGATCGCGGCCTCGTCGGCTATGATCGCGGCGATCGTCTGCTCGGGCGTATCCTCGGGGATCGCGATCATATCGAGCCCCACCGAGCAGATCGCGGTCATCGCTTCGAGCTTTTCCAAATTTAACGAGCCCGCGCGCACCGCAGCTATCATACCCTCGTCTTCGGAGACGGGGATAAACGCACCGCTAAGCCCGCCTACTTGGTTACACGCCATGACGCCGCCCTTTTTGACCGCGTCGTTTAGCAGCGCAAGCGCCGCGGTCGTGCCGTGCGTGCCGACTCGCTCTAAGCCCATCTCCTCAAGCACGCGCGCGACCGAATCGCCCACGGCAGGAGTCGGAGCCAGCGAGAGATCGACGATGCCAAATTTCACGCCTAGCCGCTCGGACGCCATTTGGCCGACGAGCTGTCCGATACGCGTGATCTTAAACGCCGTCTTTTTCACGGTCTCTGCTACTACGTCAAAGCTCGCTTGGCGCACCTTCTCAAGCGCGCGCTTAACGACGCCGGGGCCGCTGACGCCCACGTTT
>CAUQZM010000017.1:0-33876 GCA_963522765.1 uncultured Campylobacter sp. | reverse complement strand
GGGCGTGACGAACGTATTTTGCGCCTACGCGCAGCAAAATCTCTTTGACGAGATCGGCGAGATCGACATCCTAGACTGTAACGCAGGCGATCACGGCTATGCGTTCGCGACGAATTTCAACCCCGAAATCAACCTACGCGAAGTAAGCGCAAAGGGCCGCTACTGGGAGCGCGGCGAGTGGAAGGAAACCGAGCCGATGGAGATAATGTTTAAATGGGACTATCCGAAAGTGGGCGTCAAAGATAGCTACCTGCTCTACCACGAGGAGCTAGAAAGCCTCGTTAAAAACATCAAAGGGCTAAAGCGAATCCGCTTTTTTATGACGTTCGGACAGAGCTACCTCACGCATATGAAATGCCTAGAAAACGTCGGCATGCTACGCATCGACGAGGTCGAGCATAACGGCGTGAAAATCGTACCGATCCAGTTTCTAAAGACCTTGCTGCCTGATCCTGCAAGCCTCGGCCCTCGCACGAAGGGCAAAACAAACATCGGCTGCGTGATACGTGGCTTAAAAGACGGTAAAGAGCGCCAAGTCTATATCTACAACGTCTGCGACCACGAGGCTTGCTACGCTGAGACGGGTGCGCAGGCGGTGAGCTACACGACGGGCGTGCCTGCGATGATCGGCTCGATGATGGTCGCAAAGGGCATTTGGAGCGGAAAAGGCGTCTTTAATATGGAGAATTTCGACGCCAAGCCTTTCATGGACGAGCTAAATAAACAGGGCTTGCCGTGGGAGATAATCGAAATGAAACCCGGCGAGAGGTATGAAGTCTAAATTTAGGCTTGTCTTTTTCTACTTATACTTCGTTGGTTTTAAATTTTGCTCGGTCATTACTCGCTCGGTAACTCCCGTCACAAAATTTAAAACCGCCTCGTCTAAGGGAAAAATACCGCACCTTATCTTTAATTGCATTCAAATTTAATGTCTAGATTATGCTTAAAAATCTTCTGCTTGCAGCTACGAGCGAAGCGAAGTAGAAATTTCGCCTCGTCTAAGCAAAAAACCTACGCCTGATTTTATTAAATTTAGACCGTGTGGCGAAATTGCATCGTTTCTATTAGCAATCATGATAGAATCAAAGCTTAAATTTATTGTTTTATGCTTAATTTGTATTCGAAATTTTAAGTTAAAGTTTTGCATTAAATCTGAAAAAATTATCGACAGGCGTGCAAGAATATCATTATGCTTCGGTTTTAAATTTCAAACTTAATCTAACGCTATAATTCCATAGTGCCAAACAATCTATCTCCGGTATCTGGACCCTTTCCATCATTAATACGCGCCACCTTTTCGCCCTTATATCTATTGGGTGAAATTCGTACAGTAAAAAGTCTATTCCGTTTTAAAATTTCAAATAGTTTGAGCGGTATGCTTTCTGGTACGACGGTTGTGATTATTATGCTATCAAGCGATAGCTTATTTAGAATTTTAGATAATGTTTCCCCGCTATTTACTACGGCATCCACAACTAATACTCGTCTATCTTTAATACCTTCGATCACATTTCCGTCGATATCTTTCTCTACGAAAAAGATAGCTACTTTTTTACCGGCAGCCTCCAGTCCATCGGCTATACCCATAGCATACGGCACTCCCGCCCTCATAAGAGCCAAAACTGCAAATTTATCGCTCTCTTGACAAAGCTTTCTAGCCATTATCTCGCCGACTCTTTGATGAGCCTTTCTCAAGTTAGCTCCGTTAACTCCAGAATCGCTTTTGCATTTTGCAATAAGAAAACCAAGCTCGTCATCTCTTGACTCGCTTTGCAAATCATAAATTTTTAGTTGCTCGTTTTTTATATACTGCATAGTTTTATACTGTTTTTCGCCTGCAAAAATCTGAACTATATTGCTGTCTTGATGCTTAGTAAAGTATTTTTCTAAAGAGTCGTTTAGTTTTTGATGTGCTACGACATAAGCGTTATCTGCCTTGCTTAACATATCTATATCGGTCATAGAGTCGCCCAGCGCTGCTACGCTTATATTATTTTTTTTGAACTCTTTTGTTATATATTTTTTGAGCAATGGCGTTATAAAAAAATCTTCCTCTTTTCGGTAGTTGCCGAGCAAAACAGTATTGTTTTTTAGAAGTTTATTCCAAATATCAAATATTCCGCAAGTAAGCGCTATAAGACATCTTTCTTTAAATTTATTATTGATGAATTCGCTTACTTGACCGCTTATTTGCACCCTACCTAATGCATACTCTTTGGCTTTTTTGATATCGCTTGTATTGAAATTTAAGAGCATTTTTCGAGCCTTAAAAAACTGATAGCTGGTGTATACGTCACCTTCAAATAAGCTTTTAAGTTCCTCTTTTTTTATGCCTAAAAAATCGCAATAATCATAAGTGGCATCATTTACCGATAAGGTTTTGTCGCAGTCGCTTATTATCACTTTTGATATATTTCGTCTACACAAAAGCTCTTTTACAAATCTCTTGGCAATATTTGGATAATCAAATTTGTCATAAAACCGCCCTATCCAAGCCTTCATAAATTCTATCGTCGTAGCACTATCCTCATCGAGTATGACAAGCTCTTTTTGCATAGCGCCGCAAATTTTAGACATTTCAGATATCTCCATTTTTTTCCATTCGTTTATAAAATTTTCATCAGCATTTATGCCGTGCTTGTCTAGGATATTTTTATGCGACCATTTTATGATATTCTTTGAACTTGTATTTAGATAGAAGAAGTGATCGTAGCACTCTTTGTCCGCATCCGTAAAAACGACTTCAAAGCCGCTATCCTTTTTAAACGCGTAGTGTCCATCGACAAAAACTACATCGTTTTCGCGCTCGCAAGCCTTTACGAGTCCTATAAAATCATTTCTTCTTAACTCGTCTTTTTGACGGTCGTTTAGTTCTTTAAAATTTTTACCGAATTTTTCTCTCGAAAGTCTGCAAAGTTCAGTCGAACCCTTGATATGAAAAACTTTTAAATTTAACGATTTTACGAGTTTGTTTATCAAAAAATCCTTGCCGGCTCCTGTTATACCGTAAATTGCTATCTTCATTTCTTATCCTAAAATTTCATCATAGTAGCATTTCTTGGCATCAAGCGGAGTTAATCGCTTTATACGATTTTCTATTTCAATCAAAGGGGCATTAAAGCTACCTTCATTATACTCCTCTTTACCGTAAAATCTACCGCATGGATAAATTCCTTGCTTTGTTATAAAAATATTAGTTCTACCGACTCCGCAGAGCGTACCGTACATAGTGCAATCATATTTTTGTGCTTTTTGCTGATCAAGTTGTCTTATTTTTAACTTTGAATTTACAAACGATGACAAAAAAGTTTTGTATTCATCTGCCGTTATGACTAAATCTTGATCATAGCAGTCAAATAATCTAGAAAACGTAATATCGCTAAATCTCTCATCTACTAAAAATTTTTCCAACTTCTCTTTATTTTTTATACTGAGCGCGTGTACGGTGCAGTTTATAGCAGGCTTTGCGCCGAACAAGTCTTCATGTTTTTTAATCCCCTCGTAAACCTTTTGAAAATTTTCACGCCCTATATTATGAAGTTCCTCATATCCGTCTAGAGAAACGCAAAGCTTAATAATATCTCTATGTTTATAGAAAAATTTAAGTTTCTCGCTATCTAATAAAATAGCATTTGTGATGGTGTAAAATTCGATATTTGCGGATATTTTCCTGGCGTAGTCGATAATATATTTTATTTTATCAAATTCCATTAGCGGCTCTCCCGAGCCAACTATACCGAGCTTAAATTTTCCATTTTTAGCATCATAGTATGAATTTATGTTGTCTATTATTCCACTTAACTCGTCTTGGCTAAATTCTTGTCTTTGCCCGCTTAGCTTTTGCGTATATTCTCCATGGAAGTGACAATATTTGCATTTTAAATTGCATCGTTCGCCAAGCGATATACAAGCTCTATCTATCATCTCTTTCTCCTTTTAAAAGCTTTTTTAATTCCCTTGCTTCGCTTTGGCTAAATAAAGCAAGCCTTAGATACTCAAAAGCCGTCTTATTTTTCTTATCTCTTATTCTTATATCAGTTATCCTTGATAGCATAAAAATTATATTTTTATGCTCTTTTATGCATGCTTTCATGAGCGCGGTAAAGCCGTTATTGTCTTGCTGATTTACGCAAGCTCCTTGCTGCAATAAAAAATCAACGCCATTTTCAAACCCGCTCCAAGCGCAGACCATAAGCGGCGTATTTCCAAAATTTTCGCCTTTACTGCCTAGCTCCACATCGGCGCCCCTACTCACCAGAAGTTTCATTAGCTCGATATTTTTTAATTGCGCCGCATGATGAAGCGCCGAAAAGCTATACTTATGTTCGTCAAGAGCATTAATATCGATACTAGATAAATTTAGTAGATATTCTATGATTTGAGGATTTTTATTTCTTATCGCAGTTATCAGTGGAGTAAGTCCGCTTATCGGATCGTGTATATTTACATTTATGTTATCGAGATTAAAGTGTTCCAACTTTGTAAATTTATTATTTTTTACAAGCGACAAAAACTCCAACGACTTACTTCTGTCAAATTTATCGTCTTTGCCAAAATCCCTAAAATACTCATTTGGAGTTATGACTTTTATATTATTTATATCTCTAATTAAAAATTGAAAATATATATCATCGCTTAGCATATAAACCTTATCGTTGGGGTTTTGTTTAGCTTTTGTTTTAGCAACATCGGCTATTTTTTCATCGCTATTTTTAATACTCTTATCGCTTTTTGAGTTGATTATTTTTTCACCTAGATTTTTTATTGTACTCATTATGAGCCACGCAGCTTGACTATTTTTATCTTTTTTATCTTTTATATTGTTAAGCTCGGATATAACTACATCAGGAACAATAACTTCGTCAAATTTCTCGACTAATTCTTTAGGTAAAAACGGCTTTTTGATAAGCGCCGAAGTGTCCACGACGATAATATTTTTACTATCTAAATTTCTACCAAGCAGTCTATCTGTTGAGACGCCGAATATATCGGCTAATTTTAATAACTGGGTAGATGACGGTTCGCTCTTTGCGTTTTCCCAGTTTGAAATCACGGGTCTTGTTATATTCAGCTTGTCGGCTAATTCTTGTTGCAACATATTCATACTCTCCCTTGTTTCTTTTATATTTTTGGCTATCGTATCTAAATTCATTCTTTTTCCTTGACGAAATTGTAAGTAAATTATACACAATATTAGTATTTAAGTCAATAAAATTCTTATATGTAAATAATATCTACACAATGTAATCATTGATTACGCAATAAAAATTGCACTGTAAGTACGTAGTATAGGTTTTTTATAATTTTCCATATAAGAATATGACGATAGTCTATTGCCTTAATTTCTCATCGGCTTTGCTATAGTGCAGCTCGTATGGGGGCCTATCAGCGATAGGATCGGGCGTAAAATCCCGCTTTTTGTCGGTATGGCGCTCTTTGCGATTGGATCAGTAGGATGCGCGATGTCGGACACTATGGCTAGTGTCGTATTATGGCGCGTGTTTCAGGCCGTGGGCGCGTGCGTAGGACCGATGCTAAGCAGGGCGATGATTAGCGATCTTTTCGGTAGCTCGCAGGCCGCACAGATGCTCTCTACGCTAGTTATTATCATGGCGATAGCTTGGGTAGCGGGTACGTTTACCGGGCGGCGCGATACTGGAGTTCGGCTCTTGGCACGGGATATTTTGGCTGATGGCGCTAGCTAGCGCGGTTATGTTTGCGATGATTTTTTCTCTGCCAGAGACCTTGCCGCCGCAAAAGCGCTCCACAAAGCCCATCGTATCGTCTTTTAGAAACTATCTAAGATTATTACAAGATGCCAAATTTATGCGCTACACTCTTAGCGTGACGTTTTTCTACGTAGCCGTCTATGCCTTTATCACGGGCTCATCGTTTGTATATATCGATTATTTCGGCATTCCTAGCAAATACTACGGATTTTTATTCGGCATAAACATCGTGGGCGTCATGGCGCTAAGTTTCGTAAACAAAAAGCTGGTAAAGCGCTATGCGCTAAACCGCCTACTCATAGTCTCCACCCTCGTTGCCGCGCTTGCTGCCAGCGTGCTGTTTGCGTTCGCATTTTTCAAAACGGGCGGCGTTCTTGGCGTGATAATCCCGATGTTTTTCGTTTTTAGCATGAACGGCATTATAGCTTCTTGCTCCAATGCCGCCGCTCTTGATAGCGTGCCGCAGGAGATGAAGGGCTCGGCCGCTGCGCTCATCGGCTCGCTGCAATACGGCAGCGGCATCCTCTCCTCGGCGATGCTTGCGGCGTTTTCTGCGGGTACGCCGTGGACGATGTCTTGGATAATAGCGCTATTTGTTTGGCTAAGCGCGCTCGCGGCGTATTTTAATAAGTAAATTTTAAATCGTGGCGAAATTTTATAATTTGCCGTCGCGTTCGGCTCTGTTTTAAACAGACGGCGGTTTCTTAAATTTAAACTCTAGCTAAATTTAGACCGAAATTTTTAAGTAAACTTTGCTATAATCGCCGCAATTTTGAAAAAAACGAGGAGAAAATATGAAACTAATTTACGCTGCTTGCGTGCTAGCCGCCTTTGCTTCGGCTCAGACCGAAACTTTGCAGGTGCCGGACTTTGCCAAAAGCTCGATGAAGACGCATGAGCAGGCCGAAGAAAAACTAATCGCAAATGCCTTAAAAGGCGATCTAAGCCAGATTGCAAGCGACCTGAAGATCGATAAAACGCTAAAAGGTGGCGAGTCGCTTGTCATTAACGGCGCGCATTACAGGACGATCGAGGGCGACAGCACGCAGTGGAAAGAGGGCGATGCCGTGCGCCTGCTAAGCGGCAACAAGGACGGCAGATGCCTAAGCTCGATCATGCTCAATCTCCGCACGAAAACCGTCTGTAAATTTATGTGCGACGCGTATTAGGCGAGAATTTCATCTAAACCACAAAAATCCACCGGCTCGGCGTAAGTTTCTTGCAACGACCGGTTGTTTCTGCTATTTAGCCATAGCATAGATCGCTAAATATATGTCTATGAATAAAACGTTATTATATATTTTTTTAAAAGCGTTCGTTATGTTTATTTTCCTATATTTGTTCATTCCGCACCCAGAATATGGAATTTATAATATGCTAGATATACGCATGTTTATTGGCTTGGTGTTGTTTTGTATCTGCCTTATATTGGATATTTAGTTTACATCTTAATCTCTATCTTTACGTATCGTATTTTTTGATGGTCGCCAAAATTGCATATCACAAATTTAAATTCTAAACGGCTTGACTTAGGTTGTTTTTAAAATTTTGCTTTTAATATCGATAAATTCTGCTATAATAAACGCAAATTAAACAATGCCGTTAAAAACGTAGCGCGGGCGTGATAAAGCGAGTAAAATTTGTAGAGGCAAATTTTAACCCTGCCGCTCGGTACTTCAAACGGCAAATCAAGGAAAAAAATGCAAAAATTTAAAATTACAAACGGCGAATGTTCGCGCATGGATATTTTTCTGATCATGACGCTGGTTTATATATTCGGCGTGGCGTGCAGGTTTTTTTGGATATATTGGGCTAGCGGGATCGAGCAGTTTTCTTTCGATGGCGAGCTCATCATGACCACAAACGACGCCTTTGCGAACGCCGAGGGCGCGCGTGATATGATAGCGGGCTTTCATCAGCCGGGCGATCTTAGTCCATACGGCGCGTCGATCCCAACTCTGGCATTTTTACTTAGTAAAATTTTGCCCGTCAGTCTAAATAGCATTACGATCTATATGAGCGTGTTTTTAGCGCCGCTGGTGGTCGTGCCGATTATTTTAATAGCAAGAGAGTATAAGATCCTGGGCGCCGGCATCATCGCGGCACTACTTGCTTGCGTGCTGCCGGGGTATTATGTCAGGACTTTGGGCGGGTATTTTGATAGCGATATGTTAAACGTTACTCTGCCACTGCTAACGGTATGGGCTTTGATTAGGCTCATAGGACGAGGTGAGCAGAGCAGCTTTGCTTTGCCTGCCGTTTTTACGGTGATTTATGATTGGTGGTATCCTAGCTCGTATTCTCTAAATATGGCGATTATAGTGATATTTTTAATCTATACTTTGATTTTTAATAGACGCAATGAGGAAAATTACAAAGCGATTATTCTTATGGTCGCAGCGGTTATAAAATTTGGCGCGTATTACGAAGGTGAGACAATAATCGTAAACTATATTTTATTGCTTAAGATTGCACTAATTGCGTTTTTATATTTTTTAATGATTAAAATTCCAAGCCATAAAAGCAAAAAAGCTCTTTGGATTTTGGGTACGATCGCCGTAATTACGTTCGTCATATTCGGCGGACTTGTGCCTATAGTAGTGCAGCTTAAAGCATACATCTTAAAGGATGTAAGCAAAGAGGAAATTTTCTACTTCTACGGCGTTAGAAATACGGTTAATGAGGTAGAAAACGCTAATTTCATAAAATTTGTGCTTGAATCTAGTGGGCATCTATTTATATTTATATGCGCTGTAGGAGGGCTGGCTCTACTGCTGATAAAATTCCGTTCGTTTATCTTAACCTTGCCGATGATAGCGCTTGGAGTTTTAGCACTTTTTGGTGGAACTCGCTTTACAATGTACGCTACACCAATGATAGCGCTTGGATTTGCTTATTTTATATATTTCACGCTGAATTACTTTAAAATACGCACCTGGCTTAGAAATACTTTGTTAGCTATTTTAACCTGTTTAGCGCTAATGCCTAGCATAGATTTTATTTATAAATTCCGAGTTGCACCTACGCTTACGAAGGACTCCATAGTGCCTCTTGCAGAGCTAAAAAACAAAGCCAGCAGAGAAGATTACGTCCTATCGTGGTGGGATTACGGTTATTTAATCAGATATTACTCAGATATAAAAGTAGTAGCTGATCCTGGAGGTAGACAGGCGGGAGAATACACTTTTATGAGTGCGTTTTCCTTTAATAAAGATGAGGTAAGCTCTGCTAATATGGCGAGGCTTAACGTAGAATATATACAAAAGTTGCAAGATAAAAAATTTGATCCTAAACTGGAAGATAAATTTAAACTAAATCTATATCAAATTCAAAAAGACTATGGTGAAGCGGATATCAATAAATTCCTAAGTTCTTTAAGCGATAAGAATTTCAAGCTTCCGCAGAAAACTAGGGATATATATTATTATTTTGTACCGCACATGATAGATATATTGCCCAATATTTTAAAATTTTCTACTGTAGATGTAGCGACTGGTAAAGAGTTTTGGAATCCACTGGTTGTTATAGGCTATGATATTGAAATCGGTGAGGATGGGAAAAGTGCTAGCATAAATGGCGAGTATATGTTACCTAGTGCCGATCCCGAATATCTGATTCATAACGGCAAAAAGATACCGATCAACACATATTATCAAGTGAGCGAGGTAAACGGTAAGCTCGTTAAATTATCTAAGCAATTAGATAAGAATTCCGATCTTTATGTGATATTTTTACCGGACTACGAAAGAATATTGATTTTAGATGAAAAAGTCTTTGAATCGACTTTCATTCAGCTCTTCGTGCTAGAAAATTACGACAAAGACTTATTTGAGCCGATTTATCTAAGCAATTCGGCGCGGATTTATAAGCTACTAAGATAGCGTAGTCTAAAATTATATATGAAGTTAAACTAAAAATTCTACGCCTGAGCCTCGTATCTAAAAGCCAAGAAGAATTATTCGCGAAGTTAAGAGGCGGTTTTGTATTGCGTAAAATTTGTCATATATTAGAAAGAGAAATCGTTCTAATAATTTTAAATTCATTTGATGCTCATATCTCAGTGCATTTACCTTAAATTTACACGCGGTTTCGCTCTAGCTCGCTACTATTGCGTTACTTTTTTAAAAGGAGTAAAGATGAGAAATTTAGTTGCAAAAGTGGCGCTTCTTAGCTCTTTAGCTGCAGTAAGCGCGATGGCGGAGGGGCTTTTTATAGGCAGCGAAGGCGGATACAATTTCAAAAACCAAGCTGCAGGTTTTGATGACGGACAGCCGCAAATCGGCGTTAAGGCCGGATATGACTTCGGCACGTTTAGAGCTTACGGCGGGTATTTTTACGGATTTAAGGGCGAGGATTCCAGCTCGAATGCCAATTCGAAAAGAAAGGTTAAATGGAGCACGCACGATTTCGTAGCCGGTGCGGATTTTACGCCGGAGCTTTTCGGTAGATTTAAGCTCGTCCTAGGCGCTTACGCTGGACTTTCGGTGCTAGATACTGAAGTGAAAATAGACTATAGCAATGGCGGCTGGGTTAGAGCGGACGATACGCTGGGCGGCTTTATTTTGGGCGGCAAGATAGGTACCGCGTATGAGTTTGGCTCCAATAGCGAGATCGAAATGGGCTTTAAAGCAAGCAAGGCGTGGTACAAAGACGGCGATTATATCGAAGATAACGACGGAAAAAAATACGGCGTTTACGCAGGATATAATTATAAATTCTAAGAATTTTCATGTTTGAGGCATTGCACTGCTTTCATAGAGCCTTGATGCTCAGTAGCTTTGCGGTGTGTCGGGTAAGGCTAGCTTCGTCGCAAGACTTTACTAAGTTTTAGTAGAATCTTGCGATGAGGTTTAAATTATGATGAATTTAACGTCTTTAAATTCCATCATCAAATTTTAACTCATAGAATTCCGTCGATAAAAATTCCATCTTGAGTTTTATCGGCGAAATTTCACTCCTGCGCTTTTGGATAAAATTTTGTTCATTTTAGAGATTAGGTTAAAATTTTAATGACGTCAAAAGAAATTTTAAGATAAAATCCAATCTTTAATACCAAATTTACGTAAAGGATTAAAATGAAAAGTTACGTCACGGGCTTTCCACGTATCGGAGAGCAGCGCGAGTTAAAGAAGGCTTTAGAGAGCTATTGGGCGGGCAAGTGCGATTATGACGCGCTAGAACGGGTCGCCGCAGAGCTAAAAGATCGCCATATCAAATATCAGCTGGATGCTTGGAGCGGCCTAATTAGCGTAAACGACTTTTCATACTATGATCTGATGCTCGATACTAGCGTGCTTTTCGGCGTGATCCCGCAGCGCTTTGCGGCTCTTTCGGCGCATGAGCAGTATTTTGCGATGGCGCGCGGCAGCAAAGACGCAGTCGCGATGGAGATGACGAAGTGGTTTAACACAAACTACCACTATATCGTGCCCGAGATCTCTGCGTATACGGAATTTAGCCTAAATCCCAGTAAAATTTTAAGCGAGTACAAGGCCGCGAAGAATAACGATTTTAAGGATTCCTGCGCGTTAAAGATAAATTTAATTGGACCTATCACCTATCTTGCGCTTAGCAAATCAAGCGACAAAAGCGATCCACTCGCGCATTTAGATGCCCTTGTCGCGAAATACGAGGAACTGCTAAAGCTTCTTAGCGAGCTTGATAGCGAGGTCGTGGTTCAGATCGATGAGCCGATTTTCGTAACGGATCGCGCAGCGGAGTTGGCGCCAAAGATTGAGCCTGTTTATCAGCGCCTAAGCAAGGCCGCAAGCAACGTAAAAATTATCTTTATGACCTATTTTGAGCATGCGACTGAAGCTGTGCGCGAGATAGTAAAGACCGATGTTTGGGCGATCGGACTCGATTTCGTTTACGCAAGCGAGGAGAATATCAAAAAAGAGCTTCAAGCTTTAAAAGACGCCAAGACCGTGCTCTTCGCGGGCGTGATCGATGGGCGCAATATCTGGAAGAGCGACATCGACAAAAAGCTAGCCCAACTCAAAGCCATCGAAGCTTACGTGCCTAAGGAGCGTATCTATGTGGGCACCTCCTGCTCGCTTTTGCACGTGCCTTTCACGCTAAAATATGAGGACAAGCTAAGCGCTGAGGTTAAATCATGGCTAAGTTTCGCGGTCGAAAAACTAAGCGAAATTTCGATTTTGACCCATCTTTTCTTTGAAATTCCGATGTGCGAACACGGTATGAAAGCTTACGAGGAAAATCAAAAATCTGCTAAAACCCGCGCTAGCTCGCCTCTAATTCACGACGAGCGAGTGCAAAGCCGCGCTGCAAATTTAAATAAATTCGAGCGCACCGATCGCTACGAGGATCGCATCAAGGTGCAGAAAAAGGAGCTAGGCTATGGAATTTTACCTACTACTACGATCGGCTCCTTCCCGCAGACTGCCGAGCTTCGCCAAGTTCGCAACGCCTACAAAAAGGGCTTAATTGGCCGCGAAGCCTACGAGCGCGACATCAAAGCTTACATCGACGACTGCGTTAAATTTCAAGATGAGATTGGTCTGGACGTACTGGTTCACGGTGAGCCAGAGCGCAACGATATGGTCGAGTATTTCGGCGAGCAGATGAGCGGATACGCGTTTAGCGCCAACGGCTGGGTGCAGAGCTACGGCAGCCGCTGCGTGAAACCGCCACTACTTTTCGGCGACGTTAGCCGCCCAAAACCGATGACCGTGGAGTGGATCAAATACGCCCAAAGCCGCACTAAAAAGATTATGAAGGGTATGCTAACGGGACCTGTTACGATGATGAACTGGAGCTTCGTGCGCGACGATAAGCCTCGCGATCAGATCGTAAAACAGCTTGCGCTCGCGATTTTTGATGAAATTTCGGATCTGCAAGACGCGGGTATCAAGATCGTTCAGGTGGACGAAGCTGCGTTTAAAGAGGGCTATCCGCTTAGATCCGAAAACATCCCTGCATACGAAAAATTTGCCGTTAGTGCTTTTAAGCTCGCTGTCAGCGCCGCAAGTGCTCACACGCAGATCCATACGCATATGTGCTATTCGGAGTTTAACGACATAATCAAAACGATAGAGGCGATGGATGCCGACGTCATCAGCATCGAGACCGCTCGCAGCGGCAACGAGCTGCTTCGAGTTTTCAAATCGGTCGGTTATAAACAAGAGGTCGGTCCGGGCGTTTACGACATCCATAGCCCGCGAATTCCTAGTGTGCAGGAGCTCGTAAGCCAGATCCGCGCGTTGCTTGAGGTGCTCCCGAAAGAGCAGCTGTGGATCAACCCGGACTGCGGCCTAAAAACCCGCAAATGGGAGGAGGTTCGCCCTAGCTTAAAAAATATGGTCGAAGCGGTAAAAATTATCCGCACGGAAGCATAAATTTAGCGCGAAAAAAACTTTGCTGCCGGGCAAAATTCCACCCGGCAGCCCTATTTCGCGATAGAATTATGCAGAGCGTTTATTTCGAATATAGACCGTTAAAACATCTGGGCGAAATTTTACTTCGAACGAGTATTAAAGGGCGGTGAGAGATTTCTACGCGTCTGCTTGGCAAGCATATTTGATAACCGCTAAGTAATGCAGCAATATGAAATTTAGTGCAGGATTTACGGCTTTTACAGACGCACAGAGACGGGCATTTCTTGAAAATTCGGCGTAAAATTTCATCTCGACTGATAGCTTAGAATTTCATCGCAACTGCTCGCTTGCTTGAGGTGCGGAGCGTAAATTTTATCGCGATTGCCCTGAAGGCGGGCTGGGGCAAGCGATAAAATTTTAAAATTTTCGCAAATCAGTTCTTGCGCACACAAACCTCGCCAGCCGAATAAAAAACGCTGAAATTTGCAATTTTACGCGGCATTTTATGAGCTGCTTGCGTCGCTAAATTAGAATTTCAAAACGCAAGATAAAGCTGGTATCGTTGCGCTAGAAATTTTAAATTGCAAATTAAAATTTACATTATCTCGTTAGAATGGCTGGGTTACGAAGCGAGATTCGGCTCTGCTAGGTTAAATTTCAGCCAAGTCAAAATCTATGTAGCCGCATTAAATTTACGACTAATTTTGCCTGGCGAGCTCGAATTTACGCCGCGCCAAAACCAAGTCTAGAGCCAAAATTTTACGACGCGGAACTCATTGATTTTAACTTGTGTTTTGCGCGAAAGAGCGAGGCTAGCGCAAGGCACGTTTGCGTTACCATAAAATTAAAAGAGCCTTTATGGAGGCGCATATCTGCAATTTGCAGTAAAAATTAAAAGCTATGATTTTGGCTCGTAAGGCTCAGCTTTTAGATGGTTTCTAACACGCCTTAAAGTGAGATTTACTTAGTAATTTCGCGCGGCAGATTTTAACAGGCGGAATTTTATCATCGCTGCAAAATTTAGGCTTTTAAAATTTCGCTTTGTAGAATTTCAGCCCTCATAGTTATGATGAAGTGTGGCTCATCTTATTTCGTAGGATTTTAGCGGCGCTACGCGTGTCTAATTTATATGGCATGATTCCAAAAGGCGCTTATTTTGAAATCCTGCGGGTAGAACTTGCGAGACTGCGTTTGCGAGGTTTTGTAAGAATTTGATGGCAAAGCGCTCAGCGCGTTTAAAAATTTTATTCGTGCGTCGAGCTCTCATTTGCGTTTCAAATTTTGCCATTGTGGCGGAATTTTGCTCACGTGGCAAGGGCTTGCATGCAAGCTGTCCATGAAATCTAAGGATTTGGACGCTAAATTTATTAGCGTGTTTAGCGACGTAATGCCGTGCCTGCGCATAAAATTTTGCGTTGCAAGCGATTTAAAAAAGCTTTTTCGCTTCGTATAAATTTCACGCCGCGAGTGTTTAAAAGCCGCAAGAGCTTTAAAAATTTAAATTGGAAAGATTGAATGACATTTTTTTCGCCTGAGTTTGTCCTTGCTTTTTTAGCGTTTTTAATCGTTTATTGGACGCTCAAAAATCATATTTTCGCGCAAAAAATTCTGATCCTGCTGGCAAGTTACGGCTTTATGTGCTCCATAAATCCGCGCTTTGCGCTGGTGCTTGCAGCCTATAGTGCCTTCGTATATTTTGCAGGTGCGTGTATCGCGCGCGCTAATCGCGTAGTCGCGAAAGCCATACCGTCCGCAAAGCAGTCTTCGCACAAGAAAAAGCTCTCGCGTAAAGCGGCAGCCAAGCAGATGAGCGCAACAAAACAAGCTGGCATAGCAAAGCAGGTGCAAAAAGCGGGGTTAGCGAAGCAGATTCCGTTACCAACTGCGAAGGCGCGTGCAGTGATGCTTGCGGCAGTTGCTGGCGGCTTATTTTTTCTCGCATTTTTTAAATATTATGGCTACGTCAGGGAGTTTTTCAATGCTGCTCTTGCCGCGCTGCACCTAGGTGCCGTCGATAGCGTGGCGTTTCCGCTTGGAATTTCATACTACGTTTTTATGTCGATCACCTATTTCGTTTCGGTTTATAGGCGCGAATGCGGCGAGCAGGGCTTTTTGAGCTTGGCATGCTTTTTGGCATTTTTCCCTAGCGTCGTGATGGGTCCTATCGGACGCGCTAGCGCTGCCAAGGGCGTAGAGCCAGTATTGCCACAGTTTGATCGCTTCAAGCACTTTGGCAATGCCGATGAAATTTATGTGTTTATAATTTTTGCCTTAGTTAAGCTGCTACTTATTAGCGGTTATTTGGGCGCGTATTATAGCGATGTGATTTCAGGCGTTTACGGCGACGAGCCTGAGTCTTCCGTGGCGCAAATTCTAGCCGCACTGCTACTTTATGGCGTGGTGCTTTATACGAATTTTAGCGGCTTTATCGATATGGCGCGTGCGCTTGGGCTTGCGATGGGCTTTAAGCTGCCACAGAATTTTAATATGCCCTATGCGGCTAAGAATTTAGGCGAGTTTTGGGATCGCTGGCATATCAGCTTATCTACGTTTATACGCGATTATATTTATATCCCGCTTGGCGGCTCGCGCAATGGCTTTGCACGCACCTGCGTAAATTTGCTAATCGCGTTTGCGCTATCAGGCATCTGGCACGGCGCGGGATTGAATTTTTTGATTTGGGGGCTTTTGCACGGAGCGGCGCTTGTGTTTTTAAAATGTCTTGCCAAAGTAGGCGTAAAGCCGCTAAATCCGCATTTGGCGCTATTTTGCACCTATATTTTTGTAAGTTTCGCTTGGATTTTTTTCGCCAATTCCCTGCCAGATGCGGCGGCGATTTTGGGCGCTTTTACCCGCGCGCGAGCTTTCGGAGATATTAGCGAGCTAGCGGCGCTTGCGGTGATTTTAGCGGGGATTTTTGTTTATCCTAAAATTTCAGCTCTAAAAGATACTTTAATCGCGCTTTTTGCCGAGCTGCCGTTTTTGCCTAAAGCTCTCGCGCTCGGCGTGATATTCACGCTGATTTTCGCGCTGATGCCAAGCGGAATTCCAAATTTCATCTACGCAGGATTTTAGATGCTTAGGTTTGTTTCGACTCTGATTTTTGCGCTGCTTTTCTCGGCATTTTTTATGCAAGGCTCGCTGATTTATTATTTGGAGCAGAGATTCCACGATGATTTTGGGCTGGAAGAATGGCTGCGCCGCTCGCCGTTTCGCGTAGGCGGAGAGATCTACGAAAAAATTGCAAATGTCGCAGATAAGCTTGAGCAGCGTATCAAAGGCGAGGATCTTAGCAAGGATGAGGACGCAAGTCCGCATAGCGGAAGCAAAAATTTTAAAAAACCTGCGCAAGATAGTATGGCGGAAAATCAAGCTTTGCAAAGCATGGGGGCGCGAGATCACGATGCTTCGCAAAGCGTTAAACCGCAAGATAGCAAGCCGCAAGCCCATGCTGCAAAGAATTCTGCCTTAAATAATTCTACGCATCATTTAAAGACGCGCGATTTTGCGCAGGAGCCTTACGCACAAAATTCCATCCCTCAAAATTCTACTTCGCAAAATTCCGTGTCACAAAGACTGGCTACAACAAGCTCTGTGCCGCGCAGCTCCGCTGTGTCGCAAAACCCCGTCACGGCAAGCGCAACCTTGCAAAGCGGCGAAAATTCCGCTTCGCAACTTCCCGCTCCACAGGCTTTGGAGCAGAATTTAACGACGCAAAGCTCCGCGGAGTTTGATGCTAAAATTTCGCTTAGCGACGATGGCAAAATCCGCCTAAATGCAGGCGATGAGGTACTTTTTATGGGCGATAGTCTGATGCAATACGTGGGGATGAACGCTAAGAAATTTTTCCCGAAGCGAAGCCTAAGGGTGATCGATCTTAGCAAGCAATCGACAGGGCTTGCGAGCAAGAAATCTTTCGACTGGCAAAAGACGCTCGATACCGCGCTTCGCGAGAACGGCGGCGTTAAGCTTGTAGTCGTGCTTCTGGGCGCCAATGACGTCTGGGAGTACCGCGCAGGAGGTAAAACTTATGGCATTAAAACGCCGCGCTGGCGGGAGTTTTATGCCTCAAGGGTACGCGAGATCTACGATACGGCGCACTCGCACGGTGCGGGAGTGCTGTGGCTAGCGATGCCGTGTATGCAAAAGCCCGATTTTGAGGAGAAAACGCAGCTGCTAAATCAAATATATGCCGACGCGAGTATGGCGCTTGGCGGGTATTTTATGCAAACAACCCCGCTGGTGTGTGAAAAAGGCGTCTATAAAACCTATCTGCAAAGTGGCTCCAAGCTCGTGCGCGTGCGCCAAGACGACGGCATTCATATGAGCAAAGAGGGTTGCGAAGCGGTAGCGAAAGAAATTTTATCAAGGATTGAAGTTGAGTAAGTTTATAGCGATTTTATTTGCCGTATTATTAAGCGGATGCGCGGCAAACGCAGGCGTTCGCGGCATAAATTCCGCAAATGCAAAAAGCCCTGCGGGCTTTGGAGTAAAATTTTTTGGCGATTCGCATTTAGGAAGCGACGCGCTGATAGATGCTTTCAGACACGGCTTTTTCGTGCAAAACAGCGTCGGCTTCGTGCCTGCAATGATGCCTAAATACCACAAAAGCGAAAACATAGAATTTAAGCAAAGCGGCTTTAATGTGATCTCGTCTCGCACCGAGCAAGATCCCGATTTCCCGTTATGCGGAGTGATCGCTACCGGCAAAAAGGGCGCTAATGTGCGACTGGAGCTAAAGCAGCTTAGCGGCGATTTTTACGTCGAAATTTTACATAAATCGGATCAGAGTGGCGAGATTTTTCGCGTGCGCGACGCAAGTGGGCTAAGCGCGTATATTTCGCAAGAAGTGCCGCAGAAATGGGAGTATTCTAAGCTGCGACTTAGATTTCCGATCGAAATTCGATCGCTGCGTGATGGAGCAGAGCTTGGAGGATATAAAATTTACCGCAAAAACGCGCGCTTTGCAGACTCTTGCGCGAGCAACGGCGCGTTTAGCAACCTCTACGAAAAATGGGGCGCAGATGCCTTTGGTAGGGATTTTTCTGGACTTAGATACAATCTCGTAGTCATCGCTTACGGCACAAATGACGCAATGGATCCGAAATTTGATGAGCAAAAATTCTACCAAAGCGTCCGTGGGCTGCTTCGCTCCGTCCGCTCCGCAGCTCCTGGTGCAAAAATCCTGCTCGTAGCGCCGCCGCGAAGCCCTAAAGTGCCAAACGCCTCACGCGCTGCGGAGGTGCTAGCGCATCTAGCGCGAGACGAGGGGGCTATGTTTTACGACATAGCCGGTCTTATGGACGAGGATGGCGGCTGGCGCGGCTGGCGCGAGCGCGGGCTTATTCGCCCCGACGAAATCCACTTACAAAAAGAGGGTTACGAAAAAATCGGCGCCGCGCTGGCGACGAAATTACGCGGCAGGCTTTAAATTTAATCTTTAAATTTACGCGGTTCGCCGTGGAATTTATAAAGTCCGTTGTGAAAATTTACAAAGCTCTTTATGGAAATTGCGCAATCCGCCGCTAAATTTACGTGGTTCGCTATAATTTACAAAGTCCGTAGCTAAATTTAAAATTTGGCGGTAGCAAGCAAAGCTCCGCCTACTCGGATTTCGCCGCTTAGATCTGCGCTGCGAAATTTAAAATTGAAAACCGCAGCTTCAAATTTATACGGCAACAAGCTTGATGCCTGTGCTTTTAAAATACGTCGCCTAAATTTACGCTTCTAATTCGGATTAAATTTGCGCGGTTGCGGATCGGAACGCTAGTCGTGTTTTGCAACGAGTGTGCCGTGTAAAATTTAGCGCTTAAAATTCCATTCGCACGGGCTGCAGCAAAGCGCGAAAAGCTAAATTTAAAGGAGAGGCAGATGATATATCTTTGCGGCGATACGCACGGAATAAACGAGATCGGCAAAATAACGAACAAGGCCTTTGCGGGCGGGCTTAGCGCCGATGATTTCGTCATCGTGCTTGGGGATTTCGGGCTGTTTTGGAGCGAGCGGATAGATGAGTTTATGGCGCGCAAAAATATAGAAAGATATTTCCCCGCCACGCTTCTTTTCATAGACGGCAACCACGAAAATTTCGATATGTTGGATCAGCTGCCGCGCGAGCGGAAATTTGGCGGCACCGTGGGCGTGGGCGGCGAGAATATTTTTTGGCTGCGGCGCGGCGAAATTTACGAGATTGCGGGGCGACATTTTTTGTGTTTCGGCGGCGCGCTTAGCGTCGATAAGGCGCATCGGATACCGGGGCTTAGCTGGTGGGCGCGCGAAATTCCGAGCGAGGAGGAGTTTGCTTGCGCGATGCAAAATGCGCGCGATTTCATCGCCGCGGGCGGGCGGATCGATGCGGTGTTGAGCCACACGGCGCCGTGGTTTGCGATGAAATTTTTAAAAGAATACCTTTGGTGCGGCAAAAGCACTCCCGATAAAACGTCTGAGTATCTGGAGCGGGTCTTTGAGCTCGTAAAGCCTGCGCGGTGGTATTTTGGACACTTTCACGGCGATAAGAAATTCCGCGCGCACGGCTGCGATTTTTATCTCTGCTACGATGAAATTTTAAAATTTGAGGACTAGTCTTGAGCCTGCGGCAGCGAAATTTAGGGCTTTGCAAACTGCGAAATTTCGCTCGTAAATTTTAAATGCTGAGGCGCGCGAAATTGAGCTTTTATATTAAAATTTAAGCTAGTTTGGCTACAATGTGGCACTTTTTTAGAAAGGAATAAAGATGAAGGTTGTAATTACTTATTGTAATTCTTGATCTTATAGACCGCAAGCTCTCCGTGTGAGAGATGAAATAACAAGCGTCTATAAGGATGCAGTTGTCGAGTTGGCCCCTGGTGGCAGCGGAGACTTTCTAGTAGAAGTTGACGGCAGAAAGCTTTTCTTCAATAAAGATTTTGCTAAGCCTCGTTTCCCAAGTGAAGGTGAAATTTTAAATCTAATTAAAGTTGCAGCCTAGCTCAAAGCCCGAAAGCGGGTCGCAAGATTTGCTTTCGGGCGTTTTTTATATTCAAATTTCATATCCCTAAATTTAATCGTAAAGCTATTTTAAATTTTGCCAAAATCAGCGCTGCGTAAAGCTTAGACTAAATTATCCCGCATTTCGGCGAATTTAAAAAGCCATTTTAATCAAAATTTATGCGAAGATTGCGGTTTAAATTTATCGCTCGGAGTTTATAAATTTTAAAAGAAAGAGGAATTTTTGCGAAATCAAAATTTCGCAAAAATAAAAGGGGTTATTTGTTTGCTTTTTCGATATACTCGCCGCGGACGGTATCTACGCGGATGACCTCGCCTTCGAGCACGTGAAATGGGATCTGTACCACGGCGCCGGTCTCAAGTGTGGCGGGCTTTTTGTTGCTGCCCTGTGTATCGCCGCGGAAATTCGGCGCAGTTTCTACGATCTTGAGCTCCACTACCTGCGGAACCTCGACGCCGATCGCTTTGCCGTTGTAAAACATAATGTCCACCATCATGCCGTCAAGCATCCATTTTTTCGCCTCGCCCACGTCCTCGTCGCTGATCGCGATCTGCTCGTAGCTATCGGTATCCATAAACTGACACACCTCGCCGTCGTCGTAGAGATACTGCATCTGCTTGTCTTCTAGGTTTGGCGCTTCGCATTTATCGCCTGCGTGGAAGGTCTTTTCAAGCACCTTGCCGTCGATGAAGGAT
The DNA here is from genome assembly GCA_963522765.1 of uncultured Campylobacter sp. Classification (GTDB taxonomy): domain Bacteria; phylum Campylobacterota; class Campylobacteria; order Campylobacterales; family Campylobacteraceae; genus Campylobacter_B. The sequence goes on along the minus strand of CAUQZM010000017.1, from coordinate 13,127 downwards.
TTGATCTTAGCGCGCACGAACGCCGCTCCCTTGCCAGGTTTTACGTGCTGATACTCCACGATTTTATACGGGATGCCGTCGATTTCGATCTTCAAACCCTTTTTTAAATCACCCATTGAATAAGCCATAAATTTCTCCTTAAATTGATAGGGCGCGATTATAACAAATTTTATTTTAAATTGATATAATTGGCGAAATTTTAAGGGGAGGGAAGCTATGAAAAAAATCATCTACGTTTTGGCTGCGTGTGCGGCTTTTGTACTCGGTGCGAATGCGAACGAAGCGGAGTTCGTAAAAAACCTAAAGCAAAGTCTAAATGATAAAAACGCTCAGCTCATCTCGATCGATAAGCTAAACTCGTTAAACGGGCTAAATTTGCTGATCGTCCGCTCGGGCGATAAAAAAGAGGCGTTTTTGGCTAGCGACGACGGCAAAAGCCTAGTGGCGGTAACAGAGGAGCCTAAGCTTGCAGACGCGGCGGATGCGGCGCTATTTAAGATGAGAACTCAAATTTTAAAGGACGCCAGGGACGCCGCCGCGCTTGAGCTGCTAAAGAGCATAGATCCCGCGAGATTTGCCTATATCGAGTCGTTTGATAAAAATAATCCCTATATGACCTACATCGTGGGCGATCCGGAGTGCCCGTATTGCGCCGAGGAGATGAAGAGGATCACGAAGCATCTTCGCAATAGCAACGTAAAATTGATCTTTGCGCCGGTACACGGCAAGAGCGCGTTTATCAAATCGGCGCTGGTTTTAAAGCAGCTGAAAGCCCTCTCGCCGAGCGATCAAAAGGGCGCGATCGACGTGATCGAAAAATACTACGACAAGGACGTGCAGGTAAGCGATGCGGACGTCTCAAAAGCCGAGCTTGACGCCGTATACGCGGACACTAAGACGCTGTTTTCCAAAGGCGTGATCAAATCGGTGCCATACGTAATCAAGGTGAAAAAATAGTCTAAATTTGAGGAATTTAAAGCGCGAGGTTCGTGTGCGAGCAGCGCGAGTTTGCTCGCGGTAGTGCAAGCCGCGCGCAGCACAGCCGCCCGCGCGAGCTGAAATTTCACAAAATTCCGCCGTCTTAAAATTTCAAGCGGCGGAATTTCAATTTTTAAAATTAAGCCCTTAAAGCTTTGCCATCAAATTTAAAAATATAAAATTTTGCTATCTAAGCCTAATAACGCCGCCGTTTTCATTTAGAATTTTTGCAACTTCGGGCAATTTATATGTTTCCATGCATAATTCATCATTTTGGCTTGCGCCTTTTCGTATCTCCAAACTAGCGTTTTTGCCCGTATCGATTGCGGTTATAGTAAAGCAGCTGACATAGCTCGTCGTGCCTATGCTAATCGAGTTTGGAGCTATCTGCTTGACCGTCATGCTTGTTATCTTGTTTGGATTTTCATCGAATCTACCTTGCGATACGTAAAAATCAATATAGTCTTTTATCACGATTTGCAATTTTTTCGATAATGCCTCGTAGACCTCTTCTTTGCTCATTATAGAGTCTTCAGTGAAAAATTTCACCTCTTTTCTTAAAAGCCTACATTTCGGGCTAATTCTATCATTTCTGCATTCCTCTAGTAGATAAGTTAGCCTATTTTTAGATCCCGTAGAGTTTATCGGCAAACCCGTGGCGGCTAAAAATAGAAAGCATTCCACGTCAAATTCCGTATTTCGCACTTCTTTGTCCTCGCACATAGCTTTTTGTTTTTCATCTTGCGCCTTTACCTCTTGCCTTGATGCCGCTTGCATCATACTTTTATAGAAGATTTTAAAATACGCCATGGCGGCTCGTTCGCAGTTGTCGTAAATCTCTGCCGGCTCTTTGGATAGATCAGCTAGAGCGCACGCTTCGGAGACGCTTTTTGCTTTATCCGGGTTGGCGACATAAAAATCCTTTGTTTGAATATCCTCTATTTCGCCCCTATCGCATCCTGCTAAGCTTAAGCTTAAAAGCGCGCCTAACGATACCGCCAGGACCATATTTTTCATGGCAACTCCCTTATAATCATTGATTTCGCACTCGCATTCAAAGTAAAATTTTAAAATCCTCGAGCGAAAAGAGTAAAATTTTATCGCTTTTTAGACTTTCTAGTTCGCCGCTAAAGCCGCTTTTGGAAAACAGCGCGAGCAGATCGGGCGCGAGGTGCGCTTTTTCGCATTTGAGTATGAGCTCGTTTAGTACGTTTTTTGAAATTTTTCGCTCCTTGTATTTGCACTCGCCCGCGACGCAAAAGCTCTCAAATTTCGCGTAGATGTCGATCTCGACCTCTTTGTTCCAAAAGCTCGAAATTTGCGAAATCTCTAAATTTAGATACTTTGCGAGTAGCTCCTTGCTTAAAATTTCAAACCCGAGCCCCGCGTAGGCGTTGAAATCCGCTTTGATTAGGCTTAGTACGCGCCCTATCTCGCCGCGGCGCAGCGCGGGCAGGTTCGGCTCGATAAATCTAAACCAAAACCTCGCAAAGTTGCTGCTAAAATGGACTTTGTCGGTGATATGGTAGCGGCGTAGCGCGCGCGGTAGACGGTCGTTTTTGCGCTCTTTTTGCGCTCTTTGCTCGCTTGATTTTTCGGTGATTAAAAACTTCGCGTTTATGAGATCTGCGGTGATTTTTTGCGCCGTAAATCGCGGCAAGATTTTTGAAATCCCGATCTTTTTGCGGTCGCTTCTAGCAAATTTCATCAGCGCTTTTTTGATCTGCTCTTCGCACTCGCCGCCGAATTTAAAGCGCTCGCCGAGACGTTCAAAGCAGAGCAAAATTTCATTTTCGATCGCTTCGAAAACGTCCGCGTAGCCGCTTATGCAGCCTATCTCATCAAATACGAAATGAAACTGCAAAATCGCGTCGATACTAGCATCGCCCAAATTTCGCGCCGTGTCTTTTAACTCGTAAATTTCGCCCTCCTTGCGGGCGTAATTTTAGCGAGTTTGGATATAATTTGCAAAAATTTTGGAGCCGCGCTTTGGATTTTGAAACGATCAAAGAAAATATCATCTTAAAAGAGGGGGTCAAATATTTCGATTGCGCCGCTTCGGGGCTCGCGTATCGCCCTATAGAAGCGGAGATCGAGCGTGTGCTTGCAACATACGCCAACGTCCACTCCGCAGGCGGAGCAAATGCCGAGGTCACGAGCGATTACTACGAAAACGCAAGGGCTAAAATCAAAGAGCTTCTAGGCTGCGAGGAGCGCTACTATTTGATCTCATGCGGTTTCGGCGCGACCGCGGCGATTAAGAAGCTTTGGGAAATTCTAGGCATCTACCTGCCGCCTGCGACGCGAGATAGGCTCGGTTTGCGGCGCGAGAGCATAAAAGAGCTGCCACTTTTCATCATTTCGCCTTTTGAGCATCATTCCGTTGAGATTAGCCTAAGGCAGGGGCTTTGCGAGGTCGTGCGCGTGCCGCCGGATCCAAGCGGGCTGATGGATTTTGCGCGCTTGGGCGAAATTTTATCCGCAAACAAAGGGCGCGAAATTTACGGCGTACTTACCGCGGCATCGAACGTGACAGGGCTTAAGATAGACTACAAGCGCGCCTACTTGATGTTAAAAGCGCACGGCGGGCGGCTGTTCGTGGACGCTAGCGCGCTCATCGCGCACGAAAACGTAGATCTCGGCTTTTGCGACGGAGTGTTTTTCGGCGCGCACAAGCTTTTGGGCGGCGTGGGCGCCAGCGGGATTTTAGCGGTGCGAAAGGAGCTTTTGCGCGGCGAGGAGCCGACGTTCGCGGGAGGCGGCACGATCAAATACGCGGATGCCCTAACGCAGCGCTTTATAATCGATAAGGAACGCTTGGAGGAAGCGGGCACGCCTGGCATCATCGCGCTGGTGCGAGCTTATCTTGCTCTAAAGCTTCGCAAAAGCGCGGGGCTAGAGGCGATCAAGTCGCGCGAAGAGGCGATCTGCAGGCGCTTTATAGGCGAAATTTCAAAGATCCCCGAGATTAAAATTTACGGCAATCTGACCGCGCCGCGCGTGCCGATCTTTGCTTTTAATATGAAAGGACTCGGCGCAGACGCGCTAGCCGGTGTGCTCGGGCAGAAATTTGAGATCCAGACCCGCGCAGGATGCGACTGTGCAGCACCTTACGGCTTTGATCTACTCGGTTTGCAACCCGATACCGAAATGTCGCGCAAACCCGCTTGGGTGCGGGCTAGCTTCTCGTTCATCCATGACGAAAGCGACGTGGATTTTTTGGCGGAGGCGCTAAGACAGATTGCTAAAATTCGCGATAAAATCACCTTCGTAGCAGGCAAATACCGCTGCGGCAGCGTAAATTAAGTTCACGAAATTTTGTAGCAAGAGCCGCTTTTAAATTTTACGGCGCGGGGTTTTGCGACATAAATTTTGTCGATGTAATTTCGCAGCGCGGAATTTTAAAGCGTAGAATTTTATGCGCGGCTCGGGCGGCAGATACTCCGTGCCGATTGGGACGCGGAATTCTTCGGCATAAAATTTCGCGGCTTAGAATTTTGAAATTTTAAATTGCGAGCTGAATTCTGGCGGTAAATTTTGTGCTGAGGAGTTTTGCGCCGTGAAATTTGAGCGGTAGAATTCCGTGCCGTGCGGATAAATTTTTACACCGCCAAATTCTAAAATTTCAAAATTTCGCTATTCGAATTAGCTTTGCAAATTTTATATTTCGTGAACGTATGGAAAATTCTGCGTTGTGGAATTTTAGCCGTAAAATTTGAAATTCTGCAAAGCTGAATTTTGCTCGGCAGACTTCCGCGGCGAGAAATTTTATCGCAGAGCTCGTGGCGGCGTAAATTGACGCGCCCGTGCGAAAGCTAAATTAAGGCGCGAGCGCTTGCGATAAGAGCGCAAATTTTAAGAGGTGAAATTTTACGCAGATAAAAGGCGCAAAATTTCACCGAATTTACTCGCCGAATTCCTTCTGCAGCTTGTAAACCTTATCGTAATCGACCCCCTCGATGATGCGAGGGCGCGAGGCGTTGAAATCGGCGTTTATCACCGAGCGGGTGGGATCGTACTCGGGTAGGTCGGTCATCTCTAAAATTTCTGCGATCGCGTGGATGAGATCGTCGTTCAAAAACGGCCTGTCTTTGGCTGCGGCGATACGCGCCCAAAGATCCGCGTTTTGCTCTTTGAACTTATCCGACGCCATGAAAATCAGCGGGATTTCGAGCGTGAAGCGGTTGATGCCGCCGTGGATTAGCTTGCCGCGGTACTGATAAAGGCTCTGGGCGTGGTCGCTGAAATATACTATCAACGTGTTATCGCTTGCGAAAATTTTATAAATTTCGCTTACGATAAAATCGTTGTAAGCCACGGTGTTTAGGTAGTGCGCGAGCTCTTTTTTCTGTCCCTCATCAAGTGGCTCGCGCGAGATGTCCGCGGCGCTAAATTTAGCAAAGCTTTTTGGATAGCGAAACTCGTAGCTCGGGTGCGAGCCCATCAGATGAAGGATGAAAAATTTATCCTTTTTCTGCGTGCCATTTACCTCTGCGGCGGAGCTTTCGTCCTTGCGCGCAAGGGGCGATTTTCTCGCGCCGGATTTGAAATTTTTTATGCTAGGAAGCATAACTTCGTCGAGCGAGTAGGCGTATTTGTAAACCGGGATCTGGTTCGTAAAGTCCGAGTGATCCGTCATCTGCGCGCTCGCGCCGCTTGCGACCGCCCACTGCCCGTAGCGCTCCTGGTTGCTAATCCAAAAGGTCTCGTAGTTTGCGAGCCGCGCGAGATTTACAATGTCGAGGTTGGCGCTCCACGGGCGCTGTTTTTCGCTCTCGTAATTTCCAAAATTTAGCACGTATTTTAACACGTCGTTGGTCTTAGCTCCAGGCGATACGACATCGCTAAAGGCGATTAAATTTCCGCTTTGCTCAAGCGCTTGCAGATTCGGCGTAGTGGGCAGATAGTAGCCGTATAGGCTCATAAAGTTTCGCTGCAGGCTCTCTCCGATAATAAAAACGACGTTTGAGATGCGGTTTGGCGTGGTTTTATGCGAATGTGAGGCGTAAATGCTTTGATATCCCGCTTGCAGCTCGCGCACGCTTTTAAAATCGGCGCCGAAATAATCCTTCGTAACGAAAGCAAAGTTATAAATCGGAATTTTATTTAGCGCGATTATGATGCTGGCGCGCATTTTCGAGCTTTTGGCTACGTAGCTTTTAAATGCCGCATGTGCGATAAAAACGAGCAAGCTAAGCAAAAAGGCTAGCTTTATCGCGCGACATAGCTTCATCCGTGCTCGCTGGCTCACTCTAAGCCTAAGGGCAGCGAAGACGAAAATTAAAAGCGCCAAAAAAGCCGCGATAAGCTTAAAATTTAAAAACGCATGCGCGAACTCAAAGGCCTCCTTGGGCGTCGTTTGCACTAGCGCGTCCAGCGTGCCGTGCGAGTAGGTAAGCTCCAGGCTAAAGATCAAAAAAATCTGAGCGATCGCGAAGGCTACGTTTAGCGCCAGAAGTGCAAAGGCGAGAATTTTATATAGCCTGGCGCTGTAAAAGCTGAGCGCATAAAGCGCGAAAAAAAGTATCGTCACGCCGCAGATCGCAGACGCCGCAAAAAACAGCGCCTGCGCAGAGAACAGCTCGCCGCCGCGTGCGATAAGAAGCAACCCTAGGGCTAAATTTAATACTAAAACTAGCGCGTATGTGTTTAGTACCGCGCCATCAAATACCGATAGGAGGCTAAATCTGTCTTTTAAAAATGCGCCGATATTTTTTGCTAGGCTCATGAAATTCCTTGCGTATTAAAATACAAATATGAAAAATGCGATGCCGATTAGAATTCTATAAATTCCAAACGGGATGAAATCAAACTTCGAAACGAAGCTTAGAAATAGCTTGATCGCCGCAAGCGCCACTATAAACGCCACCGCGCCGCCTATGAGAAAGGTCATGATATTGTCGGAGTTTTGCGCGAAGGTGTCTAAATTTTTATAGGTGTCGTAGAAAGTCGCTGCAAACATCGTAGGGATCGCGAGTAGGAAGCTAAAGCGCGCGGCTAGGTTTCTGCTTAGCCCGCACAAAAGCCCTGCGATGATGGTAGCGCCGCTGCGCGAAGTGCCAGGCACCATCGCAAAACATTGCGAAAGCCCGATGATAAAGGCCTGAACGTATGAAATTTGATCCAGATGTTCTAGCTCGCCTTCTCTCGGGCGCGCCTTGCGAAAGAGCTCAACTGCGATAAAAATAACGCCCCAACCGATCAGCGCGTAGGCGACGGTCTGCGGCGCGAATAGAGATTTGATGCTTTTATAGAGCAAAAATCCGATCGTGGCGGTGGGGATGAAGCCTACGACGAGCTTGCACCAGAGCTTAAAATCGACCAAAAGCCGCTTGTAAAACATCGCGACGACCGCTAAGATCGAGCCTAGCTGGATAACGACCTCGAAGCATTTAAGCGTGTCGGTTTGCTGCAAGCCCATCAGTTTCGCAGCTAGGATCATGTGCCCGGTCGAGCTTACGGGTAGAAACTCCGTCAGCCCCTCAACGATGCCTAAAATCACGGCGTCAAATATATTCATCCATTTTTTCCTTTAAATTTGTTAAATTCTGCGTGATCGAAGCGGGTCTGTAGATCGCCTCTACCATCGCGATATAATCGGGCTTGAGGGCTAAAATTTCATTTAAATTTTCTAAGCCTATACCGCCGATTACGGCGATTGGAAGGTTTAAAGATTTTCGTGCCTCTTGCACGAGCGCGCCGGGGCAAAGCGGCGCATCAGGCTTTGTTTTGCCGTGCCTTAGCGAGCCGAAGGCCACGTAGCTAGCACCTTGTGCCTCGGCCTTTTGCGCGCGAGCAAGATCAGCGTAGCAGCTAACGCCGACGATCTTATCCGCGCCTAAAAACTCGCGCACCTGCGCCGTCTCTCCGTCGTCCTTGCCGATATGCACGCCGTGCGCGCCAAGCTTTTTGGCAAGCGCCGCATCGTCGTTGATGATGAGCTTGGCGCCGTAATCTTCGCAAAGGCCGATGAGAGAGCGGATTAAAGCTTCATCCCTCACGGCGAGCTTGCTGCGATACTGCACGAGCTTTACGCCGCAGCGTAAAATTTCATCTATCTGCAAAAAGATAGTTTGCGGCGGTGTTAAGGTATCGTCGCTAAGCGCGTAAATTTCACTCATCTATCTTTTTCGGCATCGGCACGTCGTTTAGAATGCAGTTAGTAACATCCCAAAATTTTGCGCTATACATTCCACGTTTAGCCTCTTTGGCTTCCTCAGCAGCTTTTAAAAGAAGTTCGCTATCGTCGGTTGTCGGCACGGCAAATCCCGCCGCCACTAGGTCCAATCGCAGATTGCTTTTAGGATCGCTTGCGTCACAGACATAGGCGTCATTGCCACGATCGATTAAATTTACGTAGTAGCGCTTGCCGGGTTTTATCACGGACTCGAGAGCTTTTTTATATTCTTTGTCGAATTTCCTTAGCTCCTTGGCGTCCGTTATGCACCTAGAAGCGCCCGCGGCGATTATGTTTAAATTTTTTAAGTCGCAGGGAAAGAAACGATCTTTTTGAGCCTTTCTGAAGGTAAAAACGAAGCTTCTGCCATCATTGCCAAGACCTGCAAACGCAGCGATGCCGTATCTGTCTTTTTGCTCCGCAAAGCTCTGCGTGCAGAGCAAAATCGCAAGTGCTAAAAATATCTTTTTCATAGGATTCCTCTTAGGCGGCGTAAATTCTGTGAGAGGAATTTACGCCTAAATTTCGCGGATTATTTTAAATTATACTTTTCCAAAAGCTTTTCGTAGCTTCCGTCCTTTTTCATCTCCTCAAGCGCTGCATTAAACTTAGCTAGCAGCTCGGGATACTTGCCCTTATCAAATGCGATAGAAAAGCCCTCGCTGCCGTCGGATTCTTTAAAAAACGCTACTAGATCGTCGTTTTTCTTAAGATATTCGTAGCCTACGGACGAATCCACGCAAAGCGCATCGATCTTTTTGTTCTTCAGCGACATAACGGCTACAAAAACGTTCTCCGTAGCGCTAACTTCGGCGCCTTTGATATCTCTGATTGCAAGCTCTTGGATGGTGCCTAGCTGCGCGGCAAGGCGCTTGCCCTGCAGATCTGCCTTAGAATTTAACGAGCTATCGTCCTTGCGCTTGACATATAAATTTTCGACCTTGTAGTAAGGAGCCGTGAAATCGATAGCCTTTTTGCGATCCGGCGTCGCGCTCATTCCTGAGGCGATCATATCGATTTTGCCGCTTTTAATCGCAGGGATTAGCCCGTCAAAGCTCATATTTAAAATTTCATATTTGATACCCGCACGCTTGGCAAGCTCGGCTACCAGATCCATATCAAAGCCGGTAACCTTGGAGTTTTCATCCACAAACTCAAACGGCGGATACTCGGCGTTTGTACCTACGATGAGCGTATCTTTGGTGATGTCTTTAGCGACTAGCGAACCGCAAAGCAAAGCGCCCGCAACTAGAAATCTAATAAATTTTTTCATTTCCCTCTCCTTTAGTGGTTTAAAATTTTATTTAAAAATTCTTTCAATCTCGGATTTTGCGGATTTTCAAATACGTTTTTAGGCGTATCATCCACAGCGATCTTGCCGCCCTCCATAAAAAAAATCCTATTTGCGACATTGCGTGCAAAGCCCATCTCGTGCGTTACCACAAGCATCGTAATGCCCTCTTTGGCGACCTCTTTCATTATGCCTAACACCTCGCCTATCATCTCGGGATCTAGCGCCGAGGTAGGCTCGTCGAATAAAATCACGTCCGGATTTACCGCCAAACTTCTAGCGATTGCGATGCGTTGCTTTTGCCCGCCGCTAAGCTTGTGCGGATAAGTATAGGCCTTATCGCTAAGACCGACCTTTTGCAGCAGCTCCTCTGCTTTTGCGTAGGCTTGTTCTTTAGTATAAATGCCCGCTTTTATGGGCGCTAGAGTTAAATTTTCCAGCACGTTTTTATTTGCAAAGAGATTGAAATGCTGAAACACCATACTAACTTTGCGGCGAATTTTATTAATATCAGTGCGCTTGTCGGTAATATCCTCGCCGTCTATTTTAATAGTGCCGCCGCTTGGAATTTCAAGCAGATTTAAGCAGCGCAAAAAGGTTGATTTACCGCCGCCGCTAGGGCCGATTATCGCTACGATATCGCCTTTATTTATGGTCTTTGAAATTCCTTTTAGCACCGATAAATTGCCGTAGGATTTGGTTAAATTTGATATTTCAATCATTGCGGTTTAACCTACTTTCTAGCATTTTTACTAAAAACGAGAAAAATTTCACGCTTGCATAGTAAAGCACTGCAGCAAAAAGTATCGGCTGGACGGTGTAAAGCGCCGCCTGCATGCTTTTTGAAAAAAACGTAAGATCGGTGATTGCTACGAGGCCCACGACCGAGGTTTCTTTAAAAAGGCTAATAAACTCATTCGCAAGCGCGGGCAGGATGTTTTTTATCGCCTGCGGAAAGACGATCTCCTTCATCGCTGTGCCGTAGCCTAGACCCATAGCACGCGCTGCTTCCATCTGTCCGCGATCGACGCTGTTTATACCGCTGCGCACGATCTCTGCGACGTAGGCGGAGCTATTAAGCCCCAGCGCAAAGATCGCAGCTGCGATATTATTGCTCCACGTAGCAAAGATAATAAATACGAACACCATTAGCTGGATAACGATTGGAGTTCCGCGGATGATATCTACGTATTCGTCGATAATGAAGCTTAAAAATTTATTGTTTAGAAATTTTAAAAATGCCAGCATAAATCCTAATGCGATACCGATCACAATGCCGCCTGAGGTCAAAACAAGAGTGATGCCGTAGCTTTTGGCGTATGAAATTTTTTGCGCTTCGCTCAGTTCGGGATAGGTGAAATAAAGCCCCACGGCGATTACAGTCAAAACAAATACGACCTTTAAAATTTTCTCATTCAACCAAGGCGCCTTTTTCTTAAAATTTAAACGGCAAGAATACTAAAATTTCGTTAAAATCTGGCTAAATTTCAAAAGCGAAATTTTATTTGAAGTAGGGTAGAATTAGCCTTTTTAAAAGGATGACAGGATGAGCTTTTGGACCTATTGCGCAATCGCGATATATTTCGGCGCGCTTATTTTTATAGGTAGGTATTATTATGACAAGAATGCGAGCTTAAGCGAGTATCTACTCGATAATCGCCGTCTGGGCCCATTCGTAACGGCACTTAGCGCGGGCGCTAGCGATATGAGCGGCTGGATGCTTTTGGGAGTGCCGGGTGCGATGTTTGCGACGGGGATTTGCAATATCTGGATAGCCCTAGGACTTTGCGTGGGCGCGTGGTGCAACTATAAATTTCTTGCAAAAAGGCTTAGAATTTACACCGAGGTAGCAAGCGACAGCGTCACGATCCCCGATTTTTTAGAAAACCGCTTCAAAGACCGCACCAAGACGCTTCGCATCATCTCCGGGCTTCTGATCATCATATTTTTTACGCTCTATGTTAGCAGCGGCATCATCGCAGGCGGCAAGACCTTTGAGAGCTTTTTTGGGCTAAGCTTTACCTACGGCGCGATCGCTACGATCTTAATCGTCGTGTTTTATACCTTTTTCGGCGGATTTAAGGCCGTCGCGATCACCGACGCATTTCAGGGCGCACTGATGTTTGCGGTGCTTATTTTGATCCCTCTGTTTTCTTACCGCGCGCTGCAGATCCCTGCGGATAGCTCCTTTTTTGCGCAGGTGCGGCTATACGGCGCGAGTCACCTCGATCTATTTTATAATCAAAGCTTCTTGGGCGTTTTGGGTCTGCTTGCTTGGGGGCTCGGATACTTCGGACAGCCGCATATCATAGTGCGCTTTATGGCGATTAGAAGCTCGCGCGAGCTTGATAGCGCGCGCCGCATCGGAATTTCGTGGATGGTGCTAGGGCTAGTAGGCGCGATGCTTAGCGGTCTGATCGGCTTTGTCTATTTTTCGCAAAAGGGTCTTAGCATAGACGATCCCGAAAAAATTTTCCTTGAGCTCGGTAAAATTTTCTTTCATCCATTTATCCTAGGCGTCATAATCTCTGCGGTGCTGGCGGCGATTATGAGCACCATCTCAAGCCAGCTTTTGGTAAGCGCGAGCGCGGTTACGAAGGATTTTATCTTCGCGTTTTATAAAAAAGAGGTGAGCGAGCGTACGCAGACGCTAAGCAGCCGCATCGCCGTCGTAATCATCGCCGCAGTCGCCGCAATCTTGGCGTTCGGCTCAAACGATACGGTGCTAAATGTCGTCGGAAACGCTTGGGCGGGATTTGGCGCAAGCTTTGGAGCGGTGTTGCTTTTCAGCCTGTATTCTAAAAAAATGAGCGCTCTCTCGGCTTTAGTAGGCATGCTCGTAGGCGGTATCACGGTCATTTGCTGGATATTATCGGGACTTTCGACCCTCGTTTATGAGCTACTGCCGGGCTTTTGCTTTTCGGCACTTGCGATACTGCTCGTAAATCGCTACAGCTCCGTGCTCGATAAGATGGCGGATGAGCCCAATGCGGCCCAAATTTCGCAGGAATTTGAAAAGATGAAAGAGCAGAGTTTAAGGGGCAAAGATGGCTAACGTAAAGTGCCCGCACTGCGGCTCTTTGATCGATATAGACAATGTTATGGAGCATGAAATACGCGCTCGTTTAGAGATGGATTATAAGCGCAAAAAAGAAGAATTCGAGAAGCAAAAGTTAGTCGATCGGCAAGCATTTGAAACCGAGTTAAACGAAAAGCGCTTAGAATATATTAAGGCGGACAATGCCTTGAAAGCACGCGAGAATGCCGTTAATGAGAAAATACAAGCGGGTATAAATTTGGGTATTAGCGCAGAGCGTGAAAAATTAGTTAAAGAGAGCAAAGAGTGGGCTGCGAGAGAAAATCAAGCGACGATAAAAGCTTTAAACGAAGAACTTGATAAAAAATCTAAACAGGTAAGTGAGTTAAATTTAATTAAGGCAGAGTTAGATAAGGAAAAGCGTGCGAAATTAGAGCTTGAGACTGAGTATAAAGCAAAAACAGAGCTTGAAATTTCAAATAGAATAAAAGAAATTTTAGAAGAAAATCAGCTTAAGATTCGCGATAAAGATGAGCAGATCAAGATGATTATAGAACAATCTTCTCAAAAATTATTGGAAGAGAAACAGCAGATCGAGAGCGAAAACGCGGCGAAATTTGAAATTTTACAAAAGGAGCTGCAAG
>CAUQZM010000016.1:0-34247 GCA_963522765.1 uncultured Campylobacter sp. | reverse complement strand
TTGATTTTTTTGATATTTTTAAGACCTAGTTTATCCAGATCGTTCGGAGTTGTCATTTTGCGTCCTTTTTAAATTAAATTTTGATAAAAGATTGCGCTATTATAGCTTAAAATTTAGGTGAGCTCGCTTAAGCGCTGAGGATGATCGCCATGAAATTTAGGCGGAAGCGCCCGCCTAAATTTTAGAGCTTATCTTAAAATCGCGAGCACCTGATCGGCATCGACCGTATCGCCTTGAGCGACTAAAATTTTATCGATTACGCCATCACGCGGGCTTTCGATATTTATCTCCATCTTCATCGCTTCAAGAACGATGACATTCTGTCCCGCCTTAACAGCGTCGCCTTCCTTTATTAAAATTTTAAATACGTTACTAGGAAGCGTCGCTTTTATATCGTTATCGTCCGTACCACCTCGCGCGTTAGCAGTGGGCTGCTCGCCGGCGGAGCTTTGCGGCTGCGACTTTGCGGGCGCTGAGGTATCGAAGCTGACGTCGTATCGGTCGCCATTTACGAGCACGTTTTGTCCGGCAAATTCTACGTTGTAAATTTTGCCGTTAATCTTAACGTCAAATTTGCCGTTTTTAGAAATACCGCTTTGATGGCTTGCGGCGGGTGCTACGTCCTCTTTTTTGCGGCTCATCACCTTGCCCTCGCCTTTTAAAAACGCGATACCCTTTTCTTTGCACGCAAGCGCGATAAATATGTTCTCCTCGCTAGGCTCGATGCCCTGCTCGCGTAGAAGTTTCTGCGCATACGCGATGCTCTTGCTCTCGTCGGCATCGGCGATATCTACGGCGTGTTTGGTCGTAGGCTGTAATCCCAGCTGCTCCGCCGCCATCTTAATCACGCCTTCGTCCGGCTTAACAGGCGTCCTGCCGAAATAGCCTAACACCATCTTGCCGTAGCCTTCGGCGATCTTTTTCCACGGGCCGAACATTACGTTGTTAAACGCCTGCTGGAAATAAAACTGACTAACCGGCGTTACGCTCGTGCCGAAACCGCCCTTTTCGACGACCTCGCGCATAGCCTTGATGACGGCTGGGAATTTGTCTAAAATTTTATTATCGCGCATCATCTGAGTATTTGCTGTAAGCGCGCCTCCGGGCATCGGGCTAAACGGAATGAGCGGGCTTACCTGCGTAGCCTCTGGCGGCATGAAGTAATCCTTCAAGCACTCGCCCAAAACCTCTTCGTATTTTAAAATTTTCTCTGCATCCAGGCCCAGGTCGAAATTTTGCCCCTTCGTCGCGTGCAGCAGCGTAAGGATATCGGGCTGGCTCGTGCCGCCGCTTACAGGATGCGCGGCAAGGTCGATGCCGTCTACGCCCGCAACGAGCGCAGCCTGATAGCATGCGACGCTAACTCCCGCCGTCTCGTGGGTGTGCAGGCGGATATGCACGCCGTCGCCTAAAATTTTACGCGCGCGCTTGATCGTCTCATAGACCTTCTGCGGGCTGCTGGTGCCGCTTGCGTCTTTGAAGCAGACGCTGTCAAACGGGATCTGCGCGTCTAAAATTTGACGCAGAATTCTCTCATAAAACGCCGCATCGTGCGCGCCGCTACATCCGGGCGGCAGATCCATCATCGTAACCACAACTTCGTGTTTAAGGCCGTGACGATGTATGCACTCGCCGCTAAATTTTAAATTTTCCACGTCGTTTAGCGCGTCGAAATTTCGAATCGTCGTCGTGCCGTGCTTGGCAAAAAGCTTGGCGTGCAGATCGATTATCTCGCGGCTGCCTGTATCGAGCGTGACGGTATTTACGCCGCGGCTAAGGGTCTGCAGATTCGCCTCAGGCCCCACGATGCTTCTAAATTTATCCATCATCTCAAAGGCGTCTTCGTTTAGGTAAAAATAAAGGCTCTGAAACCGCGCGCCGCCGCCAAACTCGAAATGGGTGATGCCCGCGTCTTTGGCCGCGCTAACGGCGGGCAGAAAATCCTCCATCGCCACGCGCGCGCCAAAAACCGACTGAAATCCGTCGCGAAAGGTCGTATCCATAACGTCGATAAGCTTTTTAGCCATTTTTAGCTCCTAGGTTAAATTTAGCGTGAATTTTAATATTTCTAGCCTAAAAAAGCTTTTAAACCAAAAACCCCCGGAAAGATTGCGAGCGTTAATAGCACTAGAATTTGCAATAAAATAAAAGGTAGCACGCCCTTGTAAATATCCGTGGTGTGGATTTGCGGCGGCGTCACGCCCTTTAAGAAAAATATCGAAAATCCAAATGGCGGCGTCATAAACGATGTTTGTAAATTTACAGCGATTAAGATCGCAAACCACACGGGATTGATATGCAAAGACTCTACTATCGGCAAAAGTATTGGCAAAATGATATATGAAATTTCGACATAATCGAGAAAAAATCCAAGCACTATGATAACTACCATCGTAAGTGCGATAAATCCCCATGCTTGACCGGGCAGATTCTCCATAAAATTTTTTACGACCTCATCTCCGCCCGTGTAAGAAAAAATCATCGAAAATGCCGTGGCGCCCATCAAAATCATAAAAACCATGCCCGAAATTTTAGCGGTATTTTTTAGCGCGTCATAGATCAGCCTAAACGAAAACGTGCGATATAAAACAGCTAGCGCTATCGCACCCAAGCAGCCCACCGACGAGCTCTCCGTAGGCGTAGCGATGCCCGCAAAAATAGATCCCAAGACGAGCAAAATCAGCACAAGCACCGGCACGACGTTTTTAAGCGCGATAAAAATTTGCTTTGATTTGCTAAGCCCCTCTAGCGGCGGAACAGGCGGCGCATAATCTTTGCAAATATATGAAATAATCGCAATATAAATCACGTAAAAACCCACTAGCACGAGCCCAGGAATAACTGCTGCAGAGAAAAGATCACCTACCGAAACCGAAAGTATATCGCCTAAAATAATCAGCACGATCGAGGGCGGGATAATCTGCCCAAGCGTGCCCGCAGCAGCGATAGTGCCGGTAGCCAGTGGCTTATCATAGCCGTATTTCATCATCACAGGCAGACTGATGACGCCCATAGCGATGACAGTCGCGCCCACGATGCCCGTCGTAGCTGCAAGTAACGCGCCTACCAAAACGGTGCTGATCGCCACGCCGCCTCGTACGCCGCCGAATAAAAATGCCATCGACTCTAATAAACGCTCCGCAAGGCGAGTCTTTTGCAAAATCATACCCATCAAAATAAAAAGCGGCACCGAAATTAGCAGCTGATTTTCCATAATCGAGTAAATTCTATTAGGCATCAGTGAAAAAAACTGCCTGCTCATATCCTCGAAAGCTTCGGTTAAAATTTCAAAGCCCTGCGCGTAATCCCACGCCTCACTAAGTCCGTAGATAAAGCCAAAAATCACAGCCACGGCGCCGAACGTAAACGCAACAGGAAATCCCAGTAGCAGCATAAAAAGCGCTGCCGCAAACATCGCTATGCCTATCATAGCTCGCCACCTTTTATCTCGCCTAGGCAAAATTCCGCCCAAGCGCGAAAAGTGCGAAATTTATAGAATTTTAAATTTAAGCTCATTTTGCCCTCACACACTCTGTGCGCCCGAAGAATTCCCACTAAGAAATTCCGAGCCTTTGTTTTCCCTAACATCAAGCAGGGCGTTAATATTTTTAATCAAAAATCCAAACGCGTAGATAAATAAAAACGCGTAACTAAGCGTGATTGCGGACTTGATGATCCAAAGATGCTGCATGCCGCCGGGATTGGCGCTGGCCTCATGGCTCGTATAAGCCTCGCTTACATAATCGATCGAAAAGAACGCCACGAGCGCCACGAATGGCAAAATGAAAAATATTGTGCCTAAGATATTTATGAGCGCTTTTGCAGTGGGGCTAAAATTTTCGTAAAAAATATCCACGCGAACGTGGGCATTTTCTTTGAGCGCGTAGGTCACGCCGAATAAAAACATCGCCGAATATAGCCACCACGTAAGTTCTTGCATAGCGACGGAATTTGCAGCAGGGAAAAGATAACGCGCCACAACATTGTAAAAAACGACTATAACTAAAAGCGCCAAAAATACGATACTCAATACGCCTAAGATATTTGCGAACGCATCAAAAGCCCTTTCTAATCTGCGTAAAAAATCCCTCAAATTTTACCCTTTGCTTGAAATTTTTACTATAAAAGCTGGGATTTTAGCAAAAATATCTGCAATTTATTATAAAATTATGCGCGGAAAGGATTTTTATGATTTTAAAATTTCAAAACAGATACTCTAAAAAATTTCTCGCTTTTTGCGCTATCTGGGCGCTTTTTTGGCTAGCGTTTTCATATTTTTTCTTACAAAAATTCCTTTTTATCTATCCGGAAAGCTTTAGTATTCATGTGCGATTCGCACTTTGCGCCGTGGCGTTAGGAGCGGTAATTTTAGCAGTTTGCGGTAAGGGTGTTTACGGCGCTATCTGCGGATATGCGGTGTGGTTTTACGGCGCGGCGCTAGGCTTCGTCTCATCGTTAAATTTAGCTAAAATTCACACGGTACTGCGAGGGAGCGGAGATATGAGTGGGATGAGCGGCTGCGGCGGAGCGGTGAGATTTTTAAATTTTGATCTAAGCGTGGTGCCAATTTTTAAGCCATTTAACAGCTGCGCATTCGACATACCGGCGGTGCCGACCGATACAACGCTAGAGGGACTGCAAGCTAAGCTAACGGCACTTTATAGCGGGGGCTGGTATCTGTTCCCGGCAAGTAAAAACGTGGATCTGGCGCAATTTTGGAGCTTTATCTTTATATTTTTCGCAATTATTTGGATGATTGGAATTTTTCTTGGATTTTTGAATAAAAGGGTGCGATGTTAGCTCGCACCCGATAAGAATTATTGGACGATTAGTAACGCATCTGAGCTATAAATACTATTTATAGTTTTTAGGCTCGATACTTTCCATACTGCTTCGCACAACCCACCATAGCTCTTTTTTAATGTCATTTGAGTATTGCTGTTGTACTCGTAAGTAGCACAGACATTTTGCCTAATTTTAATAGGATTAGTTACGTTTGTCATATTTGAAAAGTTGCTATTATACTCACCTTTTGCCATATAATAACCCATAACATCCGTTAGCGACGTAGATATATTCTGCGCCGTTCTCACTACCTCTGCATCATCGCGCGTAGCTGCTAGTTTTGGAATGGCAACTGCCGCCAAAACACCTAAAATCACGATCACGAAAATTAATTCGATCATAGTAAAGCCCTTCATGTTTTTATCCTTTGATAAAAAATTTTTGGACCTATATTATAGAGCGTTTACTATAAATTTAACTTAAAAATTCTTTGCGAACTCCAACATTTCAGATAAATTTTTCACCGCATTCGCGCCGACCGCCAAATAATGGTTATTTATCAGGCTTTTTCCATTATAAAGAGGTGCCTTCATCGTCTTTAAATCCACTACCGCTCCGCCGCTTTGATGCAGCAAAAAATCTCCCGCGGCGATGTCCCAAAGCGAACAATCGCTAAATCTCGCATACGCGCTGGCGCCTCCCTCGGCTAAGATGCAAAATTTTATCGCAGAGCCTTTGCACATTAGTTGCATTCCAAATTTCTGCGCAAATTGCACGTATTTTGCAGATCTGCTATAGTGCCCTTGCATGAAAATTTGCGGCGCACTAGCAGGGCGAGCGAGTAGTACGCCGTTTTTATAGACTCCGCTGCCGTTTGAGCTATATACGTCGCCGCTTACGGGCACGCCGATCGTCGCTAAAATCGGGCGCCCATGCTCGATCAGCGCGATGCAGACGCAAAACTCGCCGTTGCGCGCGATGAACTCCTTCGTGCCGTCCAGCGGATCTATGAGCCAAAATCTCTCCTCGCTCATGCGCTGTTTGCTATCCAGTATGCGCTCTTCCGAGCAGATCGCAATGCCGCTAGGCTCTAGAGTGCTCATTATCACATCATTTGCCGCAAGATCCGCATTCGTAAGCGGCGATCTGTCCGCTTTGACAAAGATGTCAAATTTATCGTAGTTTTGCATTATCGCGACATTTGCCTTTTTTGCGGCATCTATTGCAAGCGCCAAAAGCTCATCCAAGCCCACTTTCGCTCCTTAAATTTAACGGTAATTCTATCAAATTTAAAATTCTAAACGTCTAAATTTACGCAAGCAAAAACAGCCGAAATTCCAAAATCCTTTAGAATTTTAATATTCTTTTTTATATAATTGCTAAAATTTTTTAAAGGACCAACATGACCCCAGTCGTATTAGATAGTGTTAAACACGCGGATTTACAGTATCACGCGGATGCATTCCCTACCGCGCCTTTCGTACCGGTGATCGCGCCGGAAATCCCGTTTTGCGCGGACAACCTCGTTATCGTATTTACCATCGAAAAGGAGCCCAAAATGGTGGCGCTGCTAGGGCGCACCAAAAACGTTCTAATCGATAAGGATTATAAAGGAACGGTGCCTTCTTCGGTACAGAATTATCCGTTTTTCCTAGCCCAGATCGGCGAGCAGACGGCGATCTGCTTCGATAAGGACGCGCAGCAGATCAAGGGCGACGGTGAGGCGCTTTTTAAAAACGGTAAGCCGACGCCATTTTTCGAAAATTTAAAAGAGGTGATGAAAAATTACGCCGATTTGGATATGCGCACGCGCGTTGCCGCAGCGGAATTTCAAAAGGCGGGGATTTTAGAAGCCAAGGAGCTCGGTATCAACTCTAGCGGCAAGGAATCGTCCCTGCTGAACGGCTTTTCGGTCGTAAATCGCGAAAAGCTTTTGAAACTAAGCGATAAAAAACTTGCGGATTTCGCGCGTCGCGGATATCTGGAGCTAGCGTATTTCCATCTAAAAAGCCTTGCAAATTTTCAGCGCCTAGGCGATAAGATCATGCAGCTCGACCCGCCGATTACGCCGAAAGAAGCGAAAAAATAGACCGTTTTCGCTACTTGAATAGCTAGAAATTTTTAGAATTTTATGATTTAATGTCGCATAATTTAATTCCTAAAAGCGCCATTGCGCGAAAATGGCGCAAGTATTTTACGGCGCAAGTTGTTTTTATAAATACCCATTAAGCTTATCTAGTAGCATAAGTCTTAGAGCCTAAATGACTTTATTCGCAGCTAAGATTAAACATACTGCGAGCCTGATCGTATAATTTTGCCATAAAATTTTATGGCAAAATTTATCACCCTGCCCACGCAGGATTTTACGTCCAACATACTCGATGCTATAAATATTGCATGGAATTTTACTTAATTTAAATAAAATTTTTGTCATATAAATTTATAAAATTTAAGCCTATTTTTAAGCTTGAATTGCGCTTTTAAAACAAAGTGCTGAGATGGAATTTTAAACGGAGTGCTTAAATTTAGCCCGCGCGGTTATAGATAATTCAGCGCGAGCCCAGCATTACGGCAAAATTTTAATTTAAAGAAATTCCGTGCCGTTTTAAGCACTCTTGCGACGCCGTCTAAGTTCCTAAAAGCCGATCTTGTTTGTGTTAAAAGTCTGCCCTGCCGGCTGCGGGAATAAAATTTTGCCGGTCAATACGGCGTGTCTGCTAGCCATCTAAATCGTCGAAATATAAAATTTGTCGCGGTTTAATGCAACAAGCTGCAAAAATGTGCGGTCGCACCATACGCAAAGAGCATTAAAGACGCGACAATAATCGGGCTGTAAAGCACAGGGCGTGGCAAAATTTTACAACGCGCCTTTTTGAGCTCGCTAAACCGCACGTTCGGTAGAGCAAAGCAAAATTTCATAGCCGCCTGAAATTCCGCCTAGTAAAACAAAGTTCCGCCTTGCTTAGCAAAATTTCGTCCGTTAGATAAAATTCCGCCGCGCAGGTGAAATTTCGCGGCGGAATGAACGAGCTAAATTAAAATCAAATCTGCACGCAGAGTAGAAAGCGGCCGAGCTAGGCTCGCGCCGCCGCCAGCATTATGATCCGCTTAACCACCTCGCTCGCCGCTTTTAAAGAGCCTACGGGCAGGTATTCGTAGATCGAGTGGAAATTATGCCCGCCGGTAAAGAGGTTCGGGCACGGCAACCCCTTTGCGGAGATGACGGCGCCGTCGTAGCCGCCTCGCATAGGCTTGATCTTGGGCTCGATGTTTAGGCTTTTAAAAGCCTGCTTCGCAAAGCGTATCGCCGGCGCGTCGTCGTTTTTCAAAAAGTTATAGACGTTTTTATAGCGGTCGTTTAGCGAAATTTCGATCCGATCGCCCCAGATCGCGCGAAGCCCGTCTGCCGTTTTTTGCAAAAATTCCATACGCTGCTCGTATTTTTTCTCGTCAAATTCCCTCACGTCGATCTTTAGGATGGTCTTTGCGCTGTTGCCGCTAAGCTCCTTGACCCAAAAGTAGCCCTCCTTGCCCTCGGTGTATTCGGGCGCCTCGCCCGCAGGCAGCAGCGAGATAAACTTATGCGCCAAAAGCAAGGAATTTACGAGCTTGCCCTTGGCGTTCATCGGATGAGCGGACTGGCCTTTGAAAGTAACGACGCAATCGCCCGCGTTCCAATTCTCGTAGATAAACTCGCCGATGCCGCAGCAATCAAGGCAGTAACCGAAGTCTGCACCTATCTCGCTTACATCCAGTGCCTTTGCGCCCCGCAAGCCCTGCTCCTCGTCCGGTACGAAGCAAGCGATTATCTCGCCGTGCTTGATCTGCGGATTTTGGACGAAAAATTCTAGCGCATTCACGATCGCGGCGATCGCCGCCTTATCGTCGGCGCCTAGCAAGCTAGTGCCGTCCGTTACGATGATCTCATCTCCTTTATAATCCTGCAGCTCCTCATTTTCGCTCTCTTTAAGATAGATCTCTAGCTCTTTATTTAGGCAGATATCGCCGCCTTCGTATCTTACGATCTGAGCTTTGGTATCATTCGTCTGCTCGGCGCTGGTATCAAGGTGAGCAAAAAACGCCACGCTCGCAGCGGGCGCGTCTAAATTTGAGGGAATTTTAGCGATCAAAATCGACTTTTCGCTAAGGCTGATATTTTTTATGCCCAGGGCTTCTAGCTCGCCTTTTATGAGGCCTGCGAGCTCGAGCTCTTTGGGGTTTGAGGGCATTATGCCCGCAGCACCCGCAGCTCTATTTGTGGTGGTATTGATCTTGGTGTAGTTTAAAAACCTCTGCACGATATCCACAAATGAGCCTTTTATAAAATGACAAATGCGATGACGCAGACGGATATAAACATCCCTAGAGCCGTTCTTTTAGCGATTTGAATAGGGCTTACCATCGCAAGTCCCGCGCAAACGATACAAGCGCCCGCAATCGGCGATGCGCTCCTGCCTAGCGCGCCGCTTATCGCAACCGCCATACCGAGCTTATCTTGCTCAAAACCCAGCGCGTCGGCGTGCACGGTCACGGCGGTATTAAACGCCATCGACGCCGCATCTCCAGAGCCCGTTACGACGCCCATAAAAAACGGCACGAAAGTTCCGCCGAATTTTACGTAGCCTTGCTCGCCCTTTAGCCACTCGATTACGAAATCGATCGCTCCGCACGCGCTAAGGCCCGCGACGAAGACGCCCGCTGCGATGATGATACCTATGATCTCGGCATACGCGCTACCCATTCCTTTGAAAAATTCCTTCGTAATTTTTTGAGGATCGGTTAGAGTAACGGCGATGGTGAGGATAGCGCCCAGTAGCATCGCTTCGGCGACGCCCATCTTCGTCCATTTTAGGAAAGAGACCTGATTTAGGCTCGTGCCGCCGATTACCAAGATCACTAGCGGCACTAACGGCATAAGCGCGTATAAGACGTTTATCTTCTGGGGCTGTGCGTCTAAATTTGAACCGTCGGCGGAATTTACCGCGGCAGAGCTTGCGCCGCCCTCTTTTTGCGCTAAATAATTCACCCCCTTGGTATAGTCTTTGCAAACTATCGCCGTTATACTCATTACGATCAAAACTACAATCAAAGCGGTAATCGCGCTAGAAAACTGCACGGCGATGACATCCTGAACCGTGTAGGAGGGGTTATGCGCCTTTACCATATCGGCTACAAATACGTTGTGTGCCGAGCCCGGACTTAAAACGCTACCGAAAGTACCTGCAAATACCGCAGCTCCCGCCATCTCTGGTTTAACGCCCGCAGCCATCATCACGGGGATCAGCGTAGCGCCGACCGCAGCCGAGCAGCCCGCAGCGGAGGGGATAGCGATATTTATGAAGTATGTAAGCGCCACGACGATAGGGATCAATAAAAATCCGATATTGCCAAGAGGCCTGGTTAGCAAATTTACAAGCGCGCGGTCGCAGCCGGTAAATTTCATCACGAAGGCAAAACCCATACTGGCGCAGATCGCCTTAATAAGACCTGCTTTAGTCATATACGAGGTAAAGGCATTTAGCCCGTCCAGCGGCTTTAGACAAAGCACGCACAGCACCAAACCCACGCCGATAAGCACGGTTTTAGTATCCTTTTTCATGATCAGTAAAGCGACGACTGCGACGATACCCGCAAGCGCCAAAAATAGCCTAAGTGTCTGCACGATAACTCCTTTTAAATTTTAAATTTACTTCCCACGGCGATGCGCGAGATCTCTTTTTTGTACTCGAATTTTAGCACGTCCGCATGCCCCATCACCTCACACTCGTTTCCGTTTATCAAAAACGCGCTACCCTCAGGCATAGCATAGACGCTGTCGTTTTGATTGACGATCAAAAACTCCTCCAGCCGCTCCTCCCTACTCTCGCCGTTGTGGTTTGAAATTTTACCGCTTATAAAGTGCGGATTGATCTGATGCGGGAAGATCCCCAGCGCTACCGGCGAGGGCGGAAAGACGATCGGCATATCATTGGTAGTCATCATCGTCTTGCCCGCGACGTTTGCGCCCGCAGACCAGCCGAAATACGGCGTACCGCTATCTACGGCGTCTTTGATCGCGCCTAAGAGATCAAATTTATAAAGCTCATTTAGCAGCACGAAGGTATTGCCGCCGCTGATGCAGATCGATTTGGCATTTTTAACGGCGACTTTCATATCGGCGAATCGATGGATCGATCTGATATTGCTATTCTCTAAGCAGTCTGCGACCTTCTGCTCATATTGATCGTTTGTGCGCCTAACGCCCGCAAACGGAATGAATAAAATTTCATCCTTCCAAAGATCTCCTAAAAATTCCTTGATCCACCTCTTGCAGTGGTTCAGATAGCCGCTGTCTTTGTAACTGGAAGCGCTTAGAAGTAGTGCTCTTTTCATGCCGCCTTCCTTAAGCTTTGCCGTTTAGCTTATACGCGCAGCGCAGATACACGTCCACCCCCGCAAGCAGCGAATCCTCGTCGAAGTCGAATTTGCCGTTGTGATGACCCGCCGCAAGCGTCGTGCCGATCATCAGATATCCGCTTTTGCCGCCCGCATCTTGCACCGAGCGCATAAAATGCGCGAAGTCCTCGCACGCTCCAAAATTTAGCTCCCTTACGATCTTGTCGTTATCTATAAACGGCGATGCTTTCGCCGCATCCTCGTAAAGCTGCGTGGTGGCCTCGTCGCTATCGCCGCCTGCGGTACCGCCCGTAACCTGCACGTCGTAGCTGACGCCGTAAATTTTAGAAACACCCTCCACTATGTCCATGCATTTGGCCTTCATAAACTCATTCAGTTCCGTGCTCTCGCCGCGCGTCTCGCACGCGAGATAGCCGTTAGGCGCGATGACGTTGCGCCCTTCGCCCGCGCGCAGCACTCCGACGTTAATACGCGTGACGCCGTCTGCGTGCCTGGTTATGCCGTGCATATCAAGCGCCATCTCGGCTGCGGCGAGCAGGGCATTGGCTCCGTTTTGCGGCGCGCCCGCGGCGTGAGCGGACTTGCCTTTTAAGCTTACGTCAAATTTAGTGGTCGCAAGCAGCTTTTTGGTACCGCAGATGATGCCTCTCATCGTGTTTGCCTGAAAGCCGATATGACCGCCCAGCAGATAATCTACGCCCTTGGTGACGCCCGCAGCTTCCATGCCTACGGCGCCTCTGGTACCCTCCTCGGCGGTTTGGAATATAAATCTAAATTTACCGCTAAAATCATCTAAGCTCTGCGCGATCAGCTTTGCCAAAGCAAGTCCCATCGTGATATGCCCGTCGTGCCCGCACGCGTGCGTGATGCCGCTGATGTCGGAGCGAAAGCCCTCCTTAAAAGGGCGGTGATCCGCGTCCGTGCTCTCGGTCACGTCCACGCCGTCTATATCAAATCTAAAAGCGACCGTCTTGCCCGCGCGCCCCGTATCTATTTCAGCAACTAGACCCGTTAGCCCGTCCTCCATCGCATCAAGAAATTTTATCTGATCTGCGTTTAGTAGCCCTTCGGCGCGCTGCTTCGCCTTCTCGCAGGCATCTTTGCTACCTACGCCCTGTCTGGCTTCGGGCTTTACAACCTCGCGACCGAGCTTTATCTCATAACCCAAGCGCTGCATACGATCTGCGATAACCGCGGTCGTAAAAAAGGTAAACCAGCCCGTCTCGGGATGCGAGTGAAAAAACCTGCGATCCCCGATCATCTCGCTTTTTAGCGCCTCTACTTTTTGTGCGATAGCATCCATCTTCTCTCCTTTATTTTTTAGCTAAGTTTAACATCGCCGCAGCCAAAACCTTCGTAGCGGCAAACGCGTCGTGCCAATTTATGCTCTCGTTTACGTTGTGACTGATACCGTCCTTGCACGGTACGAAAAGCATCCCCACGCGATCCGCAAGCTCCGTCATATTCATCGCGTCATGTCCCGCACCGCTAGGAAGCCTTAGGCTTGGAATTTTAAGCTCGCCGGCACAGTTCTCAAGCAGATCTATCATCTCCTCGCTTAGCTTTACGGGACGATCCTTGATGAGATTTTTTAGTTCAAATCTGCACCCTCTGCGAGCGCAAATTTCATCTATCGCGGCGCAAATTTTATAGTCCGCCGCCCTAAGCGCTTCCTCGTCTATATCGCGTATATCAAGACCTAGCGTGCAGGAGCCTGGGATTACGTTTAGCACGCCGGGTAGCGCGTTTGCATAGCCCGTCGTCGCGACCGTAGTTTTGCCCTCCTTTGCGATCCTCTCCGCGCTTAAAATGATCTCGCTAGCGCAAGCTAGGGCGTCGCAGCGCATATCCATCGGCGTAGCGCCGCTATGATCGGCTCTGCCCTCGATCCGCAGCTCGTATCGCACGGGCGCGGCGATACCCGTGACGATGCCTACGGGGATACCCCGCCTCTGCAATACCGGCCCCTGCTCGATATGAAGCTCGATATAGCTATGAAAGCTGGATTTGGGCAGGACACAGCTTTTTAAATTCGCGGGATTTAGCCCAAACTCCTGCATGGCGTCAAATAGCGAAATTCCGTCTTTATCCTTTAGCTCGCCCAGCCGCTGCCGCGATAGCTTGCCGCTAATTATCTTGCTGCCTACGGTCGCCATTTTAAAGCGGCTTGATTCCTCGCAAACAAAGACGATAAGCTCCAGCGGTCGCGCAAGCTTTTCGCCGCTATCTCGCACCGCGCGGATCGCCTCCAAAGCAGCCATGACGCCTAGCGTGCCGTCGTAAAAGCCGCCCTGCGGCACGCTATCGATATGCGAACCAGCACTTACGGGCGGCAGATCGGGATTTTTAACGTCCATAAATTTAGCGAAAATATTGCCCGTATCGTCGATTTTGATCTTGAAATTTTCTTTTTGAAGTAGCGATATGAGGAAGTCGCGCGCCTCTTTATCCTCGCGCGAAAATGCAAGCCGCGTAAGCCCGCCGCCCGCCAAAGCCCCAAACCGACTTATCTGCTCAAACTCGCTTTTAAGGCGCTGTATGTTTATGTCCATAAATTCCCCTTTTCTTAAAAAATTTATGAATACGGCATTTTAATATTAAATTTATATAACAAAGCTGAAATTTACCTATCGCGACGGCAAATAGGGCGCTAAAACGGCACGCGAGCAGAGCTGTTTTAAAATAGCGTTTAAATTTCATTTTGCCTTTTGGGCTTTAAAATCGCAGAAAGCCTGCTTAACTTCATACTAAATGGATATAATTAGCAAAATTTAACGAGGAGCGAAAATGAAACAGGGCTCGCTAGAGGGACTTTATGAAAAGTTAAATGGGCTTAAAAGCGTGATAGATAAGGAGGAATGTCTGTTTGACGCAATAAAAGACGCCGTAGAGACGGAAAATTTCGAATTTGCCGCGCAAATTTGCGACTTTGTGCTAAACGACGAATTTGAAAAATTCGGCGCGTTTTTAAGAACGAGAGCGCTCTTATGGCTCACGAACTACATCGCGCAAAATTTAAAAGAAAGCTAATATCCGAATTTCGACGACTTTACGGACTGCCTGTGGAAATTTAAATGGATCGTCTCGGGCGTCGCCAAAAGCTCTATGATAGAAAGGGGGCTCATAGACGAGGTGAACGAGGCGATGCTGTTTTACTACGAGCGCATGGAGCTCTCGCTGGCCTCCTACTACAAGGCTTTGATGAATCAAAACATCGACATGGGCGATGCTAGAGAAGCAAAGGCAAACTACGAGCTGTGGAAAAAGCTCGCCAAAGACGATATGGCCGACTGCAAGGCGTGCGAAGTAAGCGATGAGATCGCGTATTTAAATTTTGCAGGCGAGCACGAAGCGGCGCTTGAGCTAGCCAAACCGTTGCTCTCGGGCGAACTAAGCTGCTCCGAGGTGCCGCACATAACCTACGCGCCGATACTTTTTAGCATGATAGCGCTAGGTAGGACCTGGGAGGCGAAAACCCTGCTGCCCAAGGCCGCGGCGACGATCGAGTCAAATCCTCGCGTCATAAACATGGTCGCGCCGCTAATCGAGATCGCCGTTAGGCTGGATGAGCGCGAGACGGCGCTAAGCTTAGCTCGCAAACACTCGCACACCATACTCGATAGCAACGACGATCTGAACGACCTGCGATTTTTCATCGCCGTCAGCGCATTCGGCGATGAGAGCGACTACAAAACGGCCTTGGAACTGGCGGGTAAATTTGACGCTAGAAATCAAAACTTCTACTACGCCGATTATCTGAATAAATTTTACGAGGAATTCGGAGTTTGAAATTTGACGATTTAAAGACCTAGCGCACTTTGCCCGCAAAGCAGAACACTATTTCTCAAGCGTATACGGCGAGATAGTTTAAAATTCGCAGCTCGATACTACTTCACGCTCGCAACGGCGAGCGCGATAAAATTTACGCCAAACGGACGCGAGCGGCTCGTGCGGTAAATTTTATACCGCTTACTCGCGCACATCGGCAGCCAGTCGCCGAAATAGGTGATAGAGCGCATGCATGGCATTAAATTTTAACCAGATCGGTGCAGACGAAAACAAGTATTTGCGGTAGCCAAGATACGTATTCTAAATTTCAATCGCCGCAGAACGTAAAATTTAAACCAAACCCGCCGTCAATCTCGCTGTAAAACATATAAGCGGCACAATGGCGTATCTCGCGCATCGTCACCAAGATTTAGCGGTAAATTTAATAGCAAAATTTTAAGCGTGGCACGATAAAATTTTAAAACAAAATTTCAAGTAGATTTTTAAATATAAAATTTCAAACGGAATTTTAAATGTAGAATTTCAAATAGAGCTTTAAAATTCCAAGAGTATCATCCCTTGGAATTTTAAATTTAGTGCTTGGCTAGGTAATTTGTGTCGTAGTTATTATCCACGAAATCGGGGTTGTTCATCATCCTAAGATGAAAATCGCGCGTCGATTTTATACCGCCGATGATGAGCTCATCTAGCGCGACCTTCATTTTTGCGATCGCGCGCGCGCGGTCCTTGTCGTAAACGATGAGCTTGCCGATCATGCTGTCGTAGTAAGGCGGCACCGAGTAGCCCTCATAGACGTGGCTGTCCATACGCACGTTTCTACCGCCAGGAGCGACGTATTTTGTAATTTTGCCCGGGTTTGGCATAAAGCTTTTGGAGTCCTCGGCGGTGATGCGGCACTCAAGCGCATGCCCGCTAAATTTTATCTCGCTTTGAGGTAGCAGCTTCTCGCCCTGCGCGATACGGATCATCCACTCGATCAGATCGAGCCCGCTTCGCATCTCGCTTACGGTGTGTTCGACCTGCAAGCGGGTATTCATCTCGATGAAATAGAATTTCTTATCCTTGCTATCGTATAAAAACTCAAACGTTCCCGCGCTTGCGTATCCGATCGCCTTAGCGGCGCGAACCGCCGTTTCGAGTAGGCTCTTACGCGTCTCCTCGTCCAGGATCACGGCGGGGCTTTCTTCGATTAGCTTTTGGTGGCGGCGCTGCATCGAGCAGTCGCGCTCGCCGATATGCACGACGCGGCCGTGCTCGTCGCCCAGGACCTGAACCTCGATGTGACGCGGATTTGTGATATATTTCTCCATATACATCGTGCCGTCGCCGAATGCGCTCATCGCTTCGCTCTCGGCAGACCAGAAGAGTTTTTCGATATCCTCTTCGCGCTCGACCACGCGCATTCCACGCCCGCCGCCGCCGGCTGCGGCTTTGATGATGACCGGATAGCCGATTTCGGCGGCTAGCTTGCGTGCCTCTTCGACACTTGCAATCGCGCCGTCGCTGCCAGGCACTACGGGGATACCCGCGCGCATCATCACTTGCTTAGCCTTGCTCTTATCGCTCATCAAGGTCATCGCCTCGACGCTTGGACCGATAAATTTAATGCCGTGCTTGGCGCAAATTTCGACGAAATTTTGACTTTCACTCAAAAAGCCGTATCCCGGAAATATCGCGTCGGCTTCGGTTAGCTCGCAGGCCGTGATGATTGCGGGGATATTTAGGTAACTATCGCTACTGCGCGGTCCGCCTATACAGACCGACGCGTCGGCGTATTTGACATAAAGCGCGTCCTGATCGGCGGTAGAGTGCACGACGATGGCCTGCTTGCCCATCTCTTGGATCGTGCGAAGCGCGCGCAAAGCGATCTCGCCACGATTTGCGATTAGAATTTTTTTAAGCTCCCTCATAGCTTCTCGACCTCAAATAGCGCCATAGCGTATTCGACGGGCTGTCCGTCTTCGACGAGAGCTTTTTTGATGCGGCAGTCGAATTCTGCCTCAATCTCGTTCATAATCTTCATCGCTTCGATTATACCGATCGTATCGCCCTTATGCACGACCTGACCTACGCTCACGAACTCTGCCGCACCGGGACTTGGCGCTTTATAAAAAGTGCCCACCATCGGGCTGTCGATCGTATCCATCGCGCCTTTTGAGGCGGGCTTATCGCCCACGAGCACGTTTACCGCAGGCGCAGCAAGCTGCGGAGCGGGTGCCGGTGCGGCGAGCTGAGGCGTGCTACCACCGCATGGGCCATATTTTTTTATCTCGATCTCAAAATCTTTATCTTTAATTTTTAGCTCGTTAATGCCTTGCTTCTCGCCGAAAAAATCCATTAACTCTTTGATTTCTGCTTTTGTCATAAATTTCTCCTGAAAAAATTTGCGAAATTTTAGCCAAATTTTTATAATTGTTTCTTTAAATGGATTTTCGCAGGGCTTTTAAGAAGTGCAAAGCGAAATTTACGACAAAATTTGCGGACTGATTTTAAGGATTTATAGGCTGCAATTTGCCTCGTTCATTTTAAGCTCAAACTTCACAAGCGAAACACGAAATTTTGCAGCAAGAGCGCGAAATGATTTTGAATTCTTTAAAATTTAGCACTTAATTTTACGATCGAAATTCTACACCCAAGCTCAGAGCGCAAAAATTCCGCGCTTTGCTTTAAAATTCCACCTTCGGGCTCGTATCAAAATCCTGCGCCTTGCTTTTCTTTAAAATTTCACGCTGAAATTTTGTTTTAAAACTCCCGCGCCGAGATTCTACCCGCGCGGGGTTTCTGCGTTAATGTGTCGCAAAAAAGCTCTGAATTTTCGCTTTATCGCTCGTTTTGCTAAGGGCTAACATCAGCAGCACACGCGCCTTTTGCGGATTTAGATTATCTGCGGTTAGAAAGCCAAGTTTTACGTCGTCCACCTCCGAGCTAACGCTAGTTGAGCCGCTGCCCGTGCGGCTTGAGCGCACGACGATCACGCCCGCTTCGCTAGCTTTTGCGAGCGCAGCCTCCGTATCGGGGTACAAATTTCCGTTTCCCATGCCGGCGACTATGATGCCCTTAGCGCCCTTTTGCACCGCTGCATCGACCAAATCGCCGCTATCTTGCGCGTGTCCATAGATGATATCGACGCGCGGCAAGGCCTTGATATCCTTGATATTAAATTCGCTTACGACGGTGTGTTTGCGAAGCGGCGCCATATAGAAATTTACGACGCCATAATTTACGGTGCCGATTTTACCGGAATTCGGCGAGGCAAAAGCCGCAACGTTAGTAGTATTTGTTTTCGTAACCTCGCGCGCGGCGTGGATCTCGTCGTTCATCACTACAAGAGCGCCCTTTTCGCGAGCGTTTTTATCTGCCGCGACGGCAACGGCGTTGTATAGATTAAGCGGTCCATCAGCACTCATCGAGTCTGCGTTTCGCATCGCGCCTACCAACACGATCGGTTTTTTAGATTTTACTACCAAGCTTAAAAAATACGCCGTCTCCTCCATCGTATCGGTTCCGTGCACGATGACGACGCCGTCGACGTCGTTTTTAGTAAGCAGCTCGCTTACGCGGTTTGCAAGCTTGAGCCAAATTTCATCGTTCATCTCCTGCGAGCCGATATTTGAAATTTGCTCGCTTTTAATCGTAGCTAAATCCCCTAGCTGCGGTACTGCCGCTAAGATATCTTCTACGCCCTTTGAGCCTGCGGTATAGTTACCCTCCGTAGCGCTTGCGCTGCTTCCCGCGATAGTGCCGCCGGTAGCTAAAATATAAATATTTGGCTTCGCAGCAGCCAAAGATGACGCGATAAAAAACGTAATAAACGCAAATTTCTTGAGTAGCCCCATAGTTGCTCCTTAAAAAGTGATAAAATTTTTATAATTTAAGCAAAATTCTAGCATAAAATTTTTATTATATTTTATTTTGCTGCTATAATGCGCGAAAAATTTTGATTATTTTAAGGAAATTTTATGGGACTGAAAAGCGATAAATGGATCAGACAGATGTCGCAGCAGCACGATATGATAGCGCCCTTTTGCGAGGAAAATATCGGTCGCGGCGTCGTTAGCTACGGACTTTCCAGCTACGGATACGATATAAGGGTCGCAAGAGAGTTTAAAATTTTTACAAACGTCGGTGGAACGGTCGTCGATCCTAAAAATTTCGACGCAAAAAACGTCGTGGATTTTGAGGGCGACGTCTGCATCGTGCCGCCAAATTCCTTCGCGCTAGCACGCACCATCGAATACTTCAAAATGCCGCGCGACGTGCTTGCGATCTGCCTCGGTAAAAGCACCTACGCGCGCTGCGGCATCATCGTAAACGTAACGCCGTTTGAGCCGGGCTTTGAAGGGCACATCACGATTGAAATTTCCAACACCACACCGCTGCCTGCAAAAATTTACGCGAACGAAGGCATCGCGCAGGTTTTGTTTTTGCAAGGAGATGAGCCGTGCGAGGTGAGCTACTGCGACAAAAAGGGCAAATACCAAAGCCAAAAGGGCATCACGCTGCCTAGAATTCTAAAGGATTAAACAATGAAAAATTTAATCATCGTAGAATCCCCCGCAAAAGCCAAAACGATCAAAAATTTCTTAGGCGCCGATTACGACGTAATCGCGTCTAAAGGCCATATCCGCGACCTACCGCAGAAAAAATTCGGCATCAAAATCAAAGATAAAAGCTTCGAGCCCGAATACGAAATCAGCGCCGATCACGATCAGATCGTAAAGCAGATAAAGACACTCGCTAAAAAGGCGGATCAAATTTACCTCGCGACGGACGAGGACCGCGAGGGCGAGGCGATCGCTTATCATATCGCAGCTTCGATCGGCAAGCAGGCGCAGGATCTGCCGCGCATCGTATTTCACGAGATCACCAAAAGTGCGATCTCAAACGCGCTAAACTCGCCGCGCAAGCTAAATATCGCAAGCGTAAACGCCCAACAAGCGCGCCGCCTGCTCGATCGCATCGTGGGCTACAAACTAAGTCCGCTTTTAAATTTAAAGATCCAGCGCGGCTTAAGCGCAGGTCGCGTCCAAAGCGCCGCGCTTAAAATCGTCGTCGATCGCGAGCGCGAAATTTTAAATTTTAAGCCGGTAGAATTTCACAGCATCGACGCGGTTTTTAAAAAGGACTTAGAAGCCGAGCTCGTGGAATTTCGCGGCGAGAAGATGGAAAAACTCTCGATCAAAAACGCAGCGCAGGCTAGCGAGATCGTCTCTGAGCTGCAAAAAGACAGATTTAGCGTAGAGAGTATCGAGAGCAAGTCGCGCAAGACGAACCCCTATCCGCCGTTTATGACCTCGACGCTACAACAGGCGGCGAGCACGGCTCTGGGCTTTAATCCGCGAAAGACGATGAGCCTCGCGCAAAGCCTTTATGAGGGCGTCAATACCAAAAACGGCGGCGCGATCACATACATGCGAACCGACTCGCTAAATATCGCTAAAGAAGCGATTGCGGCGGCTCGCGAGCTCATAGAGGGGCGCTTCGGCGAAAAATATCTGCCCAAAAGCGCGAATTTATACGCCACCAAAAGCAAAGGCGCGCAGGAGGCGCACGAAGCGATACGTCCTACCGATCTAAAGCTTACCCCCGAGCTCGCGCAAAAAATCCTGCCTCGCGACGAATACCGCCTTTACGCGCTCATCTACAACCGCTTCGTAGCCTCGCAGATGAGCCCTAGCGTCTCGCAGATCCAAACGATCATCGTGCGCGGCGAAGAGGGCGCGTTTAAGATCAGCGGACGTAAGGTGGAATTTGACGGATTTTACAAGGCTTACGGCGATCTGGATAAGGATAAAATTTTACCGAGCCTTAGCGCGGGCGACGCGATGAGCCTGCAAAGTCTAAGCTCGCAGCAGCACTTCACCGAGCCGCCGGCGCGCTATTCGGAAGCAAGCCTCATCAAAAAGCTCGAAAGCCTAGGCATCGGCAGGCCCTCGACCTATGCGCCTACCATCTCGCTGCTTACTGCGCGCAACTACGTAAATATCGAGCAAAAGCACCTGGTGCCGAGCGAGATCGCCTTTAAGATCACCGAGATGCTGGAGCAAAATTTTAAAAATATCGTCGATAGCGAGTTTACCTCCAAAATGGAAGAAAAGCTCGACGACATCGCCGAAAACAAAGCGGACTGGCAGCAAATTTTAGCGGATTTTTACTACCCTTTTATGGACGAGATCGCCAAAGGAAAAACCTCGATCGCAAGCCAAAAGCTAGCCGAAAAGATCGGCGAAACCTGCCCGAACTGCGGCGGCGAGCTACTTAAGCGCCAGGGCAGATTCGGCGAGTTTATCGCTTGCTCAAACTATCCGAAGTGCAAATACTCGCGCAACGCGGACGCCAGCGCCGAGGGGGCGAGCGAGGAGAAGGCGGCGCCCGAAGTGCTAGATGAAAAATGCCCGCAGTGCGGTAAAAATTTGATCAAGCGCAAAGGCAGATACGGCGAGTTTATCGCTTGCGAGGGTTATCCGAAGTGCAAATACTCGCGCAAAATCGAGGGCGCAGCAAAGGAGAAAAAGCCGCTCATCTCCACGGGCGTTAAGTGCCCGAGCTGCGGCACGGGCGAGATCGTCGAGCGCTTCTCCAGACGCGGCAAATTCTACGGCTGCACGAACTACCCAAAATGCGGCTTTGTGAGCAACTACGCGCCGATTGCGCGCGCATGCCCGCAGTGCGGCAACTCATACATGCTCCGCAAAGAGCTGAAAAAAGGCAACTTCGCCGAGTGCCCGCAGTGCAAGCTTAAAGAAGAGATCGATTGATAATAGGCGTCATCTCGGACTCCCACCCTGAAACGGGGGTCGCTGCCAGCGCCATAGAGTGGCTGCTCGCGCGCGGAGCGGATCTGCTCGTGCATGCAGAGGGCATCGTTGCGATCGAGACGCTGCGGCTTTTGCGACAAAGCGGCAAGCCCTACTTCTCGGCACCAGACAATAATAATGAGGCGCCGATAACGTTTAAAATGACGCCTTATAATAGCGACCAAGCGCTTGTAAAGTTTAAAAACGACTGCAACCTGCGGGGTGAGCCTTTTTGCACGAAGTTTGCCGGGTTGCGACTAAAAATCATGCACCATCCGTTTTATCTATTTGATGAAGAATCCGCAGCGCAAAATGAAGCAGACGGGTTAAATTTAGACGTGGATTTAGGTGCGGGTGCGGATCGCTCGGTAAATTTTCGCAGGGATTTCGGCGCAGGCTTAGCCAAAAATTTGGACTTTAGCGACGAAGTAAGCCGCGACACAAATTTAGGCTCAAACTGCGAGATGGATCGCAGAGAAATTTTAATCTCAAATTATAAAGCGGCGGATCGCGCGGCAAATTTAAACTCAAATTTTAATGCTGCTAACGATGATAAAATTTTAAATGACGCGCGCCGTGCAGACGAAAACTTCAAAAACGCGCATAGCGCGAGCGCGAATTTAAAAAGCGGGCAGTCCGCAAGTCTAAATGCGAGCTTGGGCGTGAATACAGACGTGGATGTGAACTCAAACGCAAATTTAGACTTAAGTCTGGACGCAGACCTCGCTTCAAGCCCGAACGCAAATTTAAACTCAAATGCAAGCGCAAATTTAAACGCTACTATGGATTCGGATATGAACTCTAAAGCAAGCTCGAGTGCCGATCGCGCAGTAAATTTAACGGCGCCGAGCTTAAGCGCAAATTTATCCGCACCAAACTCGTGCGTAAATTTGACCGCGCTGAGCTTGGGCTCAAATTTGACTGCGAATTCTGACCCCAATGCAGACGGCGAAAGTAAAAATCGGGGTCTATGCGGGTGCGGCGCGGATAAAATTTCAACTATCAAAATTTACGGCTACACTCACTATTTCGCCGCGGCGGTGGATAAAAACGGCACGCTCGTGCTAAATCCGGGCGAGATTTGCGGACGCAAAAAGAGGCTTTTCGGTTTGCCTGTGTTGTGGTGCAAGAGCGGAAATTGCGCATATTTCGTCTCCGTTCGCAGCGCAAAGAACTATAAAGCGACCGAAAGGAAGTCTTAAAATGATACGAAAAGCCCCTGGGCAGCCAGAGAAAATGCTAGAAAGATGCGAAAAAATTCTAAAACAGCGCGGGAAAAATCTAAAAGGGTGCGAGGCCAAAGCGTATGAATGAAATTTACGTCCTAATCGCGCTATCGTTTTTGATCTTTGCTTCGCCCTTTTTAGCTAGCTTAGCTAGAATTCCGCTCTCGCCTATGGAGATTATGCTCGGCATCATAGCCGCAAATTTAGGGCTTTTGCCACCAAGCGCGACCTTCGATCTAGCCGCGCAGATCGGCTTTTGCTACCTTATGTTTTTGGCGGGCTGCGAGGTGGATTTCCGCGCGCTACTTGCGATGCCGCGCAAAATTCTGCGGCTGATCCTAATCTTTTTGGCGCTGCTTTATATCCTGAGCGCGCTTGCGGTTTGGGCGTTCGAGTTGCCGCAGATGCTTATCATCGCAGCGCCTCTGATGAGCGTCGGGCTGCTTTCGGCGCTGTATAAAGAATACGGCAAGGATCAGGCGTGGCTCAATCTCGCGATGCCCGCGGGCGTGATCGGCGAGCTCATCAGCATCGCCGTCCTCACGGTGGGCGGCATCTACCTTAAAAACGGCTTCGGCGTGGAGATGGCGCTTCACATCGGCGCGCTTTTGGGCTTTTCGGTCGCCGCTCTAGCGGTTTTTAAAGGGCTTGAAATTTTATTTTGGTGGTTCCCCGCGCTAAAAACGGTCATCATGCCCAAATACGACAAAAACGAAAAGGACGTGCGATTTGCGATGGCGCTGTTTTGCCTCATCTGCGCCGGAGTAATGCTTTTGGGGCTTGAGGTCGTCATCGGCGCCTTCATCGCAGGCACCTTTCTGCCGACCTTTTTCTCGCACAAGGACGACCTCATCGAGAAGCTATCGTCGTTCGGCTTCGGCTTTTTGGTGCCGATATTTTTCATACACACCGGAGCCGTGATCAAGCTAGAAGCGCTCCTTATGCCCGGAGTGATGAGCTTTGCCGCAAGCCTAGCGGCGCTG
Source organism: uncultured Campylobacter sp. (assembly GCA_963522765.1). GTDB lineage: Bacteria > Campylobacterota > Campylobacteria > Campylobacterales > Campylobacteraceae > Campylobacter_B. Next base: position 10,271 of record CAUQZM010000016.1, on the reverse strand, counting down.
ATGTTTGGCATCAGACTGCTTGCGAGCGCTACGTTTTTAAGCACTCTGGGGCGCAAAGGCGCGGCGCTTTTCGCGCTATCGCTATCTATGCCGCTAACCCTCGTCATCGCCACGGCGACACTTTTTTACTCTACCGCCGCGATCTCGCAAGAGACATACTTCGCGATGATCATCGCCTCGCTCATAGAGGCGCTCGCGTCGATGATTTTGATAAATTTTATTTACAAGAAATTTTAGGGCGGGAATTTTAAAATTTTAAAATTATAGGATTTTGGAATTTTAGAATTTCAAAATTCTGCGAAATTTTAGAATTCTATAAAATTTGATTTGATACGGAATTGAAATAGAGTTAAATTTAAAGTCCTATTTTGTGGCGTGATCGGTTAAATCTTGGAGTTCCATAGTGTAGTTTTCTCTTGGTTTATACAAATCAATATCTCTATACGCCTCCAAAATTTCTTTTAACAGACATAAAATATCTTGCTTATTAAGACTTTGCGTATGATTTGGTTTTAAATCTAGGAGTTTCCAAATCCTATGAAATTCCTCTGGAACTAATTTCCTATTAATATTTACCTCATGATCTATAATCATCTCTATAATTTCACCTTTATGATATAAGATCCAAATAGATTTTGTATCGTAATCGTGGTCGTGTTCATAGCCTGGGAAGCTATAAAGAAACCAAGCCCAGCAATCTCTCTCCCTATCAATAGTCCATCGTAACTCATTAATGAAGGTCTCATAGTATGGATTATATTTGTAGTAAATTTCACTCAATCCATACTTTTTATCATCCTCTTTGGTGATGATTGCATTTTCAAACGCCATCTACGCTCCTTGGAATTTAAAATTTAGCGCATAAGCGGAAATTTCAAGTGCAAATTTATGCGAAATCCGCGACGTAACCGAAAACGGCAAGCATAGAAATTCCAAACTCGCCGCGCTTAAAGATAGACCGGCGCGCTTGCCGCGACAGCTAACTCCGCTAGCCGCGGACATACTTGCTCCCTCTAGCCGTAGCAAAGCAAATGCGGCTCGTTAGCAAAGCTAGCGATAAAATTAATCGCAACCCCTCCGCAAGAAGCATAACTGCACGATCTGCGGACGGCCTAATAAAGCCAAAGCGAGCCGATTAAAATTTAAGCTTTAGCTTGCGGCGCTTAAAAGCCGATTTAAGCTTAGACGCGGTGCGGGCGGCGTGCCGGGACGCGGCGTCTAAGCTTCAAGCTACATTAAGACCGGAATTTTGGTCTTTTGTAGGAAGTATTTCGACGCGCCGCCTAGGAATATCTCCTTTATGCCGCTGTCTGAGTGTAAGCCCGCGACGATGAGGTCGAAATCGCCCGCGTCTGCGTACTCTAGTAGCACCTGCCCGGGGATCTTACCCTCGGCGTTTAACGCCTCAAAAACATCAATTTTAACGTCATGCAAGGCTAGATAATCGCTTATACGGCGCTTAGTTTCGGCAAGGTCATCTTGAAGGTAGTGATTTGCGGTAATAACGGTAATAGATTTGGCGCGCTGTAAAAGCTCTAGCCAATTATCGAGCGCCCTTGCAGACGCCGCAGTGCCGGTAAGTGAAACTAGAATTTTATCCACCTTGAACTCCTGCAGCTTGCGCGGTATGACGATGCAAGGCTTGCCGCTTTTGGTGACCGCCGCTTCGAACGTGCCGGTGATAGAGCCCGTAGGCGGCACCGAGACCAGCACCAAATCGCAATACTTGGAGTATTTCTCGACCAGCTCGGAGCGGATGCCTACCATATGCCTCAAAGCGGCGCTATTTGGGACATGATCGTCGTCGTTTTGATCTAGGCCCAGCTTGGCGCATTCAGTGTCGAAGATAGCTTTGATCACCTCGCGCTCGGCCTGCATCTCATCGCCCGCGGATTTTAAAAACTCCTCCATCAGCACGCCGCCTTTTAGCGTCATACGGACGTTGTAGATCATCTTAGGATCGAGCTGGCACGCCATTATGTTGATGTGCGTACCGAAAAATTTATTCACTAGCAGCGCTCCGTGTATGCGCTCTGCCAGCTCCTCGCCGCCGCCGATAGGGAAAAATATCTTTTTAAGCTGCATCTTTACGCTCCTATTAAAATTTTAAGCTAATTCCAGTGAAATTTTAGTGCCTTTCTGATCGGTCACGCGCACTCGCACCACGTCGCCCGCCTTGTAAGGCGTCGTGATAAATTTAGCGCGCAGCAATCCGTCCACGCCGTCTCGCAGCGAGATGAAAGTGCCGAAATCCAGCACGCTTTGCACCACGCCGTCAAACTCCTCGCCGATCTGAAATTTTACCTCTTTGCGTTCACCGCGCGGCTTGCGAAAATCGCGAGAATTTGAAACTATCGATAAAATTTTCTCTTTCGCGCCCGATACGCCGCTAGCTTTGGCGCCTTGGATCTTAACCTCGCCCTTTTCGCGATCCAGATCGATATTTACGCCGAAGCTTTCAGTGATCTCTTTGATGACCTTGCCGCCTTGGCCGATGATGTCGGGGATTTTGCTCGGATCGACGCTAAAAATTTCAAGCTTCGGAAGCACATCTTCATTTATGACGATCGCCGCGTCCGCCTGCTCCATAAGACCCAAAATATGCGCGCGAGCCTGCTTTGCCTGCGCTAGAGCCTCTTTTAAAACCTCCAGGCTGATGCCGCCGAGCTTGATATCCATCTGAAGCGCGGTGATGCCCTCATGGGTGCCCGCGACCTTAAAATCCATATCGCCGTCGTGATCCTCAAGCCCCATTATGTCGGTTAGCACAGCGTGTTTTTCGCCCTCAAAAATCAAGCCCATCGCGACGCCCGCAACGAGCTTTAGCGTAGGCACGCCCGCTGCTCGGAGAGAAAGCGCGCCGCCGCAGACCGAAGCCATCGAGCTTGAGCCGTTACTCTCTAAAATTTCGCTCACTACGCGGATAGACTGCGGCGAGTTTAGATCGATGCTCGGATATAGCGCTCTTTTAGCCAAATTTCCATGTCCTAGCTCGCGTCTGCCGGGGCTTTTGAGCGGACTTGCTTCGCCGACGCAAAAGCCTGGGAAGTTGTAGTTAAACATAAATCTATCGCTGATCGGCTCAAGCTGCGTTAGGCTGTCGCTTAGCTGCGCGTCGCTATCGCCGCCTAGCGTAGTGACGACCAAAGCCTGCGTCTGCCCGCGCGTAAATAGGCAGCTTCCGTGCGCGCACGGCAGGATATTTGTCTCGATACTGATCGGGCGCACCTCATCAAGCGCGCGTCCGTCGGCTCTTCGGCGATCCTCGATGATCTGCGTACGGATGATGCCGCGCTTATACTTGCCGATGACGCTGGAGATCACCTCTTTGCTCCATTCGTTTTGCGCCGCTGCCTCGGTCGTCAAAATTTGATCCACGATTTTGTTTAGTTCGGTAGCACGCTCGCTCTTTGCCATCTGATTGATCGCCGCTTTGACGGCGTCTTTGTAGTTTGCGTCGATAAAATCCGCGATATCCTCATCTTCGATCTCAGGCTTGCACTCCAAGCTCGCATCGGGCTTTTTAATCGGCAGAAAAGCCTCTTCGTAGGCGCTCGAGCCCGCGCTTATCGCCTTTGCGGCAAAATCGATCGCATCTACCATCAGATCTTCGCTAAATTCATTCATCTGTTGCGCACCGCCTCTAATCTGCGGCAGGGAGCGCATCTCGATCATCAAAAGCTCATCGCCGACGCCCGCTACGTAAAGATCGAGCGCGCTAGCTTTAAGCGCGGAGTTGCTCGGATTTAAGATGAAATTTCCGTTTTGATAGCCTATGCGCACGCCGCAAACGGGCGCTTTAATCGGGATGTCGCTAAGATACAGCGCCGCAGACGCCGCATTAAGAGCGACGACTTGCAGATCGACCTCGGGATCCGCCGATAGCACGTAAACTACGATCTGCGTCGGATACGCGTATCCCTTCGGAAAGAGCGGGCGTAGCGAGCGGTCTATGATGCGGCTCGTTAGCGTCTCAAAATCGCCCGGCTTGGTCTCGCGCTTGATGTAGCCTCCGGGGATTCTGCCTGCTGCGTACATCTTTTCGATATACTGCACGGTAAGGGGCAAAAAGTCCTCCTGCACCTGCGTCTCTTCGCGCGCTACGGTGGCTAGCACGACGGTATTTTTTACGCGCAAAAGCGCCGCGCCCGCGGCTTGCTTTGCGACCTTATTGATATCGAAAATTTCGGTATTGCCATTTACTTCAATTTTGCACTGCATTAATTTTCTCCTTGTTTTTGTTGGTTTCGTGAAACGGCAGATAAAGCGGGCATTTGTTTAAAATTTGCATTATCTCTTCCGCGCTTGAGAGCGTTTTTTCTTTGTAATAAAAATCCACGTTCACAAAATCTCTGATCTTATGAACAGCATAAATTCCATCTACTAGCATGGTGATTTCGTCTGCATTATCGCTGCCGATAACGGGCGTGGCATAAAAGATCGCTTTGGCGTTTAAGCTTACGAGCGTCTTTATGCAAGTAAGTGCGGTCAGCCCGCTCTCACACCCCTCATCTACCAAGATGACGTTTTTTTTCTCCAAATTTCCCAAAAGCTCGCCCTTGCGAAATTTATACATGTTTTTTAAAATTTTCTCCTCATAAAGTCTGTTTGCCTGTCCGTAAACATAATCCAGGCTGATGCCGAAGCTTCGCACGAGCTCATCCACCATCACGATCTCTTGGGTTTCGCTTACGCACGCGATCGCGCATTCAGAATTATTGGGCGCCAAAACGGGTTCTGTGAATAAAAACTCATAGGCAAGCCCCAGTTTTAAAGCAAGATGGTTTGCGATAGGAAGCGACTCCAGGGATTGAGCGATTATTAGAAAATTTTCGTTTTTGATCACGGTAGCGGGTAAAATTTCTGCGAGTTTCATCGCGGCATCGATTTGGTTTTCAAACATCAGCTCAGCTCTAGGCGTCATTATTTTTCGCTTCCGTATTCGCTATTTACCGAAAAATCATACCCTACTCCGCCGAACGGATAGAAATTTACGAGAAAGTAAATTCCGCGCTCCTTGCTTGCTTTGCTGTAGCCCGTCGTACTGGTGTTTTTAGGCTCGATATCCTCTTGATACACAAAAGAGTAATTCCAACACTTGCGCGTATGAGAAAGCCCCACGCGCCACATTTTAGAATAAGATCGCTCCAAGTCGTAATCCCAACGCCCAAAAATTTTATTATTCCTAGGCAAATTTACCGAAGCGTTTACGATGCCGTAGTTATCTTTCGTATAGCGTTTAGGCTCCATGCTTAGCTTTTCGTATTCGTAAGCGTGACTAAGTCCAAAGCTAAAGTCGTCGTTGGAGTAGTTGGCGTAGGTATAGACCTTATCAAAGCTTTTATATTTATGTGAGTAGGTAAAGCGGTTTCCGATATTTAGCCCATTTGCAAAATACGCATCGATGCGGTGTTCTAAATCGTCAAACTCATGATCGTCGAAGTCATATCGCTGCTTGACGCTATGGCGTAAAAATTTACGTCCGTCTTCATTATAAAAAAACTGCGTCATACTTAAAGCTGCATTTTCGTGGGTGTATTCGTCACTAAGCTCACTTAAGAAGTTATCCTCCCAATAAAGCGAGTCTTGCAAGTTACCCAGCCGCGAACGATCTACTGCACCGCGAGCAAGGTCGTATTTATACTGATGATACTTTAAAATTCTATCCTCGATATCGCCTTGCTGCCAGCTTGGAATTCTAAAATCCGCCCTCCAGCTCATCGTATGATACAAGCTATCGTAAGCCCTGGCTACGTCGGTGTAGAGCGAAAGCTCGGTGTATTGATTAGCGTAGAAAGTGCTTTTATCCTCGCCAAGATCTCCGTTTGCGTAGTAGAATTTATCGTGCCAATCGATATTAGTCATATACACTCGCTCGGTAAAGGCGAAATTTAAATAATCCGCCAGTAGTGGCGTGCTTATACTAATCGGCACGTCAAACTCGTATTGGCGAGCAGTCGCGCCCTCCCATCTGGTATAATTACGCGCCTTCGCATCAAGCGAATAGATCAAATTTGGCAGCCCCAAATCATTGCTAAATTTATGATATTGCAGCGTCGGAAGCTCTTGGACGGTATCTTCATTGCGGAAGGTATTATCGGCGTTTAGCTTGCTCGTATCGATATAGTAGCGTCCATAAGCGCCAAAATAGTGCTCGTCTGAGGTCAAATAATAATTCAGCCGCGAAGTTACGAGCGAATTATCCGCATCGTCGCTAAGACCGCCCTTTTCCTTCAGATCGTAGTATTCAAGGTCGTTTAGCTGAGTAAAATCAATCCATAAATTTTCGCGCAGATCGCCGTCTAGCAGATAGGTCGCAAGCTTGCTGCGATCGTATTGCACCTCAAAGCCGTGGTGACGCTCGTTTTTGTATTCAAGGCGTTTTTGCGCTCGCGAGAAGTTATCGAAAACTCCGCCTCTAATCTCGCCGTAAGAATACGGCGACTCCGTAAATCGAAATGTCCCGTATACGCCAAAGCCCCTGCGCGTGCGCACCTGCGGATCGAGCTGAAAATCCCAGCTATCGTAAGGCGCAAAATAGATCGGTTGCTTGTAGTAAATCCCTTCCTTGCTGATGTAGCCGGCCTCGGGAGGCAGCAAGCCCGTGCGGCGCGTGCGGTCGGTCGGGAAGCCGAAATACGGCAGATAGAGCACCGGCACATCGCCCACGTAAAATCTCGGATTGAACAGATGGAGGAATTTGCTCTCTTTATTAAGCATGCCGCTGCTAAATTTGATGCGCCAATCAGGATCGGTAACGTTGCAACTAGATACGCTGGAGCCCTCCACGCGGTAATACTCGCTATCGCTACAGCTCGCGTCGTTTTGCATCCAAAGCTCGGAATCCTTGTCCATCATAAAATTTACGTCGGCTTGCTGCTTATCGTTTTTCAGATCGATTTTGACATGCTGCGCACGCGTAGTTTCGCTGCTACCGCGCATCGCATTGACGTTACCAAAAAGCTCGATGATGCCGTTTTGCTCGTCGTATGTAGCTCGATCGGCGGTGATAAAGTATTCCTGCGAATACACCGTTACATTGCCGCTCGCCTCCGTCAAAAAGCCGTTTTTCTCGACATTATCTGCTATAAGCTCGACGTCTTGGACCTTTGCGCTCGCACTACTTGCTAAAAGAGCGCTAAAACTAAGCGCTAGAATTTTAAATTTCTTACTCTTTTTCAATCTCTACCACCAATGTTTTCGCCGCCATATCGTGCAGGCTCTGGCGCGAGTTCGTAAAAAGCGCCACCAAAAATCCCATATAAAAGATCATCTCGCTTATCAACCTAACCGCCGCGCGGATCGCTGCCGTAGCGATGTCCATGTCGCCGCCGCCAGCGCGGACGCAATAAATTTTAACCGCAAGCTTGCCTAGCGTCGCGCCGTATAGATAGACAAAAATCGTATGATATAAAAATTTTATTATCGCGTAATGCAAAATGAATTTCGACGCGATCTTTTGTACCTCAAGATTGCTTCCGCTCTGCGCCGCTGCGACAAGCTCTGGCTCGTCGATAGCAAATAGCACGACCACAAAAAGCGTTACGCTCACCGCTTCGTCGATACTAAACGCGATTACGCGCTTGCTAAGCGGAGCGACGATCAAATTTTATCTCTTAAGGCTTGGTGCGCGATATCGCGCCTATACTGCGCGCCGCTAAATTTTATATTTTCGCACAGCGCGTAGGCCGCGTCGCGCGCCTGTTTTAGGCTCTGCGCGACACCCACGCTTACCAAAACGCGCCCGCCGCTAGCGTAAATCTGCCCCTCCCGCTCGCTCACGCCTGCATAGCAGATATGGGCTCCCGCGGGAATTTCGCTGACCTCGATCAAAGCAGGCTGCGAAGAGCCGTAAGGGTAGCGCTCGCTAGCCATTACGACGCCCACCGCAAATCGCTCTTTTAAGCTTATGCTACTTAGCTTGCCTACGGCGGCGTTGTATAAAATTTCGCTCAAATTTCCGTCAATTAGCGGCATCAAAACCTCGCACTCCGGATCGCCGAAGCGGACGTTGTACTCCAGTACGTAAGGCTCGCCGCTCACGATCATAAGCCCCACGAACAGCACGCCGCAAAAGGGCGCGCCCTGCTGCCGCATCCCTTTTAGCGTAGGTGCTACGATCTCGCTTTCTACTCTTTTTATCAGCGCGGCATCCGCTAGCGGGCTTGGCGCATAAGCCCCCATGCCGCCGGTGTTCGGGCCAAGATCGCCGTCAAGCAATTTTTTGTGATCCTGCGCTACGGGCAAGCTTACGAAATTCTCCCCGTCGCAGATCGCAAAAAAACTCAGCTCGAAGCCCTCTAAAAACTCCTCCACGACGACACGCTTGCCCGCTTCGCCGAAGCTTTCGCCGCTTAGCATATCCGCGGCGGCTTTTTTAGCTTCATCTTTGGAGTTTGCGATGATGACGCCTTTGCCCGCGCACAAGCCGTCCGCTTTGACCACTATGCGGCCGCCTAGATCGTCTATAAATTTTGAAATTTCAGAGAGATCGTCGCTGCTTAGAAATTTTGCGGTTTTGATATGATTTCGCGCCAGAAAGTCCTTCATATAGGCTTTAGAGCCCTCAAGCTTCGCCGCAGCAGCGCTGGGACCGAATATCGCGAGGCCTTGCGCTTTGAAAATATCCACGATACCTTTTGTAAGCGGCTCTTCGGCGCCTACGACGGTAAGGGCTACGTCGTTGTTTTTGGCAAAGAGTGCGAGCTCATTAAAATCTTTTAAATCTAAATTTTTACCGAGCGCCTTTGTAGCGCCGTTTCCCGGAGCAAAATACAGATTTAAAACGTTTTTATCCTCGCGAAGTCTTAGCCCGATCGCGTATTCTCTACCGCCGCCGCCGATTATTAGGATATTCAATGAAGCCTCCGTAACGTAAAAAACCCAAGTGAGCGTTGCGTAAAAAGAATCGGCTCAAACAAAGCCAATCTTGCAACTAGGAAAAATCTCTAGGTCGCAACTCGTAACTTTAAAAAAAGCTCGAGCCGAGCCGCGTCACACGGACCTCTCACGTCGTCGCTTATACAAATATGTTGAACCCTCATATAAAACGCTCTCGCTTCACCCAGGCTTGGGCAAAATTATAGTCAAAATTTGCTTAAACTATGGCAAAAGCGCCAGATCGACGCAGGATTTTATCGACCTTCTTTCGCAGATTATCGGCTCGCAAAACTCGCTCAAAACGCTCGCCGTCGTCTTGCCGATACAGATCGCCTTGTAGCTCCCGTCCCAGCCGAAATTTGCGGTAAAGCCGCGCACGTTTTTAGGCGAGGTAAAAATCAGCGTGCTGCCTTGCGGCGGCTTTGCGGCGGCAGGCAGGCTAAGGACGCAATTTTCGTAGGCGATCACTCTTTGCAGCCGCACGCCGGCGCTAGATAGAATTTGCTCCAGCTTTGATACCGTCTGCCTCGCGCGCAGATACAGCGCGTCTCTGCCCCTTAGAAGCGGCGCGATCTCAGCGGCAAACTCATTTCCGTGCCCGTGTAGCGCCGTGTAGATATCGCAAAATCCAAACTCGCGCGCAGCCGCAGCGCACGGCTCGCCGATAGCGTAAACGGGCGTATCTAAATCAAGTGAAATTTTATTAAATTTTATCGCCGCCACCGCATTTTTGGAGGTAAAAATTAGCGCGCCCGTCTGCGTGGGCAGGCTAAATTTGAGAAATTTTATCTCGCAGACCGCAAGCTGCCTCACCTGCGGATGATCAAATCTCGTATTAGACACCAGATATATCAAAACGCCCTCCATGTTTAAATTTGCTTCGATTAAATTCCGCTCTCAAAAAAATCCGATCCGCCGTCATTAATCTTTGAGTTTAAATTCAATTCCTCTCCGCGCCGCCCTCGGCACCAGTTAAAACTCGCCCACAAAGTCTGCTCGCGCTTTCTAGCTGCACTTGGATAATCTATCGGTGCGCTTTTAAATTTCAGCCCACGTCCTAAACTTCAAGTCAAGCGCTCCGCTTTGCGCGGAGCCTGTCCTTTAAATTTTACTTTACAGTCTGCGGCGGCACTTAATAACGCCGCCGCAAAGCTTAATCTGGCGCGGCAGACGTATTACATAGCTCGCCACCCCCGCGCAGCCCGTGTATGTGTCCGCACAGATCGTCAAGCTCGCCGAATTTTAAAATTTAAAGCTGAAACTATTAAATTTCAAAACTGCGGCTATGAAATTTTAAAATTTCGCCGCTCTTAGCTCCTTAAATTTATCCTTTCAACCACCCGTTTAAAATTTCAATCTGCGCCGCCACGCTCTCATTTGCCGTGCCTCCT
>CAUQZM010000015.1:0-39754 GCA_963522765.1 uncultured Campylobacter sp. | reverse complement strand
GATGAAGCGGAGGGGCTCGGTGAAAGTAGAATTCGATCCCGTTGGGAATTGAAACTCACGTACGAAAAAGATAAGGGGTAAAAAATGAAAATGTAGAATTCCATCCCGTTGGGAATTGAAACAGCATTTGCTCGGTGCAAAGCGTTATCGGCGCGGGGTAGAATTCCATCCCGTTGGGAATTGAAACTGCCATCATAGGCTGGGGCGGGGTAGGCAACGTAAAGTAGAATTCCATCCCGTTGGGAATTGAGACCCTGCAAACCACGATGTATTAAGCACGGCCTCGCCACGTAGAATTCCATCCCGTTGGGAATTGAAACTGCCATCATAGGCTGGGGCGGGGTAGGCAACGTAAAGTAGAATTCCATCCCGTTGGGAATTGAACGAGTAATCAAGCAGATCAAAGATAATCCGACACAGTAGAATTCCATCCCGTTGGGAATTGAAACTATCTAAATCCAATCAACTCTCCTTGAATTCCCCGTGTAGAATTCCATCCCGTTGGGAATTGAAACACTAACATTTTTTGTAGTATAATTTCGCAAAATTTGTAGAATTCCATCCCGTTGGGAATTGAAACAAAAGCATCCGAGAAAAAGGCACCAACACATCGGGTAGAATTCCATCCCGTTGGGAATTGAAACATCGCATATCCGCATTTCTATTGATAAAAATGGGGTAGAATTCCATCCCGTTGGGAATTGAAACTTCCAAACCCTAAGAGCTTTTTACCGGATGATGAGTAGAATTCCATCCCGTTGGGAATTGAAACGCATCGTAGTATATCTATGAAACCCGTCCACAATGTAGAATTCCATCCCGTTGGGAATTGAAACTCCTATATTTTGGCTCTATCATTGTCCTGCCTCCGTAGAATTCCATCCCGTTGGGAATTGAAACTCCTATATTTTGGCTCTATCATTGTCCTGCCTCCGTAGAATTCCATCCCGTTGGGAATTGAAACTTCTGTCACTGCATTTTATAGCGTCCCGCAGGAATGTGGAATAATTCTATCCTTTGGGAATTGAAACGCCTAAATGGGCTTATTGCACGATTTGCGTAGGCGGTAGAATTCATCTTGCTGAAATCAAAACGAATCTACGCGATATGACTTTCGCGGCGGAAATGTGTAGAATTCTCATCTCGCTATAAAATTTAAAAAGATTAGTTGTGGCTGGGATAAGATACAGCATGGGGCACTTATGCGAAATTCATTCGGTTTCAATTCACCTACTAAATATGTTAAATTTATGGGTTACGAATAAAATTTTGAAGTTACTCACAAATTAAAATTTTTAACGAACTATATATTTGCCGCAATATAAATAGATTTAAATGCAACTCATTTAATAGCAATTCAAAATATTTATAAAAATGTACGCTATGGATCTTAAAAGCTAGGTTAAAGAAGAAATTCTGCATTAATTTCAATTAAATTTACGCTACAAATTTAAGATCATGTGTCAAAGTTAGAATTTAAAATTAAATTAGATAATACCAAAGAGACAGAAAGATGGAAAAAATTTTATAAAGCAGAATTTGCTAGCATCCTTTGAAACTGCAAAACAAAGAATATCGGCATGGTCGTCATAAAAAGGAAAAATCATCTAAATTTAATGGATACTACCACCTTTGCCACATAAAGTATAATAAATAAATGCCTCCGCCAATTATTTTTTAAAATTTCTAAAAAATTTCTTCAAAAGTGCCTTGTAAAAAATCGCGAATTTCGACTCTTTTTTCTCATAAATCACGCGAAAGACGCCCTGCAGATCCAGCTTTTCTTGCAAAGTAATGTTTTGCACTCTACTCTCCTATAAGTTTTTTTATCTTATGCAGCACAAACGCAGCGTCGTCGCTATCGAGCTCGCACAACATCTGGCATATCGCGGTCGCGGCTTGCGGTTTGGTCGTGCCCAAGCGCCAGTCCTGATACGTCCGCATCGACACGCCTAACCTCTGCGCCATCGCGGCGTGCGAGATCTTTTTACCGTTATTTTTGGCTTCGACGGCATTGTGCAAAATGTTGAATATATCGCTCGTTTCTAACATATGAAAATTATACAAATTTATTCGTTAATTATACATAAAATCGTATAAAATGAATAAAAATCGTGTCATTCATAAGTAAAAATGGCAAAACACTTCGTTTATCCGTGTGAATTATACAGAATACTGCATAAAATAAACATAAAATTTTATAAAATTTTGCATATTATGCCGTAAAGATGAACCGGCCTGCACAAACAGGCATCTTATCAAGCGGCACATTAAATTTTTAAACCGGGATAGATGAAATTTTAATATCGAAGCTTTTGAGATTTGATTTTTTTGATCGGTTCTGGTAGCAATTACGAACAAGATGGAATTTTACCCTATGCCGAGCCATATCTGCCAGTACAAAGAGCGTTTCAATTCCCAGCGGGATGGAATTCTACGCGGCGTTTTCTTTTTCCAGCGCCTCGACTTTAGCCTGTTTCAATCCCCAACGGGATGGAATTCTACGACACCGCGGAGCTTCAATGTGCCTCGAAAAACAAAGGTTTCAATTCCCAACGGGATGGAATTCTACCTTGCTAGACGTCACCCCTAAAATATGGATATTGGTTTCAATTCCCAACGGGATGGAATTCTACGCCGATCGCTATCCCCCAAGCTATCCCGAGCCAAAAGTTTCAATTCCCAACGGGATGGAATTCTACTAAAGGAAGAGTTATGGATTACATTCTACAAGATTTGTTTCAATTCCCAACGGGATGGAATTATACAAACGGCACTTACGACCATTTCGATCAGAGATACTGTTTCAATTCCCAACGGGATGGAATTCTACACAATGGACAAACGAACGGCAAGGCTTTGTTTCGGTTTCAATTCCCAACGGGATGGAATTCTACCAAATACTAGGCCATGCGAGTTTAGACATGACAATGTTTCAATTCCCAACGGGATGGAATTCTACTGTCACTAGCTCATACGAGTATCGCGACGTGGGTTGTTTCAATTCCCAACAGGATGGAATCCCGCTAAAGATTTTAAATGAAAAGCTGTAAAATTCAATGCCTTTCTATTATTAGGAAATAAATCCATAATGAGCAATTCCTAAGCAAGCCTCCATGGCAATTCTTAGCGAGTAATCTTCATTGGCAAGATTCAACCTTTTTTCTTATCCTTCTTGTTCTTGCGGGAGGGGCTTTCCAGCTTGCGCCAAGCCTCGCTTTTTTGGCTATCCTCCATTAGGACTATCTCCCTGGCGCCGTTTCGCACGAGGTTTGGATCCACCGCAAGCTCCTTCGCACCAATTTTTTCGGGATAGTCTATGCGCGAGAGTATGCAGCGGAAGGCGTTTAGTCGCGCGATCTTTTTGTCGTTGCTATCAAGGATCGTCCACGGCGCAAACTCGGTATTTGAAGCGAGCAACATCGAGTATTTTGCGAGCGTATATTGATTCCACAGCTCCTGCGATCTCGCATCCACCGGCGAGAGTTTGTATTGCTTCAGCGGGTCGGTGCGGCGCGATTCGAAGCGCCTTTTTTGCTCCTCTTTGGAGACCGAAAAGTAAAATTTAAACAAAATTATCCCCGCATTTACCAAAAGCTCCTCAAATTTAGGCACTTGGCGCAGGAAATCTTTATGTTCAGCGTGAGTGCAAAAGCCCATCACCGGCTCGACCATCGCGCGGTTGTACCAGCTGCGGTCAAAGATCGTGATCTCGCCGCCGCTGGGTAGGTGCGCGACGTAGCGCTGGAAATACCACTGCGTCTTTTCGACATTGCTCGGCTTTTCGAGCGCTACGATGCGGCATCCGCGCGGGTTTAGATGCTCGCATAGTCGCTTGATCGTGCCGCCTTTGCCCGCCGCGTCGCGCCCCTCCATCAAAATCAAAATTTTTAACCCCTTCTCTTTTACGAATTTTTGCAGCTTCAAAAGCTCGATCTGGTATCTCTCAAGCAGCGTTTCGTAGTCTTTGAACGAGATTTTTTCGTACTTTGAGCTTTTAAATTCTATCTCTTTCAGCGCTATTTCGCCCGTTTCGGTTTTGATCTCTTTGCTCATATAGCCTCCTAAAAATTTTAAGGAATTTTACAAAAAAGTTCTTTAGACTACACTATAAATTCATACTTATTACGTTAGAATGTAGGAAAAAATTTCAAAGGATAAAATTTGATCAGATCACTTATTTTGGCAGCGCTTTTTCTTTTAGGCTTGGGCGCCGAGCCCCTGAAGCCCTCCGATGCGTTCAAGCTTAACGCGACGGCGCAAAGCGATGGCGTAACGCTAAGCTTTGATATCGCGGACGGGGTCTATCTCTATCAAAACGAGATAAAAATTTTCATCGGCGGCGCGGAGGTGACGAATTTAATAAATCTGCCCGCCGCGACCGAATACAAGGATTATAAAATTTACGAGGGCAAATTTAGCATCGCCGTGCCTTTGGGCCTCGTGCTTGCAAACACCGCAGACAACGATGATTTCGTGCTTAGCGGCGATTTTTTGGGCTGCACGAAATCGGGCTTTTGCTACCAGCCGCAGCAGTTCGGTTTCAGCTTCAAGCGCGCGGTGGAGGGCTATGAGATCGGTAAAATTTCAAACTCCGAGCTGAAAAGACACCGAAACGCCGCAAATTCCACGCAGATTTCTGCCACGTACAGCGCGCAGAGCGGGACTGTAAATTTTAAAAGCAATACCGTAGCTTCGGGCGCAGAGGCAAATCCTGAGACAAACTCGCACGCAGCTGGAAATTCCGCGGCAAGTTCGGCTGAAAACGCTGCTGTAAATTCCGATGAATCCTCCGCTCACAAAAATCCACGCGGCGCAAATCCCATCTCCGAACAGGATAAAATTTTAAACGTTCTTGGCGGCAAGAGCTTCATCGCGGCGATCGCGCTGTTTTTCGGCTATGGCGTGTTGCTCTCGCTAAGCCCTTGCGTCTATCCGCTCATCCCGATCCTCTCGTCGATCATAGTGGCGAAAACCTCCTCAAAGCCGAGCGCGAAAACGAGCCTCGCCGTAAGCCTTGCGTATATTTTTGGGATGGCGAGCTCGTATGCGATTTTAGGGGCTTTTGTGGCGGTTTTCGGGCAAAATTTACAAGGCCTGCTGCAAACTCCGCTCGCGCTGATTTTAACCTCGCTCATATTTGCAGCGCTCGCGCTTTCGATGTTCGGATTTTATGAGATCCGCCTGCCTGCGCGTTTTCAAAGCTTCTTAAACAGCAAAAGCGAAAAGAGCGGCGGTCTGATCGGAGTTTTTTCGATGGGGCTTATCTCGGCGCTCGTCGTATCGCCGTGCATCTCCGCTCCGCTTGCGGGCGCGCTCGTTTACATTGCGGGCAGCGGCGACGTCTTGCTGGGTGCGGCGGCTCTTTTTGCGCTGGGGCTCGGAAGCGGTGCGCTGCTGCTTGTAGTTGGGCTTGGCGGCGCGCTACCGAGGCCCGGAGCTTGGATGGAGGCGGTACCTAAAATTTTCGGCTTTTTGCTGCTTTTTACGGCGGTATGGATTTCGCGCACGCTCATCGGCGAAAATTTAAGCCTGCTGATTTACGCGGTTTTAGGCGCGATCTTCGCAGGATTTTTGGGGCTATTTGACGGCGGCGCGGGCGGTATCAAGCGCGCTTTAGCTCTTGTGATCGCGCTATATTCGGCGCTGCTGCTCGCGGGCTTTGCCAGCGGTGCGAAAGATTTTTCCAGGCCGCTTGGTAATCTAATCCCACAAAATGCGAGATATTTCAGGGGTGGCTTGGGCGAGAGTTTGCAGGGAGGCGAAATTTCTAGCGCTCAAAATTTTGGCGGCGCGCATTTTTCGTTTGTGCGCGATCTGGCGCAGCTGCGCGGCGAAATAGAAAATTCCAAAAAGCCCGTGATAGTGGATTTTTGGGCTAGCTGGTGTAAAAATTGCGAGCAGAGCGAGCGAGCGTTCGCAGATCCCGCTCTTGCTGGCGCTCTTGATAAATTTAGCCTCTTAAAGATCGATCTTAGCGAAGATAGCGAGCAAAACAGAGCGATAAAAGCGCATTTTAACGTATTCGGTCCGCCTACGATTCTGTTTTTTAAAGAGGGCGCCGAGATTGCGAGCCTGCGCCAGATCGGCAGCGTAAATTCCGAAAAGCTGGCTGAGATTTTAAGCGAAATTTAGTGAAATTTAGATAGATTTCAAACAAAATTTAGTTTTAAGGATTGCGCGATGATAAGCAAAAATAGGGCTACGAAAGAGACCAAAATCGAGCTGGAGCTAGAGCTTTACGGGCGTGGCGCAGCGCAGATACAAACGGGCATCGGCTTTTTCGATCATATGCTTAGCGCGTTTGCCAAGCACGCGTGGATCGATCTGAGCTTGCGCTGCGAGGGCGATTTGCAGGTCGATTTTCACCACAGCGTCGAAGACTGCGGCATCGTGCTCGGAAGCGCGATAAAAGAGGCGATCTATCCCGCGCAAAATATCGAGCGCTTCGGCGATAGCGTCGTCGTGATGGACGAGGCGGCGGTTTCTGCGGCGCTTGATTTTTCCAACCGCGCGTTTTTGGTTTTTGATTTTCCAAGCCTAAAGCGCGGCAAGATCGGCGAATTCGACGCCGAGCTCGTGGAGGAATTTTTTCGCGCTTTGGCTTTCAACGCAAATTTCACGCTGCATATAAGCCAGATTCGCGGCGAAAATCTACATCACGTCGCAGAAGCCGCGTTTAAGGCATTTGCCGTCGCATTTCGTCGCGCGATAAGTATCAACGAGCGCGCCGGCGTGCCTAGCACGAAGGGCGTTTTATAGCGGTAGAGGGGCGTTAAATTAAAAACGGAAGCTAAATTTAATAAATTTAGCAATTCGCGGTTTTTTAAATTTTATCTGCATTTAAATTTCGCTCTTGCCGCTCGCTTAAAATCCGCGAAATTCCGCCTTATTTGGGCGATATGCAAGGACGCATCGCCTGGTTGAAATTTTAGCCAGCGGCGTGCGTATAGGCTATCTAAAATTTTGCGCTCGCATTGCTTAGAAATATCGCTTTGCGTATTAAATTTTGAAGGTGAGATATGGATTCTTTCTCGATTTTTATTTTCCTTTTGTTCGCGCTGCCGATCGTTTCGTTTATTTGGTTCGTCGTGCGTTTAGTAAAATTTATCAGATCAAAAAACGAACCCGCGCGCCGCAGAAAGGATAAAATTTTTTTGATCCTCTCTGCGCTTGCGCTTGCGTGTTCCACGGGCGCGTTGGTCGGCTTTTTATGGCTGCTTAATAGCGCGCTTGCACATATGTGAGGCCAAAATGAGCGACAGGGCTTTTAAAAAGACGCTCGCCGCGATCTTTACGGCGTGGGCGATCAGCGTTTGCGCACTAGTGGGGGCGGCGCTGTATCTGCATAGCAAATGCTCGATCATCTCCTATATCGCAAACGGAAACTAAGATGAAGCGTGCAATTATCGCCATTTTTCTGGTGTTTATCTTGGCGGCTTTCGATTTTGCGTTTTACCGCCTCGTCGTGAGGCGATACGTAAATCAAAGCAGCGCCGAGATGCAGGCCAAATCGATCGAGCTGGATAAATTTCTACCGTTTGAGCAGGGCTCGCAGATCGTGCGGGTTAGCTCCAGCTTAAAGCTTAGCGGCGATCTGCCCATAATCGACGGCGCAGCCGCGCTATATCCCGTGTTTTCGGCGTTCGTCGCGGCGAGCTATCCGAAGGACAGCGTGGAATTTGACGGGCAAAATTTCACGAGTGCTAGCAGACTTAAATTTAGCAACACTCGCGGCGCATATAAGGCCATAAGCGACGGCGAGGCGGATCTAATCTTCGTCGCCGCCCCTTCGAAGCAGCAGCTTGATTATGCGCAGGAAAAGGGCGTGCGCTTGCGCTTCGTGCCGATCGGGCTGGAGGCGTTCGTCTTTATCATAAATGCAAATAATAAAATTTCAAATTTAACCGTGGATCAGGTGCGAGGAATTTATTCAGGGCAATATGACGATTGGTCGCAGCTAGGCGGCGAGCGTATGCGAATAGATGCCGTGCAGCGAAACGCAGGCAGCGGCAGCCAGAGCGCGTTTTTAAAATTTATGGGTGAGACGCAGCCTAAGCGCAAGATCACAGGCTTTTTCGGCAGCGCTATCGGCTTTTCGTTTCGATACTACGTCGAGGGGATCGTGCAAAACGGCGGCGTGAAGATGCTTAGCCTAAACGGCGCGTATCCGAATAAAGAAAATATCGCTAGCCGCAAATACCCGCTCGTAGCCGAAATTTACGCGGTTTACGACGAAAATAACAAAAATGAAAATATCCACACGCTGATAGATTGGATCCTTTCGCCGCAGGGGCAAAGCATCATCGAAAATAGCGGCTACGTGCCGATTAAAGGCTAAGATCGCAGCTTAAATTTATACGGCGTTTGCCAAAAATTCAGCCAAATTTCGTTAAAATCACAAAATTTCAAAAAACGGAAAACGAAGTGATAAAGATCATATTTTTAGACGTAGACGGCTGTCTTAGCGACGGCGGGCTGTACCACTCAAACGGCGGCGAAGAGATGAAAAAATTTAACGTAAAAGACGGGTTTGGCATCCAGGAGTGGCAGCGGTTGGGGCTAAAGGTCGCGATCATCACCGGCAAAAGCTCGCAAATCGTCGCAAATCGCGCGCGCGAGTTAAAGATCGATACGCTCTTTCAAGGCGAAAAAGACAAGCTCTCAAGGGCGGAGCAAATTTTAAAAAATTTTAATCTAAGCTTCGATGAGGCCGCTGCGATCGGCGATGATATAAACGATGCGAAGCTTTTAAATGCGGTCGCGATCAGCTTCAAGCCCGCCGATGCGCTAAGCTCGCTAAAAGCGGACGTCGTGCTAAGCAAAAACGGCGGCTGCGGCGCAGTGCGCGAGATGATCGAAATACTCGTCGATAAAAACGGCATGCGCGAAGAGTGGAATAGCAAATGGCTGTAATTTTGCAAGCGCGCGCGAGGGGCAAAATTCTGCGTAGATCAAAAGGAGCTGAGCGATGGTGATAAAGATTTTCTACGTCGCGATTGCGATCTTTTGCGTCGCGATGGTGTTTCTAAGCGTGCAGACGCCGTATTTTAGCGATATGTTTAGGCAGGATCTAAGCATTGCGAATATGGAGATGAAAAAGATCGTGGATTATCAGATCGGCGAGCGCGTGGATGCTAAATTTACCGCGGACGGCGGCACTCGCTACAAGGATCGCGACGAGTTTGTAAATTTTAAAGCCGAGGAGATTAGCGCGGATCTGAATCACACTTTGGTTTCAAAGACCGCGACGCGCGCAGGCGAGCTGATAAAATTTAACGGCGACGCGCATTACGTAAATAGCAGAGGCTTTGATTACACGGCGCAGGAGATCATCTACGATACGAGCAGCAAGATCGTCCGCTCCGACGTGCCGTACGTCCTGCGCCAAGGCGGCGACCGCATTACGGGCGCAAGCATCAGCTACGACACCAAAACCAAACAAACAAACTCAAAAGGAATCCACGCATGGTATTTAATAAAAGATCAAAACTCCACAAACTAATACTTTCAGCCGCGCTAATTTCGGGCTTTAGCGCGACTACTCTTAGCGCCGCGCAGGAGCGGGTCGAGGTCACGGCGGATAATTTTTTCGCCGACGAGATCAAACAGATCAGCGTCCTAACAGGCAACGTCCATATCAAAAAGGGCACTTACGATACGCTAAATTCCGACAAAGTAACGATCTATTTCGACGCCAAGCGCCAGCCTACCAAATACGTCGCGACAGGAAACGCAAATTTTAAAATTTTACTCAATCAAAAGCATTACGACGGCAGAGGCGGTGTGCTGACCTATGATCCGACTATCGAGGCTTACACGCTCGAAAATAACGCCTATCTGCACGAGGCCGAGACCAAAAAGGAGGTTTACGGCGATAAGATCATCGTAAATCGCCAAAAGGGCACCTATGAAGTAAAAAGCGGTGGCGGCGAGAAAAAGCCCGTGCGGCTGATCTTTCAGGTCGAAGATCAAAACAAATGATCTATCCTAGCAGCGCGCAGTTTATCACCTCCGCCGCAAATATCGCGGGTGCGCCCGAGTTTGCGATGAGCGAAGTGGCGTTTTTGGGGCGTTCAAACGTCGGCAAAAGCAGCCTGATAAACGCGCTTACCGGGCGTAAAAACCTAGCCAAATCAAGCTCGACGCCGGGTAAAACGCAACTAATAAATTTTTTTGAAGTTAAATTTAAACAGAAGCTTGCCGCAGATTCGGACGGCTCGCAAACCGAAACGCCGCCCGATCTAGCGAGCAAAGGGGCTTTAAGCTCGGATGCGAATTGCGCGCGAGATTTTGCAGACGCTACGGCGTCTGAGCGAAATTTAAAGCAGGATGCTATTTTAAATTTAAAAAGCGTTTCGGCGGATTTTGGATCGGATCGCGAGGCGGATCTTACGGCAGGTTTGACGCCAAATCTAGCGCAAAGCCCCGAATTAAATTTTACGGGCAGATCTGCGCTAAATTTAGCGAGCAACCCCGCCTTCTCGGGTCTTGCTAGCTGGGGAGAAAATATCTCTTTGATCTTTGTGGATCTGCCTGGGTTCGGGTACGCTAAGGTCTCCAAAAAACTACATTATATCTGGCAAAAAAATCTCGACGAGTTCATCAAGGAGCGCCTAAATATCAAGCTTTTCGTCCATCTGATCGACGCGCGGCAGTTTGATCTTGAAATAGATAAAAATTTGCAAAACTATCTTGCTGGTTTTCTGCGCGGCGATCAAAAGGTCGTGAGGCTCTATACCAAAGCCGACAAGCTCAATCAAAGCGAGCGCGCAAAGCTTTTGAGGCACGATCCGCAGGCGATTTTGGTCTCTACGCTAAAGGGTAGCGGGCTTGCAAAAGCGCGCGAGATCATCGTGCGCAGGGCGTTTGGATTATGAAATTTCTAAATTTAAATACGCAAAATTTCGCGGCGCAGAATTTCAAAATAATTAAATTTAGCGGATATAAAATGCACCGCAAAAATTGCGCGAAGATTAGGGAAAATTTTAGATGATACGGCTAAAAAAAGCGCGCCTTTGCGACATTTCGCGTATGCAGGAGCTCGTAAAAGAGGAGGTGCAAAACGGCGTGATCTTGCCGCTTGAAAGCGATGAGATAGCTGCCAATATCCGCTCATACGTGCTGGCGTTCGGCTGCGATTCTAAGGCGGATAGGAGTTTTGATTCCAAGGAAAATTTGAGTTTCGATTCTAAAGAAAATTCCGATTTAAATTTAGCCAGGAATTCCGATTCAAATTTAGCGCGCAATGCCGATTTAAATTTAATCCAAAGTTCCGCCGCAAATCCTGCTAAAAATCCTGCCAAAAATTTCGCTGAAAATGCCGCGGGTAATTTTGCGCCGCAACTAGCTACGCCGCAAAGCGTAGCACAGGTCGTATCCGAGGCGGGCTGCGCGCAAGCAGGCAAAGAGCAAATTTTACGGAGCGGATATTCGCAAAGCGTGAGCGTTTTTCAAAATGATCTTTCGCAGCTTTGCGAATCGCAGTCCGCAAAAGATGCCGAAATTTTGGCGGGCTTTGCTTCGCTTAAAATTTTTAACGCCGATCTTGCCGAGGTGCGCTCGCTCATCGTCGCTCCGCAGTTTCGCAGGCGCGGCATTGCCAGAGCTATCGTAAACGAGTTGCTAGACGAAGCGAAATTTTACGGGCTAAAAAGCGTATTTACGCTCACCTATCAAAAGGAATTTTTTGGGCGCCTCGGTTTTACCGAAATCCCAAAGGACGAGCTGCCCGCGCAAAAAATTTGGGCCGATTGTATTAAATGCAAAAAGTTTCCGGTATGCAACGAAATCGCACTTATCTATACCTTATAGCGGACACGCTTTTTAGCGCGGGAGTTCTTTTCTACCTGCTTCTAAGTGCGGTGTATAGAGGCTTGCCGCCGCTGATTGGATTTTTTTTTACGGCGATGGTGGTGCAAAAATACGAAAACGACGTGAAATTTAAAAAGTTCGGCTTTACCTGGTTTTTCTCTATTTTTTATCTGTTTTGCGCCGAGCAGATCCACGGATTTAACCTATTTAGCGTGGCTATCGCGTATTGTATATTTTATTTCGTGGTCTATGAAAACTCATTTAAATATATTAAATTTAGAAATTTTTTGATCTGCTTTTACGTGATGATCAGCTATGTTTTGGTCTTTGTGGTGAGCAACGCGATCTCTGCGATCAAAAAGAGCGAGTACCTGCCTCTAAGCGGCGAGTATTTAAATTATATCGTGATTGAAATTTTGCTCGCTCTGCTCTTTTTTAAGGGGCGGTTGGTATGAGGCTGAAGTTCGTATTTGCTTTCGTGATACTATTTTTTACCATGCTTTTGGTGAGAATCTATTATCTTTCGATCAAATCGAATGAATTCTACGAGCAGGTCGCTAAAAATAACGTCATCTCTACCGAATACATCCCGCCGGTGCGCGGTCAAATTTTAGACGCCAAAGGCCGCCCGCTCGCGATAAACAATCTCGGCTTTTCGCTATCTATCGCGCCGCATCTAAAAGACGCCGCGCTACAAAGCGAGCTAAATAATATCTCGCGCTACTTCAAAGATCTCAACGTCACCGCGATGAGCAAGAGCTACAAGGATGCGAATTCCGCTTATAATCAAGACTTTATCGAAGTCGTGCCGTTTTTGGACTACAACGCCACGATAGAGCATTTTGCGAGCTTGAGCCTACACGAAAATATTAAAATTTCGCCCGCTTCGCAGCGCTTCTATCCTTATGGCGCGCTTGCTTCGCACATCATCGGCTACGTGGGCCGCGCCAATAAAAAGGATATTCAAAACAACCCCCTAAGCGCGCTTACCGGATACAACGGCAGAAGCGGCGTCGAGGGGTACTATAATGAGCTTTTGCAGGGCAGCAAGGGCGAGCGCAAGACGAAGGTTACGGCGCTAAATCAGGTCGTAGAGGAGATCTCGATGCAAGAGCCCAGCAGCAGTGAAATCTCCCTTACCATCGATCTTGAGCTGCAAAAATACCTCGAGGAAATTTTTAAAGATAAAGACGGCGTAGCGATCGTGATGGATCTGCGCGACGGCGCTATCATCGCGGCGGGTAGTTTCCCCGAGTACGATCTAAACACCTTCGTGGGCGGAATTTCGCAAGCGCAGTGGGACGAGCTGATAAAAGATCCGCGCCATCCGTTTACGAATAAGCTCGTAAATGGTCTCTATCCGCCGGGCTCTGTCATTAAGATGGCCGTGGGGATGAGCTTTTTAAATAGCGGCAAGATCAACGAAAACTGGAGCGTGTTTTGCAGCGGCGCGATAGAGCTTGGAGGGCGTAAATTTCGCTGCTGGAAGAGCTGGGGCCACGGCCGCGTGAGCTTAGTAGAGGCGATTAAAGGCAGCTGCGACGTGTATTTTTACGAAGGCTCGCTGCTGGTGGGGATCGACTATATGTCCGCGTATCTGCAGCGTCTGGGGTTTGGTAGTAAAACAGGCGTCGATCTACCCAATGAGTTTGTAGGCACGATGCCTAATAAGGCCTGGAAAATGCAGAAATTTAAGCGCCCGTGGTATCAGGGCGAGACGGTCAATGCCTCGATCGGCCAGGGCGATGTGCTCGTCACCCCTATGCAGGTGGCTAAAAACACCGCGCAGATCGCCTCAGGCAAGGCTATCACGCCGCATTTTTTAAAAAGCATCGACGGCAAGCCGGTGGAATTCGCCCCTACCGAGCTTTTTACGCCGAAAGAAAAGGCGCAGCTGCCCCTCGTGCGACGCGGTATGTATGAGGTCGGCAACAACCCAGACGGAGGCACCGCCTACAAGCTCATTCATACCGCGATAGTGCCTCTAGCGGTCAAGACGGGCACCGCACAGGTCGTGGGCATCTCTCAGACCGCCAAAAAGCGAATGAAAGAGGCCGATATGGACTACTTCCATCGCTCACACGCCTGGATGACTAGCTTCGGACCGTACGACAAGCCGCAATACGCCGTAACCGTGCTAGTAGAACACGGCGGCGGAGGCGGAAGCGCGGCAGGTCCCGTAATAATGCAAATCTACGAAAAACTCGCCCAGATGGGCTATATCGACGCCAACGCAACGACTGTCAAAGACAGCGCAAAGAAAACGAAGTAAGATGGAATTTTAAAATTTTAAAATTTTAGAATTTTACCCGTCCTTTGCAGACTTGAAATTTTAAAATTTAGAGCGGCAAAATACCATAAAATTGGGTAGGGCAAAGCAATTTTAAATTTTAAATGCACCATAAGAATAAGGCGGTAGAATACGCCAAAATATCTTTTTATAAAATGGGGAAATTCTATGCGAGATTACGACAAAGAGCCGATAGTGATAAAAAATGACTATTTGTTAAAAAGTAAATTAACAGTAGGAATTTTTTTCCTGATATTCGCATTAGTGTTCGCCATTAGATCTATTTTTCCTATTGAAAGTTTCTTTAGCAGTATTTTGAGAAAAGGAGAGCTAGCGCTTTGCATATTTATATTTTTTAAAACGATTTTTGGAGATTTTGCAATGCTGAAAAGCATGCTAGTAAATGACTTACAAATTAGAATTTTTGAGAAAATAATAGAATGTGACTATGTGGATTTTGCAGGGAATTTAAAGGTACTAAAAATCCAGCTTACGGAGCATACAAAGATAACGTATTCATACTTTCCATGTTTTGGAGAAACTGCAAAACTTGATAGTAAAACTTTGATGGATAAAATTGCGTATATAACAAATCTTGCAATGGCTATCATCATAAACTTTATATTTATAATTATCTTTCAATGCTTAAATTTCTTAGGGATAAAAAAATACTATATTTTTGATAATAACGGTACTATGATATCAGTAAAACAGAATAAATCACTTGTTGATAGATTCGGTAAAGTTCCTTTCAATAAGCGAACCTTGATGATATCTTTAACTAACTACAATTCAAAATTTTTTGATAAGGATAAAAAATAATTCTAATTTTAACGGTATCAAATTAGGTGAATAAGTAGAATTAAAATTTTAGCTTACGATCGCAACGGGCAAGATAGACGACAGCAGCCAAAGCTTAAATTTTGATGATAAATTACGACAAAGTGTTTTTAAAGGCGCCGAAATGAAACGCGATATAAAAGCCAAATTGATCTTAAAAGCTATAAAGTAGGGGCTAGAGTGATAAAAGAGTTCATTAAAAAATGTTTTGAGCTGAAAGGGATAAGAATTTTATTCTAGATCGCTTTACTCTTTTTTACTATAGACTGCTTGGGTATTATATTTGCCAGTATAAATGCGGTTTTTTTGACGGAGTATAGAGGTTACGATATCGCGCATCCGTTTTCTATCGTTTTAAAAGCTTTTGAACTAACGTGGCACGAAAAAGCGGGCGATAGCGAAAGCGATATTTTTGGCGCTATGGTATTGTATCTATTTTGCGCGACGGTAATTTTGCCTCTAATCATCTGCTGCTTTGTATTTTCAAAGATAAAGGCTTTTATTCTGCTGGATAAAATATCCGGCGCATCTGCATTTTTTATAAGTCTATTTTATACCTATTCGCTAGCTGTGATAATCCTAGCAAGAGCGGGTTTTACTTGGCTAGGTCATCTGTTTGATCGCTCAAATTTTAATTCTAATCTAATGCTGATAAGTGCTTTATCGTCGCTAATAATCGCGTCTGCGATGGTTTTTATTCTAAAAAGAAGAGATAAAATTTAGTGCGGATAAGTTTATGGGATCATTTTTTTTCGGCTAAATTTTACATAAATTAATACGTAAAATTTTATGAATAGAGCTCGAGATATGTAAATTTAAAAGGGCAAATTTTGAAATGATCTTAAAATTTGTCTCTGCTTCAGATTTGAAATTTCAAGTTTCGAAGTCCGAAATTTCGATCATTGACTTCGAATTTTAAAATTCTAATCCTGCCCGCCTTTTTAAATTTTATAATCTAAAATCCTTGTGTTTCTGAACCTCGCAGCTCAAAGCTCCTGCTTCTTAAATTTAAAATTCTAAGCTCTGGGATACGGAATTCCACTCAATAAATTTTAAAATTTAAAGCCCAGAATTTTATTCAGTAAAAATTTTATCGGCAGAATTCGGCTTGGTAAATTCTATAAAATACTACTATGGGAGAGGGAAAATGAGATTTTAAATAGAGTATTTCGATTCCCAACGGGATGGAATTCTACGCAAAGCCGAAAAGATTGAGTCTTACGCCCATTTCTGTTTCAATTCCCAACGGGATGGAATTTTACCCGGGCGCAAGTCGTGATTTACGTCGACGCAATAACGTTTCAATTCCCAACGGGATGGAATTCTACGCGCAGCGAGCTTTTGCTCTCTCCCTTGTCAATTGTTTCAATTCCCAACGGGATGGAATTCTACAAAGGATTCCTTTTATGCTCAATCAGATCCAACCTCGTTTCAATTCCCAACGGGATGGAATTCTACAAGAAAAAACAAACTTGTATTGATTTGTATGGTGTGGAGTTTCAATTCCCAACGGGATGGAATTCTACTGTAAAATTTTGATTTTTCTACACTCGCGAGATTTTGTTTCAATTCCCAACGGGATGGAATTCTACAGCACGAATTTTGCCATTTTTCTAGGTAGAAAGTGTTAGGAGTATATATTTTTATGCCTTAAAATGGACTAAATTTAAAAAAGCGCCGATTGCTCAATGCCCAAGATTTCGGCATTTCAAAATCTTAAAAGCAACTTTATCGCTATCTATATGTATCGTGAGTGCAAATGTTAAAATCTCAATATAAGATATTCAAAAAATCGAAGTATGAACAACAAAAAAAGCTGAAATTTTAAAAGCATATGCGTTTTTAAAGCCAATTCGTTCGCCGTTCCGTGCTTCAGATTAAATTTATTTCAAAAGCACATACATCTTAAGAGGGCGCAATTTATAGGCACAAGCGATTCTAGTCAAAATTTCAAAAGCACGAATGAGCTTAAACCCCCAGCCTACCGCCATACCAGCCCCTCGTAAGGCACGCCTTCACAGACGTATTTTTTAATCTGATTTGCCTCGCGACGGATGATTTGACGCCAGGTTAAGCTCTGTCCCGCTACGTTCGCGCAAGATAACAGTTTCTCAATCATTTTTAGCTCGATTTTTTGCACCGCTTCTCGACAGAATCGAATACGCCCCGCATCCGTTTCAAAATCTTTTGCCGTAATCTCGCGCTTGTTTAACATTCCAAAAATTAATCTATCACCTAAAATAGGCTTAAAAATCTCTGCAAGATCAAGATGCAGGCTTAACGCGCGGTAGTTTGGCTCGTGTAAAAAGCCGATGCGCGGATCAAGCTCGGTTTTGTAAATTTCGCTGAAGCAGATGTTATAAATGCGCGTATTTACATAGCTAATGAGGGCATTAATTTTATCTGCCGGCGGGCGTTTGGAGCGCGTCGTAAATTTAAAACTGCGCTGATCCTCGATGATTTCGTTCCAAGCCGCGAAATATTGCTTGGCAAAGCCACCTTCCACCGCCATTACTGCTGCTATGTCGCAGGCGCGCGCTAGAGCATCCAGATGCGGCACAGTATCGAGCGAGACGCCGTAAGCCTTGCAATTAATGGCTGCATTTAAGATGCGAGCGCGAGTAATCTCGCGAGCGATAAAAAGGCGCTTAGAAAGATCGTCAAAAGCCCGCAGCTGCGCCAAAAGCACAAAGCCGCTTTTGTTTACAGAATTTGAAGTGTTCGGGAAAAAACTGCCACGGAAGCTCTGATAGGCGCTAAAAATATGCAGCAAAATGTTATTATCAGCCAAAAACGCCATAGCATAAGTATCAAGCTCTACTCGCGCCAAAATATAAATTTCATCAATCGCGTTAATCGGCAAAATTTTACTAGTTAGAATTCCGCCCTCGTCGTTAAATTTATCGAAGTATAGATTATTATCTTTGCGGCGCAATCGGCCGGGGCTTAAAATAAAATGCGTGCGATCCGATTTTTGCATACTTTATCCTTAAATTTTAGCTGAAAATCGCTTCGTTTTTATCGCATCCGATGACGAGGCGCTGTGAATATTTGAGCGAATTAAAAGTATAAATTACTACCGAATCAAGCTTGCTGGCGCATTCTTTTTGCAAAACCATCATTAATTTTTTAAGATCGCTCGCTCTGATTTCACCTTCAAAAACGCTGAATTGCACGCGAGGCAGAAACTTCTCGACCGCCTTTCGGACGCGCGCAGCGTTATTTTTCTCCTTTTCGTCGCTGCTTGAAATATCGTAAAATAAAATAGCGTACATTTTATCTCCTAAATGCAATAATCACGATAAGCGCAACTCTCGCAAATCTTTTGCAGGCTAAATTTAGGCGGCTTTGGCTCATTCACAAGGGCGGCAATGCCGTTTAGAATTGTTTCGATTTTAGTGAAATTTTCGGCATTATCCTCAATGGCTATGACGGTTTTGCCGCTAATTAATTTGCCTTTCACCTCTTTTAAATTTAAGCCTGTTTTTAAAAGATAGATATAAAAAAGTAGCTGCATCTTGCCTGCTTCTGGATTTTTTAGGCTCTTTTTATATTCAGTGATGAGATAATGTCCACGCTGCTTAGAAAGCTTGTCGAATTTCAAATTTGAAAATGCGAAGTCCTGCAAACCGCTCTCTTTAATGTCCGCTAGCGCCTTGCCCATCAGCATGTTTTCATCCTCCTGATTAGCGTGAATATTGTGTGCGTAAAGCCATGCTTCGCGCTTGCAGGTGATGTAATAATTCACAAGCGTGCCGGTGATTTGGTCTTTGCAAAACATTAGTCGAAAAACTCATTCTTGAGATTTAAGGCGGCGTCCTTTTTAATCCCGAAATTATTATTGTACGAAGTATCGCCGAATGGTAAATAATAGACATCTTTTAGCCCATCAATACGCTTTATATTTAAACGCTTTGCATCAAATTCTGTGATATTTACACCAAATCTATTAATTTTCTTAATAGTATTCGTAAATATATCTTTCTTATTAAATTTATCCATATCAAGCCTATTGATTTCAAAAATTTCATTTTGAAATTCTTTAATATAATCTTCTTTTGGCTCAATTATTACTAAAATTTTAAGTCTATCATCCATCGCCTCGCTAATCTTTTCGTTTATATCGTAAAATCCGAGCTCTCGCATCTGCTCCGCCAAAAATAAACTTTCTAGGCTTTGCTTTATGACGCTGAAATACCTAGTGGAAATATCTAAAATTTCGCTTTCGATGATATCCCTTTGCTTTAGAATTTTTACCAAAATATTATCGCTAATACGTTTTAAATCACCGTAAATGAGATCGGAATAGTCGCAAATATCGTTAAATACGTATAGTTTTCCCAGAGCTGCGAAATTTCTATTTATACGACCGGCGGTTTGAATAATCGAGCTAATGGGCGCTATCTCTCTAAATCCGACATCAAAATCCAAATCCACGCCAGCTTCGATAGACTGCGTAGAAATTAGCAAGATCGGATCACCGTGCCAACTTTTATTTTTAGCAATCGCGTCTTTTATATTTTCGATATTTTTTCGTTTGTGATTGTCGCACATATATCCGTTTAGGCAAAAAACTTTAAATTCGTCGTAAAATTCCAAAAATAGCTCTTGCGCTTTTTTAATGGTATTTACGACGACTAGTGTATTTTTGCTTTTTGCCGATTGTTTAATCTTATCTTTTAAAGCACTCTCATTGCCATCAAACCACTTTAAAACGTATCTATTTTGGTCTTTGAAATAATCCAAATTTGAAATTTCTTTAAATTTAGTCGCATCAAGAATAGGCATCGTAGCGGACATAAAGATAAAAATGCAGCCAAATTTCTCCGCCATCATCTCGCAAAGTTTCATAAAATCCGCCCTGAACTTATACGGTACCGCCTGCGCCTCATCAATTATTATTACACTATTTTTTAATCGGTTAAATTTTACGCTATCTTTATTTTTGTTTCCAAAGAGTGCAAATATAAATTGATATAGCGTAGTTACGTTAATATCTCCGCTAAAGGAATCCATCAAAAATTTAACTTTAGAATAGCGATCTTGCGGGATGCTTTCATCTATCGTAGTTTTGTGATGAATTTTATGAATTAATATATTTTTATCGTCTTTGAAAATCTCTTTTATCTCATCATAAACTTGATCTATGATAGCCGTAAACGGCAGCACGTAAATAATACGTTCTTTATTAAATTTAGCGGCAAAATTTAGCGCAGTCAAAGTCTTACCGTAGCCTGTAGGCGCGGTTAAAGTAAAAAGATTATGATTTAGATCGAAATTATTTAAAACAAATTTTCTAAACTCGCTTCTTTTCGCATTTGGCTTACAATTTTCCAGGGCTTTGATATATTTTTCGATCGTATTAGAATTCGCCGGCTTAGAAACAGGGATTCTTTGATTAAAAATAGCTTCATATTTATCACTATAAATAAGCGACGAAAATATGTCTTTGAAATTTAAAAAGTCATCGTAATCAAACTTCTTTTTCGCAAATTTGAAATATTCTCTTAAATGCTTAGCTTTAATTAAAAGCTCATTTTTATCGCTTTTAATATCTTTGTAAATTTCTAAACCTAAAGCTTTATCTAAGACTTCATCCCAAAAGCCTAGCTCTTTCGAGCTCTCAAAATATTTGCCGAAATTTTTATTTTGCGTTGTAAGCTCACAAAAATTTTCTACATTTCCGTGGTGTGATACGATGGATAAAAACCCAAAAGCCGTATCTAGCTCATTAAATTCCGAATTTAGTAAAAATATGTAAGAGGATAATAAAGCATGATTTTTATCTGCAATTTTTTCGGTAGGATTTTTGATATAAATTTGAAAATTAGTCTTTAGCTTGGCTATATCGTGATAAATTTTAACGCATTGCAAAAGCCTACTATCCGCTTCGGCAAGCATATTTGTTATATGCTTTATTAGTGGTTTGTTAGGATGTGATAGCAGCTCACTTTGCAAAGTAGACCTTGTAGTCATTTATTTGATAAATATTTCCTCTATTCTTTGCTTTGATTTGACTATTGCCGCTTAACTTAATAACAAAATCTTTAAAATCCTTAAAAATTCGATCCTCTTCGCATCCGCAAGCCATTCGAGCCGTAGTAAGTCTGATATCAAAGCTTTGTGCATCAAATATAAAATCGTCCATCAAAACGAACGTATCTATAAAACTTTCTTTTTCATGCACCAATTCACAATTTTTTATCTCAATATATTTAAAATCCGCTATACAAAAATTTATACCTAAATATGGCGTAAAGACACATCTATGAGCTTTTAAGCTGTCGATTATATTTTCTTTATAAGAAGCGTTTAAAGCACTTAAATCAACGAATATGACATATCTAGGATCTTTTATTAGCTCTTTATAAAACTGCTTTTTCTCGCTAGAATCTTGATAGCCTTGTTCGATATGCATATTTGACGATAGAGCAAATTTTATACCGTTAAAAATCATAGTTTTTTTGCGAAATTGCGAACTTAAAATAACGCTATAACCTATATCGTTAAGTTTAAAATAATTCATTTCACCTATAATCGCTCCCAAAAGCCCCATGACGGCAGTCTTTGGCGGCACCGGATATGTAAGAGACGAGTAGATAGTAGCCGGATGAGAAAAATGCGCATAATCTCCCGATAGCTCAAAAGCTATTATATCCATTTAAAATCCTATTTTTATCCAACTACTATCAAATTGTGATCTATTATTTTGCTCGAAGTCAAAATCGCTCATATACTCTATTTTTTCAATCTCTTGCTCGTATCTGGTAAGTTTAGCTTTTAATCTAGAAAAATCAATCATAAAATCATTTATACTTCTTATCTCTACGTCTTCTTTGCTACTATTTATAGCTATACAGTTATTTAAATCTCCAGCAAAAGTATCATTTTTATATGTAATTACTAGCATAAATCTAGGCATCTGACCCATTTTCGTGCGAGTAATTAAATTTTTAGTCCCGCTCCAGAGCGCTCTTAAAATCACCTTCACATCATCTTCACTTAAATTTGTAATCTTTGCACTATGATTATCCGCTATTCCGTAAGTTGCAAAGATTGCATAATTTAAAAAATCTTCTTCTCTAAACGTTTTATTTGCCTTATCGCTACCGCTTGCAAACGCGCCGGTGCCTTTTATATGCTCTACCGCAACTCTATGAAGCGATCTGCTCATTCTAAACTGAATTGGTCCAACAAATTGAATTCCGGCTGTTTTTATGCCTTCTTTTTTCATCTCGTCTTTATCCGATATCGGCAAAACTCCACCAAATGCGCGAATATCGATAAATTTAGATAAAATTTCTTTTTCAATCTCGATTTTTTCTTGCTTAACGTTAATTACTTCACGTATTGCGCTTTTGCAATCTAAGATATTTTCATCTCTTTTATACTCTTTAATGAAAATCGCACTTTCGTCTTTTTTCATAATTTCATCTCTAATTGTTCGCTTTATACGTACATCAGTAACTTCTGCTATACCTGTCTCATCGTCTATCCTAGGAGCGTTATCTCTTAGCATATCGCCGTTTGGATTAAAATTTTCGCCGTCCCAAAGAAATAGAATTTCCTTCTTTTTCATTACTCGTCTCCTTGAGTGTTATCTTTAATATATTTCGTAAAATCACTTCCGCCCATAGCAAAAGCCAGCGTTACATAAGCGCTCTTAACTCGCTTTTGAGATAAAAACGCACTTGGTAAAATTCCAATCAAAATATCGCGCATGATTTCTATATTAGCGCTTCTTTTTCCTCGCGATACATTGGAGAGTTTTTTATTGGTTTCATCGCACTTGGTCCAAATCCGTTCTAAAAGCTCTTTCGTAATTGCTCCGGCATTATTCAGCCATTTTTCGAATGAACTATTTTTGCTAATAGCAAATTGGCGATTTATCAACCCTGCAGACATCATTCCTAGCAAATATGCACTCTGCAATACTTCATTATCTTTTAGAAATTCGCTATTTTTCAAAATAGAGCTTATTAGCTCTTTTTTATCGCTTAAGCTTTGCAAATTAACCTCCCTTGCAAATGATATTTTTTCATTTAAAACGCCTATTTCATTAAAGAAATTTTGATATTTTTCGATACTTTTTATACTTCTATTTTGATATGTCTTAACGCAATTAAAATAAAATCCCCACTCTATTTTTGACGCATAACTAGAGTTAATATTGCCTTTATAAATCAAAGCAGCATATTTTTCCATCATATCATCTAAATTCATCCTATTTTGCGATAATAAAAAATCCATAATATCGATGTTTTTAAGAAATAAATTTTGCATGTAAATAGTATCGTCTTGTTGATCTTTACTATCTTTTCGCCTAATCGCCCTAATGTTATATCTACCCATTAAATCGGAAATTTTAGAAATATAAGACGGCAATACATCATCTATTTGCAATAATACATTAACCGCGGCATTGCTTTTTTTATAAAATAGAATTGTATTTAGCACTGGCATATTTGCTTGCGCTTTAGCTACGGATTCCAACTCGTAATTAATACTTTCTTCGATATTTTGTATGCCTTGCAGATCTTTTTTCTTTTCGCTCGGATCTTTTAAAATTTCCACTATTTTTTCTAATAAATTTGCATCATTTACCATTAACGTCGGTAAGACCGCCATTTTATCCCCGTAAAAATTAAAAGATAATTCCTTATCAATTGCCATAAAACCGTTTTTAACCAAATTTGCATTAGCGCCATTTAGAGGTAGTAGTCTAACTTTAATGTCTTGTAAAGCAGTCGGTAACTCATTTACGGAACAAAACGCCAAATTTGCATCTCCACCGATACCCATACTATTTGTAAGCATATCATAACCATAAATTTTGGCAGTTTTACCATTATCGCTATCGCTTAAATGACTCGTAAAAATATTTTTGAAATACGCTGAAACTGGTCTACCCTCCCAAGATAATGCAAAAAAAGTAGCCACTTTCATGCCCTTTTTCTTAGGCTCTTCTTGTAGAGTTGTAATTTCACTTAAAATATCATCAAAAAAGCTCTCGTTTAAGCTAGATAAATCCGATAATATTTTATCATTTTTGATATCGTCAGGATTGAAGCAAGAGAGCATATTTTTTACGGCTTTTGAAATTCCTTTTATAAATTTAGGAGTATCGTCTTTTACGGCTTTGCTAATGAATTGGACATTAGGGAACAAATTGCCAGAATTCGCGCCTATGCCAAATCTACAAACTATTAAATCGTCTCTTGAAATATTATTATTTACCGATATTTCTTTACTTTTAATATCACAAAGATAAATTTTAATAGCATCGTATTCGTAGCTCTTGTTGTTAATTTTAGTTTTCTGTTTATCATAAATTTCGCCGATACTAGAAAAAATTTTAACTATATCGCCCAAAATTTATCCTTTCTAAAACATAGGTGAATTATAACTAAATTTTAATTATATTGTCAATAGTTATTGTATTTTAAAAAAATAATTTGCCTTTTTTAGATTTTTATTATACAATCGATTTCAAAGCAAGCAATTATCCTTTTTAGGATTTGAAATTTGTACTTTAATAAGGTCTTGCTTTACAACCTCCAAAACCCCTACTCCGTAGTTCATGCATCCACTTCCAGCGCCCGTGCCAAGGATCAAATTTATTAGTTCTGCATTAGCTACAATTTTCCATCTTGCCTGCCACGCATATACCGGCTCGCGATTGTTGCCGTAATAGAATTTCACAGACTCACCCAGCTTTTGCCACAATAAATTTAACTCCATTTCGCCATCATATTTTCGCCCCATAATCGTTTCAAATCGCTGTAAAATATTCGTCTTCATCATCTCTAAATGCCTGCTATCTTGCGGCTGCAAATAGACTTTATGCCCCAAAAGCCCGCTTACTGCGCACGCCACGTAGCCTTGCATAATAGCTTCGTTCTCGCAAATTTTATGATTTTTCGCTTCGACGGTAGTTTGCGTAAATAGAATTTCACCCAAGCTTAGCCCGTCTTTTAGCACTGCTAGCGCGATTTTACGTTCAAACTCCGGCTCGCATGAAGCAAATCGCACGCGCAAGTCCTCTCCTCGCAAGATAAAATCAAACACCGTGCGTTTAAAAATTTTACCGCTTGATTCGTGCCTATATCCTACGTGCTCTGAAGCCGGCAGATAGCGATAAAGAAAGCCCTGAATCAGCTGCGAGAGAGACTTTGAAATTTTTAGATTTTTAGTTGGTAATTTTGCGTTGATGATTAGCATTTGAGTTCCTTTGCGCAGTAAAATTTTACCCAAGGTTCTCGTAAACCTTGGGTAAATGAGCCCTAAGTGGAATTAAAATCCTATCTCTTTGATATCGGCAAACTGCAAAAACGCGCGATAAATTTGCCCGATATTTGCGATACGATTTGCGCGTATCGCGGCATCCTTGACGTTTATCATCACGCTATCGAAAAAGTCATCAATCACGCCTTTAAGCCCAAATAGCGAGCGCAGATACCCACTCACGTCATTTTCGTTGAGCTTAATCGCCCTGAACGCCGTATTTAGCGCACGCTCAGCGTCGTGTTCAAATAGGTTTTCGTCCACCGCGCCTATTTTTTCGTCCTTGATGATATTAGCTAGGCGCTTAAAGGTTGCAAAATTTTCCCCGAAATCCGCTGCTGCTGCGATCTCGCCCAGCGCCTTTATGGCCTTACTTAGTAGTAATAGATCGTTTTCGCCGCTTGCGATGCACGCCTTGATCACGGACGGATTTACCTCGTCAAAAATTCCATATAATCTATCTTTCATAAAATCCAGCAGCTTAGAAGTGTCAAATTTCTTATAATTTGGCGCCAGCTTCTGCGCCAGCGCATTCGCATCAAAGCTCAATCCTTGATTTAGTAAAATTTTAATTAGCCCAGTAGCTGCGCGGCGAAGCGCATACGGATCTTTATTGCCGCTTGGAACTTTATTGATACTAAAAAGCCCCAGGAGCGTTTCAAATTTCATCGCCACAGCGATTACGCTACTAAATACACCGCTTGGCAGCTCGCTATCCTCGCCGCTAGGTAGATATTGCTCGCGTATCGCGCGGCATACATGATCTGCTAATCCAGCGTGTGCGGCATAGTAACTACCCATAATGCCTTGAAGCTCGCTAAATTCGCCCACCATCGTGCTGCTAAGATCTGCTTTACTAAACATTACGGCATTTTCCACATCCCGCGCAAAATCCTTTTTACCGATCTCCACCTCGATCTGCGTAGCATAATCCGCGCTCAGTGCCCTTGCTACCGCTAGCTCGCGCACTTGCTTATCATAAACTGAGCCAAGAGCTTGCATATAGGATATTTGCTTAAGTTTTTCAGGGCTAAATTCTGCTTGCAAATCGCTTTTCCAAAAAAACATAGCATCGCTTAGGCGCGCGCGTAAAACTTTTTCATTGCCGCGTACTACAAGCTCGTCATCATCGGTGATCGCATTACTAACGACAATGAAGTGATTGCTTAAGTTTTTACCCTCGAAAACTGGAAAATAGCGCTGATTCTCCTTCATCGAAGTGATAATGACCTCTTTTGGCACGCTTAAAAATTCTCGCTCAAAGCTGCCTAACAGCGCCGTCGGATACTCGGTGATCGCCGTTACTTCATCCAGCAACGCAGGATCAACCTCGATCTTAAAACCATGCTTTTTCTCGAGCTTTGCAAACTCGCTTAGAATTTTATCCTTTCTTTTTTGCTCGCTTAAAATTACGCCATTACGCTCCAGCAGTGCAAAATAATCTGCGGCGTCTTTAAATTTAATCGCTTCGTAACCAAATTTTCGGTGCGGAAAAAATGCAGCTGCGCTTCGCACGCCATAAATTTCAAAATCTACGTTTTGATCACCCAAAACGCAGGCTATGCTTCTTATCGGACGGATAAACTCGAACTCGCCGCTACCCCAGCGCATCGCGCGTCCAAAATTTAGCGATCGTAAAAATTCCTCTATCATTTCGCCTAGAATTTCACGACTATCGCGCCCCTTTTGCACCGCAGCGTGGTAGAGCACCTCTTTGCCGCCCACCTGCCGAAATTCCAGCTCGCTTTCGCTTATGCCGCATTTTTTAGCAAAACTTAGCGCTGCAGGAGTCCATGCGCCGTCTTTGAGCGCGACGGATTTTGGCGCGCCCGTGCTTACGATCTGTGCATCATCGCCGCGTTGTGGAAAATCCTCGTGAAATAGCACAAATCTACGCGGGCTAAATTCGAAGCGAAAGTCGCTATTTATGCGGTTAGCCTCAAGCACCGCGCGCCATTTTGGCGCGATATTCGCACACTCTTTTAAAAACGGGATCGCAGGCAGCTCCTCGACCCCAATCTCAATGAGTAGTTCCATCTTTATCCTTTTTTCGTTGATTTCGTTTTTCGTTTTTCTCCATCATTTCGCGGTTAAATCCTACGATCATAAATATCATAAAAAGCACGAAAAGTGCGGTTATAACGGCGTGTATCATTCTACTATAAATTCCTTTTGCCCTTTATAAATCGTAAAATAGGCGTTTTTAAATTCTAAATTTTTGTCGTTTTGCACAGGAGCGCTTTTGCGAAAAATTCTAAACTCGCCCACGCCTTTTATATCAATTATGCCGTCTTTAACGTCGCCTTTGATCGTGCTTATCACATCTCCTGCGCGCAGCTGCCGCACCGATGCGCTAGGCAAAACGTATGGCGCGATAGAGCCTACGTTGCCGTTTCTAGATACGATCTCAAAATCGTCGATCTCAAAGCTTTGTTTGTAAAATTTCGTCTTTTTTACTAGCAGATCGAGTTTATCGCCTAGCTGCATCCCGCTGCCGCCATAGACAAAAACTCCGCTTCCATCTTGGGAGACCGCAAAGCCGTGGCGGTTTGCAAAGCTCACGACTGCGCCTTTTATCAGCACAGGCTCGCTTATAATGCGCCCGTAAAGCCCCTCTATCGTGACGGCCTTTGCGGCACTAGCGGTATTTTTAGCTAAAAATTCTTGCTTTTTCGGCATAGATTTTAAAGCGTCCTCATCCGTCAAAATGAAGCTAATCGGGAAATGATCGGAAGCGGTAGAGGATTTGGCAACCGCGAAGCTGTTCTTTTTATATCCCGGCTCGCTATTAAAAAAATCGTCGCTAAGCAAGATATGATCGAGCACTGCACCGCTTTCGTGAGACTCACAAGAGCCAAAATGCTTTAGCTGCGAGCAGGGATGTAGCGCCCACAAATCACTAAATCCATCGCGCTCGATAAGCTCGTTTAGCAAAGAATTTCGCCCAAAATTCGTATTAAAATCTCCCGCTACGATAGCGCGTTGGTGCCCTTGCAAAACCTCGCGTAAAAAGGCGAAATTGCGCTTGCGCTCGCTAAGCGGATTGCGTGCAGAGAGCATATGCACGACATAAAAGCTAAAATCAGTGCCGCCAAGCACAAAATCGGCGCGTAAAATATCTCTAGTTTTAAGCTCTGTCGGGCGGTAGGTTTTTTGAAATTTTATCGGTATGCGCGACATCACCGCCACGCCCGCAGGTGCAGTCTGCGCGCGTGAAAAAGCGTA
The DNA here is from genome assembly GCA_963522765.1 of uncultured Campylobacter sp. Classification (GTDB taxonomy): domain Bacteria; phylum Campylobacterota; class Campylobacteria; order Campylobacterales; family Campylobacteraceae; genus Campylobacter_B. The sequence continues at coordinate 11,301 of CAUQZM010000015.1, read as the reverse complement.
GAATTTATAGCCCGCCTTCTGCGCAAGCGCTTTTAGCACGGCTTCGTTTTCGATCTCTTGCAGCCCCAAAATATCGGCATTAAGCGCGCTTATCTCGTCCGCTACCTTTTGCAGCTTGCGCTCGTATTTTTGCTCGCTCCATGAGCCGCGCCCGATCTCAAAATCCGCGTACTCCGTGCCGTCGTTTACGCCGTCGAATAAATTTTGCACGTTAAACGATGCGATTTTCAGCTCCGCCGCACTCGCGCCGCAGAAAAACACTGCAAAAAGTAACGCTAAAACTCGCAAACCGCGCTCCTAAAGTCAAATTTATCGATGTTTTGGCGGATCGCTTCATAGGTTACGATGCCCACGCTGGTGGCTAAATTTAAACTGCGCCCCGCCCCGCTCATCGGGATCGTGATGCAGTTTTCGCGGTTTGTGCGCATGATCTCAAGCGGCAGTCCGTGTCCCTCCGAGCCGAAAATCAAAAAATCGCCCGGCTTGAATTTCGCCTCGTAGTAGAGCTTGTTCGTCTTTGTAGTCGCAAAAAAGAAGCGCTGCTTAAATTTCTCGTTCGCCGCCATAAACTCATCCCAATTTTCCCAAATTTTAAGATCCAAGTTCGCCCAATAATCGAGCCCCGCGCGGCGCAGATGCTTATCGTCTATGACAAATCCTAGCGGCTTGATCAGATGCAAAGGACACCCAGCATTGACGCACATGCGCCCGATGGAACCGGTGTTTGTGTGGATCTGCGGATATACTAACACGATATTAAACATCAAAAACCGCCGATTTTGCACGGGCGAAATTCTGTGATTTAAAATTCCACAAGGCAAAGTTTTGAGATTTAGAATTTTGCAAAGCCAAATTACGCGGCTTGGAATTTTGCGCGGTAAAGCCTTGCAAATTTGAATGGGCAAAATTCCGCAATTTGAAATTCTGCGAAGTAAAATTTAGGTCCATGATTTTGCGACACTGCAGGATGTCAGATCTCTCCTCACAACGATACGTCTCTTTTGTTTTTATGCGGTGCGGTGCGACAGCTACTTCCATAGTACAGGACGCCCGATACGGCTCGCTAAATTTTGCTTTAATACGTTTAATACGACGCAGGCTGTGAGATTTTGTGCCAAGATGTCCTAATCCGCAAAATTTCATCTCGCTGTAATGCAAGCCGTGAAATTCCGCATCGTTGCTGCACGGCTCATATAATTTCTCGCCGCAGTGATGCGATCTGCGGAATTCGCTCGATCCATAAAACTTTGCCTCGTGGATTTTCTCGGTGTGGCGGCACGACGGATGAAATTTTAATAGGTAGAATTCCGCGTCATAAAATTCTACCGAGCTAAGCATTTCGCTATGAAATTTTACGCCGCAAAAATTTAAATTTCGCTCGCCAAAAAAGATAAAATTTCGTGCAGCAAAAATCACGAGATTTTGCCTGCGATCAAAGCAAAAAGCGCGCTTTTGCAAATACGCAGCATTCTTGCAAAACGCGTAAATTTCGTCGCGACGATAGAATTTTTTCATAAAACTAGCTCCTAAATAAAACGGCGATTTTACAAAAATCTCTCTAAATTTACGCTTTTAAAGCCGCTACAAACGCCCTAATCTCCGCTTCTTGCAGCCTCTCGATCTCCTTGCCGATCGCAGCGCCGCGCAGATTGCGAGCGACATCCGCGGCGCAAACCAAGCTTTTAAATTTCTTATCCCAAATCCCAAGCCGCTTTGATGCTTGCACCCTACTTTTACAATACAGCCCGAGCCACTGCTTAAGCGGCATTTTTAGAGCGATTTTACATAGCCGCTCGTCGCTTACCCGCTTAAAAAACGGCTCGCTAAGTAGCCTTTTATAAAGAGAATTTAGCCCTAAATTCTTTAAAATCTTATTTTTATCTAATCCTAAAAAATTCAAAAACGCGTATAAAAAAAACATTTCATTTCTTACGAAAGATTCGCCGCGCTCTATGAATTGCATCAGTCGCTCATGCACTAGCGGATCAATCCGCAATCCAAAAACCCGCTCATAAAGCCCCAGCACTTGCATTAGCATCATCCCATATCGGTGTGCAGGTGCACAGAAAAATTTAATCAGCTCTGCTTTAACGCGCTCGCAACTAAGATCGCTAACGTCGATACTACGCATAAGCTCTAAGGTGCGCGGCTCGGCGTGAAGCTCAAATCTTGCGGCAAACTGTACCGCGCGATATACGCGCAAGCTATCCTCCACGAAAGTGTGCGGATCAACCACTCGCAAAATCCTCGCATGCAAATCCGCAAGCCCGCCGTAAAAATCGAGTACTTTACCACTTATAGCGTCTATCATCATCGCATTGATCGTAAAATCGCGCCGCCTGCTAGCCTCATGTTCGTCCGTAGCCAAAGCGACGCTAAAGCCCTTGTGCCCGACGCCCGTCTTGCTTTCGGTGCGCGGAAGCGAAACATCGAAATTTTTATATTTATAGACGAAATAGCTTTTGCCGACGCCCTGTGCGCCGAAGTCTTGCATAATTTGTTCAAAACGGCGCGAACCCACATCGTAAAGCTCCACATCCACATCAGCGCTCGCCCGCCCCAAAAAATGATCGCGCACGCAGCCGCCCACCAGATAGATGCGTGAGCTAAATTTTTTAAGATAATCTAAAAGCGCGATGAAATCGTTATTTTGGTAGATTTTCAAGTCGGTTTTCGATACTTGCAAGCAAAAATTCCATAAATTTTAAATTTAGCTCCACGCGCGCGTTCAAATCACCCCGATCAAAAGCATTCAGCCCCTCAAAAAGCACTAAAATTCGCTCTTTTATCGCGCTCAAAAACTCTGCTTCGCTTGAAATTTTAAAATCTGCATTTGCGAGATATTTTGATTTGTCGCCCGCTTGAAGTTGTCTCGCGGCCCCGAGATGTCCCGCTTCCTCGGGCTGGCGCAGGGTGGAATTTTGAGCACCAGAAGAAGCAAAACTTCCAGCTTGCATATCCTGCGCGGCAGAATTACGAAGCTGCAGCGTAGCGAGCTCATCACCTCGCACCCCAGACGTCGTAAAATTCTGCGGCTGCGAAACGAAATTTTGCTGCTGCACGGCAGCATTGCGGATCTCTAACGCGGTAGAATTTTGAGCTTGAAGCGACGAAAAATCTTTCTTTTTAGAATGCACCGTACCGAAATAATCGTCAGCTTCGCTTTCTTTGAAATTAGAGCCAGGCCCAAAATCGTCATTGCGAAGCTCCTTAAAATGCGCGCCTAAAATACGAGGCGTCAAATCTTGCTCACTTTGGGAGTCGTCATCCGTAGAATTTAGCGCTAATTCAAAATCTTTACTTTCGGTAGAGCTTTGCAGTATGCTTGCGTCCCTGCTTTGCGGCGAAACAAACCCACTCATATCGCTGCCTAAACTATCGTAAATTTCACCTGCGATGCCTGATAAATCACGAAAGCTTTCGTCAAATTTCGCGACGGAGCTTTTTAAAATTCCATCGTTTGCAAAGGTTGAATTTGCGGAATCTTTGCCACTTGTAGAAGTGGAATTTATAAAATTTTCTCCGCCCAAAGAGACGGAGGCCGCGGAATTTTCACCACCTGCGAGATCAGAATTTTTAAAATTCTCCTCGCTGGAAAAAGTAAAATTTTCATCTTTTACGGCAGATTTTTTTAAAGTAGCGTCCGCTGCAAATTCCGTGCTGCTAGGTGCAGAGTTCCTGCGTGCCATGGCATTTGAACGATCTAGAGTGAAATTTAAAGCGTCCGATGAAACAAAGCGCGAAGTGGAATTTTTGGTATCTAAGGAAGTGAAATTTTGCGCGTTTGGTGAAGCGATATCTGGTGCAGATACGGAATTTAAGGCATCAGGTGCAATAGGATCTGGCGCAAAAGAAGCGGGGCTTAAAGCATACTGCGAAGCCTGCGCTTCTACTTCAGCGCTGTTTGCATTCACAGCCCCCTCTTGCTGCGCCGTCAAATCTTGCGCGCGCTTTTGCGCTTTCATCTCATTTACTGCTTCGATGATATCTTCCAGTTCATTTTCATACATCAATTAGCCACCTCTTAAATTCTGCTTGTTTACTCGCATCGACGCTTAAAAAGCGCTCTAACATCGCCATATTAACGCCCGAGCTTACTCGATGATTTAAATTTAGCCGCGCAAAAAGCACCGCCGCATCGCCATCTTGCGGATTATCACGTAAAATACCGCGGCAAATCCGCATCGCGCCGTAGATATCGCCTTTTTTCTCAAGCTCCATAGTGTATGCTAGTGCGCCATTCAAAGCTAGCTCCTAAGCCTTACTTGCGTAATCTGCGATGATCGAGCCGATCTCTGCAGTCGAGCAAATTTCTTTGGCATCGTACTGCGCGATATCCTTGGTGCGGTATCCATCGCGAAGCACGGCGCGTACGGCGCTTTCGATCGCCGCTGCGGCCTCATTTTCGCCGAATGCGTATTTTAGCATCATAGCCGCACTTAAGATCGTAGCGATCGGGTTTGCGATCCCCTGCCCCGCGATGTCGGGCGCACTGCCGTGGATCGGCTCGTAAATTCCTACCTTGCCGCCGATACTCGCACTCGGAAGCAACCCGATAGAGCCGCAGATCATACTCGCTTCGTCGCTTAAAATATCGCCGAATAAATTCTCGGTCAAAATCACGTCGAACTGCGCTGGCGACCGCACTAGCTGCATCGCGGCGTTATCGACGTACATAAACTCCAAATTTATCCCCGCGTAATTTTTCGCTAGCTCGCTTACGACCTCGCGCCACAGCTGGCTTGTTTCAAGCACGTTGGCCTTATCCACGAGCGTTATCTTTTTATTTCGCAAAAGTGCGGCCTCAAACGCGACCTTAGCCACGCGCTCGATCTCAGAGATGTTGTAACACATCGTATTTAGCGCGTCCTTTTCGTTTTTAACGCGCGGCTGCCCAAAATAAATCCCGCCCGTAAGCTCGCGCACCACCATTATATCGACGCCTTTGATGATCTCTGGCTTTAGCGTCGAAGCGTTTATCAGCTCATCAAAAATCATTGCAGGACGCAAATTTGCAAACGCTCCAAGCTCTTTGCGAATTTTTAGCAGCCCGCTTTCGGGGCGCAGTTCGCGCGGCAAGCCGTCCCATTTAGCGCCGCCGATCGCACCGAAAAGCACCGCGTCGCTTGATTTAGCGGCATTTAACGTTTCATCCGGAAGCGGAACGCCCATAATGTCGATTGCTGCGCCGCCCATCAAGCGGTAGTCAAAATTTAGCTCAAAATTAAATTTATGGCTTACGGCATCCAGCACCTTGATCGCTTCTTCGATGATCTCAGGGCCGATTCCGTCGCCTTTTATCACGCATACGTCGTATTTTTTCATCCAAATTCCTTACAAGTTTATCTTTGTTTTTGCGTAATTTATCGCTCCACCCGCGTCGAGAAGCTTTTGCATAAACTCGGGGATTGCGCCAAATTTATACTCAGTGTTTTGAGTTAAATTTTTAATTACGCCGCCCTTTAGATCGATGCTAAGCTCGTCGCCCTGCGCGATCTTATCCGTATCGTCGCATTCGAGGATCAAAAAACCCGTGTTGAAGCTGTTTCGATAAAAAATCCTAGCGAAGTTTTTTGCGATCACGCATGAAATTCCGGCGGCTTTAAGCGCCATCGGAGCGTGCTCGCGCGAGCTGCCGCAGCCAAAATTTTTCCCCGCTACGATGATGTCGCCGCGAGCTATTTTGGACGAAAAATCCCTGTCCGCATCCTCCATGATGTGCGTCGCAAGCACCGCCGCGTCGGAGGTATTTAGGTAGCGCGCCGCGATAATAATGTCGGTGTCGATATCATCGCCAAATTTCCATACTTTTGCCATATTTCCGCCTTAAATTTTAAAATAGATGCGCGATTTTACCGACAAATTTATTAAAATCCGCTCAATCGCTCCGAATATGAGGACGAAATTCCTCGCTTGAAATTTAGGGCTAAATTTAAACGCAAGAGCGCAGAGATAGGAAGTGCGGAGGCGCTAAATTTTAAAGCGGCGACGTAAAGGAAGCGGAATTTCGGCGCGCTAATTTTCGTCTTGCGAACGCGGAATTTTAGCGAGCAGTCTTAAATTTAGCTAAAAATATAACCTAAATTTTAAAATTTAACCTAATTTCTAGAATTTGAAAAATCATTAAATTTAGATGGTTCGTGCCGTATATAAGCAAAAATAAAGAGCGTTTCGGTATAATCCGATTTTCCAAAACCAAATACACAACGACACAAGGAGATTTTATGGCGAGCCCAAAAGACGCCTTAAGCCCCATCGAGCAATTTTTCGACGATAATCAGAAAAGCTACATCACCTACGAAAGACTGATAAAATTTTTCGACAAAGCCCCCACCGCGACGGCCGTTAAGAAGGTCGAAGCGCTTACGAAAAAATTTGACGTCGAGCTGATCTCCGCCGCAGAAATCTCCAAAATCAAAAATTTAGAGGACGCGAAACTCAAAGAAGCCACGCAAAAAAAGCTACTGGACGAGGGCTGGGACGAGGAATTTGACCTATCTAGCGACGTCGAGCTTTTGGAGTGGAGCCGTTCGGACAGCCCGGTGCGGATGTATCTGCGCGAAATGGGACAGATCCCGCTGCTAACCAAAGAAGAAGAGATCGAGATCAGCAAAAAAATCGAGCTCGGCGAGGACATCATCATCGACGCGTTTTGCTCGGTGCCGTACTTAATAGACTTCATTTTAGACTATAAAGAGCCGCTAATCAACCGTGAACGCCGCGTCAAGGAGCTTTTCAAGAGCTTTGACGACAGCGACGAAGAGGGTGAAGAGGAGGACGAAGAGGAGCTGTCGGAGGATGATTACGACGACGAGGAGGATGAGGAGAGCGCGGACGAGGCGAAGCAAAGGCGATCCAAAAAGAACGATAAGCGTGCTCTAAAAGTCATCGAAAGCTTCAAAGCTCTTGAAAAAGCCAAAAAGGATTGGATGAAATTTGCCGAGAAAAACGCCGAGGCGATTAAGCAGAGCAAGGGAATTTTATCGAAGCTGAACCTGGCGTTTAAAAAGAAAATTTTAAAAGAAAAGCTCATGGATCTGGGCCCAACTAGCAAGCTCATCACCGAGATCGTAAAATCGATGGAGACCGCGCTAAAAAGCGACGAGGGCTTCGAAAAAGAGCTCAAGCGCCTAGAATACAAGCTGCCGATGTTTAGCGCCGAACTGCGCGAAAATCATAAAAAAATCCTAAAAGAGATCACAAGGCTTAGCAAAGACGACATCATCGCGCGCGTGCCGGAAGCTACGATGGTCTCGACCTATGTCGATATAAAAAAGCTCTTTTTGACAAAAGAGGCGAGCAAAAAAAGCTTTAATCTCGAGCCCGAGCGGCTGAAAGAAATTTTAGAGCAAATTAAGCGCGGCAAGCGCATCAGCGATAACGCAAAGGCGCGCATGGCGAAGTCCAACCTGCGCCTGGTCGTCTCCATCGCCAAGCGCTACACGAACCGCGGGCTGCCGTTTTTAGACCTCATCCAGGAGGGCAACATCGGACTTATGAAGGCTGTGGATAAATTTGAATACAAGCGCGGCTATAAATTTTCGACATACGCGACGTGGTGGATCCGCCAGGCGATCAGCCGCGCCATCGCCGATCAAGCGCGCACGATCCGCATCCCGATCCATATGATCGAGACGATAAATCGAATTAATAAAATCACGCGCAAATATATGCAAGAAGGCGGCAAGGAGCCCGATATCAACGTCATCGCACAAGAGGTAGGCCTTAGCGTCGATAAGGTAAAGCAGGTCATCAAAATCACAAAGGAGCCGATCAGCCTAGAAGCGCCGATCGGAAACGAGGATGACGGTAAATTCGGCGATTTTGTCGAGGACAAAAGCTCGGTTTCGCCGATCGAGCAAATTTTAAAATCCGATCTTAAAGAGCAGATCGACGATATCTTAGAACAGCTCAACGACCGAGAGCGCACGGTGATCCGCATGCGATTCGGACTGCTTGACGACGAGAGCGACCGCACGCTTGAAGAGATCGGCAAGGAGCTCAATATCACCCGCGAGCGCGTCCGCCAGATCGAAAGCTCGGCGATCAAAAAGCTAAAACACCCAAAAATCGGCCGCAAACTAAAAACCTATATCGAGAGCTAGAGCAAAACACCGATATAATTTACTCTTAAAACGCCTGGCAAATTTAAAATTCATTAGATAGCCGGGCTTTGGTTTCGATGGATCAATCTTGAGCGCATGACGAACTAAAAACCACATAAAGTGTTAATCCAGAGCTGTCAATAATGTATTTTTTAGCCTAAATTTTATAAGGCGGAGCACAAATCAAGGCATAGTAAAATGCAGTAGCGCTTGAAGCGCCAATTTTGAGATGCTTAAAGTTTGAAGTTCGTAGGTTTCAAACTCCAGCGGAGAGAATTTACCCTATACCTTTTCTGCGCGGGCGCAAAAAGAGCTTTATTTCAACCTCCAGTGGAGTAGATTTACATCCAAAGGTTATAGCGTAGATATAGGGCTTATGCAATTGTTTCAAACTCCAGTGGAGTAGATTTACATGCTCTACCTCTTTGTTCGGAAATGGCAAGTGGCGGTTTCAAACTCCAGTAGAGTAGATTTACACAAAAATCCGATAGGCAAGGTGGGCTTTTTGATTTTTTTCAAACTCTAGTGGAAGAAATTTACACCAAGCGAGGTGCTCTTGCCTACGCCGTGACCGCTTTTTTCAAACTCCAGTAGAGTAAATTTACACAGAGGCAATACTTCTCGCTTTGTTTTTGAAAGTTCTTTTTCAAACTCCAGTAGAGTAAATTTACACCTTAATACCGCTATTATAAGCCTCTCTAACAGACTTTTCAAACTCCAGCGGAGTAGATTTACACAGCGTCAGAAATTCTATTTTTCCAGGCTATGAATATTTGAAGTTTATATTTTTACCCCTTAAATTTAGATAAGCGGCAAAGGCAGTATAAAAGAAACGCCGTATTTGCGGTGTTTTGCAAATCTTAGCCAAAACTTTATCCGCACAATTTTCAAAATTCCGACTAAAACTAGGTAGCGTGATTTAACGGCGCAAAAGCGCTATCGTTTCGGCTTGCTATCATTCCGTCTCACGCCATCTAGCTAACTTACTGCGCACCGACAAACCGGCAACTCGACACCGCCAAGCTTGACAACACATTCAACCGCATCCCGCCGCCATACTGCCGTACTCGCAATCGCAGCACCCATAAATTTGCCGCATTGCATTATATGTGTAAACGTGCGGGAAAGATTGGCTAATCGCAGCGCCAATAATTTGCCGCATTGCCGCGCTGGCAACCGCGATACTATCTTAAATTTACCGCTCCGCCGTGCCGTCTCTCTTAAAATTTACCTTCTGTAGCCAAGGGTGTGCTGGATAACACGACGTCGGTACTTTTGTCTCGCTCTAAATTTACCTTCCGCCGCACCGCCAAATTTAGCCGCGTCGCAAGCTGCGCTTTCTAAAATAGCTATAAACCCAAGCTCCAAGCACCAAAACCGCCGCGAGACAATACATATAAAAGGCCGCGCCATTTTCATACTCCACGTCCTGCGCGGTAAAGATGGACTGCGACATCTCTGGGTTTCGCGCCGCCTCGTCTGCGATCTGCGCCATAACCTCATCATCATGCACATCCAGCGTGATCTTTCGCAGCTCGATGAAATTCGTCCGCTTATCCAGATGCCTGCCGCTGCGACCCGTGACGTAGATGCTATGCGAGTAGAAATTTAGATAATAAAATCCCGCGTCGTCCTTAAACAGCCTTTCCGAGATCTGCCGCACGGCGCCTTTAAACGGATTGTCGCCCGCCCTTTTTAGCGCGCTTAGCCGGCTGCCGTCTGCGCCGAATTTATAATAAACGTACCAAAACGCGTCCTTGAGCTGACCCTCGGCGCCACTGCTGCGCGGGCGATTTAAAATTTTATCCTTGCTTAGATAAAATATGCCGTTTTTGCTCGCAAACAGCATGTATTCCTGATGTCCGCCTTGAAAATTTAGCGGCGTATAGGGCTCGTTTGCAGGCTCAAATCTCTCGCCGTTCATCAGCACCGCGCCCGCCTTTGGATCGTACAGAAACTCTATGCCGGCGTTTGGCTCCACGAGATACATCTGCTCGCTAGACGTGAAATTTAGCCTCTCGCCGTCCGCATAGACGCTACGTCCGTCGCTCAGCCACCGATCTACCGGGCGAAAGTGCACGGGCGAGCTAGGGCCGTCTTCGTGTATGATTTTTAGCCTTATCTGTTTTAGATTTTTTGCGTCCGCACCCGCTAAAATTTTGCCCTCGTAAAATACCCGCTCGCCGTCCGTGGCGACGTAAGGGCTCTCGGTCAGAGGCGAGATGGGCGCGCTAGTATCGAGTCTAGCGTATGGATAGTTGTACTCCTGCGGCCATTTAGAGAGCCCGAACGCATGGAAAAATACCTTGTAAATGTAGCTTATCGCGCCGCCCGTACGCTGCGTGACGTCCGAGCAGAAGTAGCTCACGCGCCCGTCGCTGTAGTAGCGAGAGCCGATTTTTTGCGTGCGAGCGGGATCCAGCCCCGTCATCTTGCGAGCGCCACAAAATACGCTACTAGCGTCCATGCCGACGTTTGCGTAGGAGTATCTGCCGGTATCAAGCGCGCGAAAGCTCGCCGCGTCCGCGCCGCCCTCTAGCTCGTAGGGAGCGAGATTCCAAGAGCGTAGGTAAATTTTGCCGCCGATGTTGTAATAATCGCTGCGGCCGATCTTTTGCGCGTCCGCGGACAGCTCGCGCGAGCTATCATACACCGATAGCTCATAGATAAAAACGAGCGAGACGAACATCGGCACGAAAAGTACCGCAAAGAGAAGCCTTAGCGCCTTTTTATCAAATTTGCTTAAATTATTCGCCTTTTTCATAAAGCAATTATATATCTTGCTAGTTTAAAACGTTAGAAATTTAAAAGCGCTTGCGGGGAAATTTTAAAATTTAGGTGCAGTAAATTTAGCGGCGAAAGCTGCGGGCAAATTTGACAGCAAAGCCTCAGCTCAAATTTACCCGCAATCGCGCGAAACTACTCATGCTCCGCGCAAATTTTACTTAGTAGCCGTCAAAATGCTTGGTCTTTGGCAGCACCAAATTTAGCGTTATGCCGATGAGCGCGCCAAGTCCTACGCCGCTAAAGCTCATAGCGCCAAGGTCCAGCACCATGCCGCCGATCGCGCAGACAAAGATGAGCGCGACGATGATCATATTGCGCGGCTCGGCCAGATCCACGCCATTTTTGATCAGGGTCTCCATGCCCACGCTAGCGATGATACCGAAAAGCAGCAGCATGATGCCGCCGATGA
>CAUQZM010000014.1:0-46521 GCA_963522765.1 uncultured Campylobacter sp. | reverse complement strand
GGCTTCATCGACGATCGCGATAATCTCGGCAATCGCCGCATCCGCTCGATCGGCGAGCTTTTGGCAAACGAGATGCACCTTGGATTTATCAAGGTTCAAAAGGCGATCAAGGATAAATTTACCGGTATTAGCGGAAATTTAGACGAGCTTATGCCGTATGATTTCGTAAACCCTAAAATCATTACCACTACGCTTATGGAATTTTTCACCGGTGGCCAGCTAAGCCAGTTTATGGATCAGACTAACCCGCTTAGCGAGGTTACGCATAAGCGCCGTCTATCTGCGCTGGGCGAGGGTGGTTTAGTTAAAGAGCGCGCCGGCTTTGAGGTGCGCGACGTCCATCCTACGCATTACGGTAGAATTTGTCCTATCGAAACTCCGGAGGGTCAAAATATCGGTCTGATCAATACCCTAGCTACCTATGCGAAGGTAAATGATCTAGGCTTCGTCGAAGCTCCGTATAAAAGAGTCGTAGACGGCAAGGTAACCGACGAGATCGTCTATCTTACCGCTACGCAGGAAGAGGGGCTTGTAATCGCTCCTGCGTCCGCTAAATTGGATGAAGAGGGCAATATCGTAGAGGAGCTTTTGGAGGTCAGAAAAGATGGCGAAAACATCATGGCTAAGCGCGAGGATATTTCGCTGATAGACCTTTGCTCGGGTATGGTCGCAGGCGTAGCGGCGTCGTTGATTCCGTTTTTGGAGCACGACGATGCTAACCGCGCGCTTATGGGCTCGAACATGCAGCGCCAAGCCGTGCCGCTTCTGCACTCCACCGCTCCTATCGTCGGAACGGGCATGGAGGCGATCATCGCGCGCGATTCGTGGGAAGCGATCAAGGCTAAACGCGACGGCGTCGTAGAAAAGGTTGATAATAAAAACATATTCATTTTGGGCGAAGACGAGAAGGGGCCGTTTATCGATCACTATTTGATGGAGAAAAATTTACGCACCAACCAAAACACTACCTTTTCACAGCGCCCGATCGTGCGAAAAGGCGACGTGATAAAGACAGGTCAAATCATAGCCGACGGTCCTAGCATGGACGGCGGCGAGCTTGCGATCGGCAAAAACGCCCTTATAGCCTTTATGCCGTGGCACGGTTACAATTACGAGGATGCCGTCGTCATGAGCGAAAAGATGATTCGTGCTGATGAATACACCAGCGTGCATGTTTATGAAAAGGAGATCGAGGCTAGAGAGCTTAAAGACGGCGTGGAGGAGATCACGCGCGACATCCCTAATATCAAAGAGGAGGAGCTTACTCACCTCGATGATAGCGGTATCGTAAAGATCGGCACTCACGTCAAACCGGGCATGATCCTAGTAGGCAAGGTAACTCCGAAGGGCGAGGTTAAGCCGACCCCAGAGGAGAGGCTTTTGCGCGCAATTTTTGGCGAGAAGGCGGGGCATGTGGTAAATAAATCTCTCTACGCTACCGCTTCGATGGAAGGCGTGGTAATCGATGTTAAAATTTTTACTAAAAAGGGCTACGAGAAGGATCCGCGCACTAACAAAGCCTATGAGGATGAAAAAACCGAGCTCGAAAGGGAACATCACGACAGGCTTTTGATGCTCGATCGCGAGGAGATGCTAAAGGTAGTGGCACTACTTTCTAAAAGCGCTTTGCAAAGCGATCAAAGCCTAAATAAGAAAGATTATAAAAAGGGCGATAAGGTTAAAAAAGAGGAGCTTGAAAGCTCCAACCGCTTTACATTAAATTCCTTCGTCAAGGCTTATTCTAAAGCTGTTCAGAAGGAATACGAGGAGCTAAAAAACCACTTCCAAAACGAGAAGCGCAAGCTCAAAGAGGAGCATGACGAAAAGATAGAAATTTTAGAAAAAGACGATATCTTGCCAAGCGGCGTCGTTAAGCTCGTAAAGGTCTATATCGCGACCAAGCGCAAGCTAAAAGTGGGCGATAAGATGGCGGGTCGCCACGGAAACAAGGGTATCGTCTCAAACATCGTCCCTGAGGTCGATATGCCGTATCTTCCTAGCGGGCAGCGCGTGGATATCGTACTAAATCCTCTTGGCGTTCCAAGCCGTATGAATATCGGTCAGATAATGGAGAGCCACTTAGGTCTTGTGGGCTGGCGCTTAGGAGAGCAGATCGCTAAAATTTTAGAGGATAAAACAGGCGAATGGATAAAAACCCTTCGCGCCAAAATGATTGAGATCGCGGGCGTTTCTAAGCTAATGCAGGCTAAAAAGACGCTTGAGAAGATCAGCGACGAAGATCTTTTGAAATACGCTAGAGATTGGGCGAAAGGGGTGAGATTTTCCGCTCCGATATTCGAGGGCATCGTGCCGGAGGATTTCAAAAAGCTATTTGAGATGGCAGGCATTGATCAAGACGGCAAGACCGAGCTTTACGACGGTCGCACTGGCGAAAAGATCAAAGAGCGCGTAAACGTGGGCTGCATGTATTATCTCAAGCTGCACCATCTAGTCGATGAGAAGGTTCACGCAAGAAGTACCGGTCCTTACAGCCTAGTTACGCAGCAGCCGGTCGGCGGCAAGGCGCTATTCGGCGGTCAGAGATTCGGAGAGATGGAAGTTTGGGCTCTGGAAGCATACGGCGCGGCATACACGCTTCGCGAAATGCTAACGATTAAATCTGACGACGTAGACGGACGCTTGGCTGCGTATAAGGCGCTGACAAAAGGCGAAAACGTTCCGTCTACAGGAATTCCTGAGACATTTTTTGTTTTAACAAACGAGCTTAAATCGCTTGCTCTAGACGTTGAAATTTACGAGAATGGAGAGAACAAATGAGCGATAATTCAAATTTAGAAAGAATAGAAATAAAAGAGGACGCTAGGGTTCACGACTTCGACGCGTTTGCAATCAGGCTCGCCAGTCCCGAGCAGATCAAAGCCTGGAGCCACGGCGAGGTCAAAAAGCCTGAGACTATTAACTACCGTACGCTTAAGCCGGAGCGCGACGGACTTTTTTGCGCTAAAATTTTCGGTCCCGTAAGGGATTATGAGTGCATCTGCGGCAAATATAAAAAGATGCGCTACAAAGGCTGGAAGTGCGAAAAGTGCGGCGTCGAGATCACGAGCTCGAAGGTTCGCCGCACTAGAATGGGGCATATCGAGTTGGTAACGCCGGTAGCGCATATTTGGTACGTAAATTCCTTGCCTAGCCGCATCGGTACGCTTCTAAATATCAAGATGAAAGATCTTGAGCGCGTGCTTTACTACGAGGCGTATATCGTAGAAAGTGCAGGCGAGGCATTTTACGACAACGAAAATTCCAAAAAGGTCGAGAAATACGATGTTTTAAACGAAGAGCAGTATCAGAGCCTAAAAGAGCGCTTTTCGCAGACGGGCTTCGTCGCTAAAATGGGCGGTCAGGTGATCCGCGATATGCTAGCTGAGCTTGATTTGGTCGAAATTTTATCCACGCTTAAGCAGGAGATGGAAAATACGAACTCCGAAGCGAAGAAAAAAACTATCGTCAAGCGTCTAAAGATCGTCGAGAGCTTTTTAAATTCCGGTAATAAGCCCGAGTGGATGATGATTACAAATCTGCCCGTACTGCCTGCCGATCTACGCCCGCTTGTAAGCCTTGAGGGCGGTAAATTTGCGGTTTCGGACGTAAACGATCTATACCGCCGCGTCATAAATCGAAATTCTAGACTTAAAAGGCTGATGGAGCTCGATGCACCCGAGATCATCATCCGCAACGAAAAACGAATGCTTCAAGAGGCAGTGGACGCGCTTTTTGACAATGGACGTCGCGCCAATGCCGTAAAAGGCGCCAATAAGCGACCGCTTAAATCTCTAAGCGAGATCATTAAGGGTAAGCAGGGCCGCTTCCGACAAAATTTGCTCGGCAAGCGCGTGGATTTTTCGGGTCGCTCCGTCATCGTTGTGGGTCCAAATTTACGTATGGATCAGTGCGGTCTGCCTAAGACGATGGCGCTTGAGTTATTCAAGCCACATCTAATCGCTCGCCTGCAAGAGAAGGGCTATGCAACGACCGTTAAGCAGGCCAAAAAGATGATTGAAAATAGGATCAATGAAGTTTGGGAGTGCTTGGAGGAGGTCGTAAAGGATCACCCGGTTATGCTAAACCGCGCGCCGACGCTTCATAAGATGTCTATTCAGGCGTTTCATCCGGTGCTCGTCGAGGGTAAGGCGATCAGACTGCATCCACTAGTTTGCGCCGCATTCAACGCGGACTTTGACGGCGATCAGATGGCGGTGCACGTGCCGCTCAGCCAAGAAGCGATCGCGGAATGTAAAATTTTAATGCTTAGCTCGATGAATATCTTGCTTCCTGCGAGTGGAAAGCCCGTCGCGGTACCTAGCCAGGATATGGTTTTAGGAATTTATTATTTAAGCCTCGAAAAGCCGGGTGCAAAAGGAACGAATAAAATTTTTGCAAACGTCGACGAGGTCATGCTCGCCGTAGAAGCAAACGCCCTAGACATCCACGCTAAGATCAAAACGATGATCGATCGCCGCATTATCTTTACGACCGCGGGCCGCTTGATCATCAAATCGATCCTGCCTAGCTTTATTCCGGATCATCTTTGGAATAAGATTATGAAGAAAAAGGATATCGCCGAGCTTGTCGATTACGTCTATAAAAACGGCGGCCTTGAGATAAGCGCGGAATTTTTGGATAATCTTAAGAACTTAGGCTTTGAATCCGCTACTAAAGCGGGCGTTTCGATTTCCGTTTCGGATATCATCGTGCCGAAGTCTAAAACGGGTCTTGTAGAAGAGGCTAAAAAGCAGGTGCGAGAGGTTCAGAACCAATACGGCGCGGGCTTACTAACCGACGGCGAGCGCTATAATAAAACGATCGACATCTGGACCAGCACTAGTAAGAAGCTAGCCGATGAGATGATGAAGATGATGGAGAAGGATAAGGACGGCTTTAATTCTATTTATATGATGGCCGATAGCGGCGCGCGAGGTAGTGCGGAGCAGATCAAGCAGCTAGCTGGCATGAGGGGTCTGATGAGTAAGCCGGACGGCTCGATCATCGAGACGCCGATTACTTCAAATTTTAGAGAGGGTCTGAACGTAAACGAGTACTTCATCTCGACCCACGGCGCGCGTAAAGGTCTTGCCGATACGGCGCTTAAAACCGCAAACGCGGGCTATCTGACGCGAAAGCTGATCGATGTCGCGCAAAATGTCAGGGTTACGATGCACGATTGCGGTACGCACGAGGGTATCGAGGTTACTGAGATTGTAGAGAACGGAACGCAAATAGAAAGCCTAGCCGATAGGATTATGGGTAGGGTGCTAAGCTCGGATGTGATTGATCCGGTGTCGAATGAAATTTTATTTACCGAAGGCACGCTTCTAGGCGTTAACGAGGTGCGTACCATAGTCGATGCCGGCATCAAATCCGTAAGCATCCGCACGCCTATTACATGCAAGGCTGAAAAGGGGGTTTGCGCGAAGTGCTACGGCGTAAATTTAGGCGAGGGCAAACTGGTAAAACCGGGTGAAGCGGTCGGTATCATCTCTGCGCAATCAATCGGCGAGCCGGGCACGCAGCTTACGCTACGAACCTTCCACGCCGGCGGTACCGCATCTACCGAGCAGCAAGATCGCCAAGTAATCGCCGATAAAGAGGGCTTTATCAGATATTACAATGTCAAGACCTATGAAAACGGCGGCAAAAATATTGTGATGAACCGCAGAAACGCTGCGGTGCTTTTGGTAGAGCCAAAGATCAAAGCTCCAATTACCGGCAAGGTAAGCATCGATATAACTCATGATGATGTGAATATTACACTAAAGGGCAAGAAGGAAGAATTTAAATATACCATCCGACGCCACGATCTAGCCAAGCCTACCGAACTTGCAGGTGTAAGCGGTAAAGTTGAGGGAAAATTCTACATCGTTTTCAAAGACGGCGAAACCGTTGGAGAAAATGATAGTTTAGTAGAGGTTATAAAAGAAGACTGGAATATCCCTACTCGAATTCCGTTTGCTAGCGAACTTCGCGTCAAAGACGGCGAGCCGGTAACCCAAAAAATCAAAGCGGGAGCAAATGGTACGCTTAAGTATTTCATCCTAAAGGGCGATTATTTAGAGAGGTTAAGAGATATCAAAAAAGGTCATGTCGTAAGCGAGAAGGGTATGTACGTAGTCATCTCCGATGAAAACGGCAGAGAGGCGATCCGTCACTATATACCGCGCGAATCGGTCATTACCTATGATGATAATAGCGTCGTAAAAAGCGAAGATCTTATCGCTAAGCCTAAAAAAGACGATCGATTGATTATCGCCGAGTGGGATCCGTATTCTATCCCGGTAGCAGCAGAGTGTGAGGGTAAGATCAGCTTTGAGGATATCGAGCCTGGATATACCGCTACGGAGCAATATGACGAGACTACCGGCCAGAGCCGTTTAGTTATCAACGAGTACCTACCTCAAGGCGTTAAACCGGCCATCGTCGTTACTCCTAGCAAGGGAGAGCCTATCAAATATAACCTAGGGCCGAAGACCGCCATATTTACGAACAAGGGAGATAAAGTCGCTATGGCGGATATCTTGGCTAGGACGCCGAAGGCTGCTGCGAAATCAAAAGATATCACCGGCGGTTTGCCGCGCGTATCGGAGCTATTTGAGGCGCGCCGTCCAAAAAATACCGCGATTATCGCAGACATCGACGGAACCGTCCGCTTCGATAAGGCGCTACGTGCAAAAGAGCGCATCATAATCGAGGGAGAGGACGGAACGAGCGCCGAGTATCTAATCGATAAAAGTCGCCAGATCCAGGTGCGAAACGGCGAGTTCGTCCACGCGGGCGAGAAGCTTACCGACGGAGTTATCAGCTCGCACGACGTGCTTAGAATTTTAGGCGAAAAGGCGCTGCATTACTATCTGATAAGCGAGATTCAACAGGTTTACCGCTCTCAAGGCGTCGTCATCAGCGACAAGCATATCGAGATTATCGTATCTCAGATGCTCCGCCAGGTTCGAATCGTCGATAGCGGCGATACTCAGCTAATCGTCGGTGATCTCATTAGCCGCCGCAGATTTAGAGAAGAAAACGAGCGCATTATGAAAATTGGTGGTGAGCCTGCGATCGCGGAGTCCGTGCTACTGGGCGTAACTCGTGCGGCCGTCGGAAGCGACAGCGTCATTTCGGCGGCATCCTTCCAAGAGACTACGAAGGTTCTAACCGAGGCTAGTATCGCGGGTAAATTTGACCGATTAGAGGACTTGAAAGAAAACGTAATTTTAGGTCGTATAATTCCGGTCGGAACCGGTCTGTATAAAGATAAGGAAGTTAAACTTAAAAAATAATTTAGGGCAAAAAGCCCTAAATTTAAAGGATGAAACATGAATATGATCAACATAAATTTCGGTCTGTTATTTATCAGGTTGGGGCTTGGAGTTTGTCTTTTAATGCACGGAATTTTTAAACTTACTCACGGCATAGACGGCGTAAAATCGATGCTGGTAGCCAGAGGAATTCCGGATTTAGTGGCTTACGGTGCATACGTAGGCGAGGTGCTGGCGCCAGCGATGATAATCATAGGTGTATTTTGCCGCATAGGCGCTCTGCTTGTGATCGCAAACGTGCTCATGATAATATATGTCCTACATACCCCGTTGAGCGCGCTTACCGGCGTGGGCGGATTTGAGCTGGAGATCGTATATCTGTATCTTTCCGCTGCGATCTGCTTAGTGATCTGCGGCGGCGGAGAGTTTGTACTGATTAGAGATTAAAATTTAGTTAAATTTACGTTTCTGTAAGTTTAAACAAAGTATAATCCAAATCTTTTTGAATAAATTTTTGTGAAAGGAAAGATGTGCCAACCATAAATCAATTGGTCAGAAAAGAGCGCAAGAAGATTACCGAGAAATCGAAGTCTCCGGCGCTAAAGAATTGCCCTCAACGAAGAGGAGTTTGTACTAAGGTCTATACTACGACCCCTAAAAAGCCAAACTCAGCGCTTCGTAAAGTTGCCAAAGTAAGGCTTACTAGCGGATTTGAAGTCATCAGCTATATCGGCGGTGAAGGTCACAATCTACAAGAGCACTCCATCGTGCTAGTTCGCGGCGGTCGTGTAAAGGACCTACCGGGCGTTAAATACCACATCGTCCGCGGTGCACTCGATACCGCAGGCGTTGCGAAACGAACCGTTGCAAGATCAAAATACGGTGCTAAACGACCTAAAAAATAGTTTAGCCGAAACAGACCGGCACTAGATTTTGCCGAGTTTGAGTAAAATTTTAAAATTTGAAGGAATAAAATGAGAAGAAGAAAAGCTCCCGTTAGGGAAGTTATGCCTGATCCGATTTATGACAGCAAAGTAATCACAAAATTTATTAATTCGCTTATGTTCGACGGCAAAAAGAGCGTCGCTACCGAGATTATGTACGGCGCCTTAAATTTCATCGACAATAAAGGCGGCGAGAAGAAAGGTATCGAGGTTTTCAACGATGCCATAGATAACGTTAAGCCCTTGATGGAAGTTAAGTCTCGTCGAGTAGGCGGCGCAACTTATCAGGTTCCGATCGAGGTCAGGCCAGCTCGCCAGCAAGCTTTGGCTATTCGCTGGATCATCTCCTTTGCGAGAAAAAGAAGCGAACGCACGATGATAGAGCGCCTGGCTTACGAGCTTATGGATGCTGCAAATTCTAAAGGCTCTTCATTTAAAAAGAAAGAAGATACCTACAAGATGGCGGAAGCCAACAAAGCTTTCGCGCATTATCGTTGGTAGGAGGGCATCATGGCAAGAAAAACCCCTTTACATATGGTTAGAAACATCGGTATTGCTGCCCACATCGATGCCGGAAAGACGACTACAAGCGAAAGAATTCTATTTTTTACCGGCATGAGTCATAAGATAGGCGAGGTTCACGAGGGTGCCGCTACGATGGACTGGATGGAGCAGGAGCGCGAGCGCGGCATTACGATCACATCTGCCGCTACTACCTGCTTTTGGAATAACCATCAGATAAATTTGATCGACACTCCGGGTCACGTTGACTTTACTATCGAAGTAGAGCGCTCGATGCGCGTTTTAGATGGTGCGGTAGCAGTATTTTGCTCTGTAGGAGGCGTTCAGCCTCAAAGCGAGACCGTTTGGCGTCAAGCGAATAAATACCATGTTCCACGCATCATTTTCGTAAATAAAATGGACCGCGTAGGCGCAAATTTTTATAATGTCGAACAGCAGGTCAAAGATAGGCTCAAAGCTCATCCGGTTCCGATTCAAATTCCGATCGGCGCTGAGGACGATTTTAAAGGCGTTATCGATTTAGTCACTATGAAAGCGCTCGTTTGGGACGATAGCAAGGGTCCTTCAGCTCCTGAGATCGTTGAAATTCCTGCTGAATTACGAGAAAAAGCACAGGAATATCGCGACAAGATGATTGAGGCGGTAGCAGAGACTGATGAAGCCTTGATGGAGAAGTATTTTAACGGCGAAGAGCTAAGCGTAGAAGAGATTAAAAAGGGCATCAAGAAAGGCTGCTTAAGCCTAAGCTTTTTTCCTATGCTATGCGGTACCGCGTTTAAAAATAAAGGCGTGCAGCCTTTGCTAGATGCGGTTGTAGATTATCTACCTGCGCCCGATGAAGTACCTGCGATTAAGGGCCAGTATGAGGACGGCAGCGAGGTTCACGTAAGCTCTACCGACGAGGGCGAGTTTGCGGGTCTTGGATTTAAAATTATGACCGATCCTTTCGTAGGTCAGCTTACCTTCGTGCGCGTTTATCGCGGCGTTTTAGAAAGCGGCAGCTACGTCGTAAATACCGGCAAGGGTAAAAAAGAGCGCATCGGACGCTTGCTAAGGATGCACTCGAATAAACGCGAAGAGATCAAAGAGCTTTATGCGGGCGAGATCGGCGCCGTTGTGGGTCTGAAAGATACCCTTACGGGCGATACTCTAGCTAGCGAAAAAGATAAAGTAATTTTAGAGCGCATGGAATTTCCCGATCCCGTTATCAGCGTAGCGGTAGAGCCTAAAACCAAGGCCGATCAGGAGAAAATGGGTATCGCGCTTCAGAAATTGGCGCAAGAAGATCCGAGCTTTAGGGTCGCGACCGACGAAGAGAGTGGACAGACGATCATTTCGGGAATGGGCGAGCTACACCTCGAGATCATCGTAGATAGAATGCTTAGAGAATTTAAAGTAGAGGCCGAGGTCGGACAGCCGCAGGTCGCATATCGCGAGACTATCCGCAAAACGGTCGAGCAGGAGTACAAATACGCTAAGCAATCGGGCGGTCGCGGTCAATACGGTCACGTATTTTTGCGCCTAGAGCCTTTGGAGCCTGGCACTGGATATGAGTTCGTAAACGATATAAAAGGTGGCGCGATTCCAAAAGAATACATCCCTGCGGTCGATAAGGGCTGCCAAGAGGCGATGCAAAACGGCGTTTTGGCGGGCTATCCGGTCGAGGATGTACGCGTAACGGTCTATGACGGAAGCTACCACGAAGTCGATAGCTCCGAAATGGCATTCAAACTTGCCGCTTCTATGGGCTTTAAAGAGGGCGCTAGAAAAGCGGGTGCCGTGATTTTGGAACCTATGATGAAGGTCGAGGTAGAAACCCCTGAGGAGTATATGGGCGACGTCATCGGCGATCTAAACAAGCGCCGCGGACAGGTCAATAACATGAGCGAGCGCGGCGGAAACAAGATCATCGACGCATTTTGCCCGCTTTCGGAGATGTTCGGTTACTCTACCGATCTGCGCTCTCAGACGCAGGGTCGCGCGACCTATTCGATGGAATTTGATCACTACGACGAGGTTCCTAAAAACGTCGGCGAAGAGATCATCAAAAAGCGTAACGGCTAAGCTTAACGAGCGCTAGAGTGCGGCGATAGCTTTATCGCCAACCCTCGGCGCTTCTTTAAATTTTAAAACGGCGCTTAAATTTAACCCGCTTTACGAGCCGAAATTTAAACTCACGCTCTAGCTTCAAATAAAATTTCAATCCATAAATCTTCATTTCTGTAGATTATAAATTTAGATTAAAAAATTTCAATTAAATTTAAAGATTCAAAGCATAACTTAAAATGCGCTCATGATGCCGCGCCTATCGTTTTACTAGAGATTTCTTTCTTTCGCAGAGAAAGCGCGCGTGCAGCGCTATCGCTTTGATTTTTATTCACGGACAAAATCGCCGCAAGCGGGATCGCGCAAACGGGGCGAAATTTTACCTTCGGCGCAGCCTTAAGGCGGAGCGCAACTATCATAGACTTATATCGGATCGTGACCATCAGTGCTTTATGCGAGTAGCGGTATTCTCGGGGTACTTTATTGCGCCGTCGCTTCGCGCCGTAAAATTTCATCTTTGCAGAGTGATCTGCGTACCGCTCATATAGGCCTAGCTAGCGCCCGAACTTGCCTATTTTCGGATTTAGCAGGCGTTTGTTTTCGCGGGCTTATAATGCGCCCGTTTTAAATATTTCAAAACAAAGGAAAATCATGCAACAAACCAAATTGCAAGGCGTAAGCGTCGATCTTTTGGGTAGCAAGCTTAAGCTTGGAGATAAGGCGCCAGAGGTTAGTCTGGTCGCGGCCGATCTTAGCGAGGTCAAAGTCGGCGGCGGCACGGGCAAGGCGCAGGTCATCATCGCCGTGCCATCCCTGGATACGGACGTGTGCGCGACCGAGACGCGCAAATTTAACGAGCGCGCCGCGAGTATAAAAAATACCGAGGTTTTCGTGGTTTCGATGGATCTGCCGTTTGCCGCGGGCAGATTTTGCTCGACCGAGGGGATCAAAAATTTACGAGCCTTAAGCGATTTTCGCGATAAGGAGTTTGCGCGCGCATACGGCGTGCTGGTCGCGGACGGCGCGCTTGCGGGGCTAACGTGCCGCGCGGTTTTCGTCGTGGACACCGCGGGCAAGATCGCTTACAAGCAGATCACGGACGACATCGTAGATGAGCCCGATTGCGACGCGGCGCTCAATGCAGCGGCGTTTGCGAGCGGAAGCGCTGCGACGCAGGGCTGATGCAATTTTTAGGTTTGCGGTGCAGACGTTCGCTCGCTTAAATTTAGCGGGCTTAAAATACGCGGACGGGCGCCTTGCTCGCCCGCAACTTTAAATTCTGAAATTCCACGGCGCTTTGAAATTTATCAGGCTACATTTGAAATTTCGGCGGATCTGCGCCCGTGATCCTCTTTGCGCAGTTCGCAATAGAATTTTAAAATTCTATCCCCAATCAATTTATAAATTTATCTCACATTCGGTATGCTTTTCGATCCGTCGGCACATATTTTGGATTAGTAAAAAAACAGCGCGCGATCGGGGTTAAATTTTAGCGCAAAAATACAGGCGGTAGTATCGCGAAGCTAGGCGAGGCGCGGATGAAATTTGCGATGGGAGCATATATGCAATACGTGACCGAGCAAATTTTAGATGCAACGACGTATAGTAAAGCGAGACAACGCGCGCAAAGATAAGACGAAGTATTTTTTCTTTAGACGAGGCGGAAATAAGCCGAATGAAGGAGCGTATATTATAATACGCGACTGAAATTCGGCAAAATTTCTAATGACGTATAAAGGAAAAAAGGGTCGTTAAGTGTTCAAGTCCGGATAATCCCACGCATTATATTCGTCTGCCGGATCATCATTTTCGTCCCCCTTGCAGCACAGCCACTCTAGCCCGCCGCGCCTCTCCATCACGACCTCTTCATCAAGCCCCGCGCAGTCTGAGCCGTGCACGCGAGCATTGACGCACGCCCAGTGGTAGCGGTAGATGAGATCAAGCGCCTGTAAAATTTCATCCGTATCGCGCAGCTTCACGCGCGCCGAAAAATCGCCACCGCTAAAGGTGTCCATCACAAAGGCGCAGTCGCAGATCTCGCTCGGAAATCTTAGCTCCTCCACGAGCCCCATGGCCCACATCAGCGCCCACAGCGACTCGTATTTCCAGCCCATATTTACGGCCTCGTCGCGGCTTGCCTCGCCCTGCGTGACGCGGCGCTCCATGCGCGTGAGCTTGTCTATGCAGCCGTAGCGGTTCGTAAGAAAGCCCTGCACGCCCTGCTTATCCTCATCCGCGAGTTTGCCCTCGTCTCTGATCGAGCAGGCGCACATTATCGCCGCATACGAGCAGATCGCGCGGGCGATGACTTCGTCCTTTTCGCGCGGAGTGACCTCGTCCGTCTCGTACCGCAGCGGTAGATGATCGATATACGGCACGCCCTGCGATTTTAAAATTTCGATGCTTATATCCTTGCGCTCCTGCGCGGTCTTGCCGATCTTTGCGGCGTTTGCGCTATTTTTGCCGCCTTTTTTGAAAAAATCTGAAAATGCCATGAGTTCTCCTTAAAATTTTAAACGTATTTTAAAACAATCGCGCAAAATTTTAGCTTACGGCGACGACGCAGGTTTTTAAATTTAAGTTCAAACCGAGCTTTGTAAATCGGACGGAAATTTTACGCTGCGTTACGAATTTATGCGACGCCCGGCAGGCTCGTCCGTGCCCGTAATGAAGCCTAATGTGGCGTCTGAGTGGATCGTTCATAGTGGCTAAACGCTTAAATTTGCAGGCGTTTTAAATTTATAGCCCTTTGCGAGCCGTCTGCGGCAAGCGGCGCAAACTAGCGGTGGCGAAGGCGGCTTTGAGATCGTGCGGCTTACGATGCGGCGGGGCGACTTTTTTGCTTACATGGACGCCCTTGCGCGAGTGATGCCGCTTTTTCTTGCATAACCAAGCCGTTTAAACGGGAAATGATTAAATTCTAAAAGCGCGCATGATCCAAGCGGCGCCTTTTTTGCGTAAGCGCCGCCTTTGCTCACGCTAGCTATGCCGCCCGTTTACGGCGTCGTAATATTCGGCAGTTTGTCGTCGTTTGGATCAAATTTTAAAATTTTACCGTCCGCGCAGCGCTTCGCGTAAAAATAATCTTTGTAAAAATAAGAGCCGCAGCTAAGCCCGCGACCGATCGCTTCGTCGTTTCCTAGTTTATCTTTGATCTCGGAGAAAATTCTCCCAAGTAGCCGCGCCCGGATTTTTTGCGACGAGCCGCAGCGTGATCATCTCTATAGCTTCTTGCGTCTCTGCTCGCCCGTACCTTCGATGATGCTTCGATATATATCGTCGTAAAATATCTTCACGGGCAGTTTGGGCTCTTGCGGCGATTCTAGCGATATAAAAATTTTAAGCTTTGCCTTAGATCGGTTAAGTTTCGGAGGTCATTCGAACCTGCTTTGGCGGCACCATAAGCGCCGCCGATTTCTTTTTGCAAATATACCGTCCCGCCGCAGCCGGTAAGAATGTCCGCGATATACGGAATAAAATCGCCGAGCGGCATAAGAAGGCGGACGCGGGGCATTTTATCTGCGTTTTAAATTTTACTCTTTATGGCTTCAGGGGTCGCGCGCCGCTTTAAATCGACGCTTATCTTTTGGCCGCGCGTCCGCATAGGTAAAACGCGTTTTACCGCGTAAATTTAAAAGCGGCGCCCGAATTTAGCCGAGCGCCGCAATTAAAATTTAACCGATTCGCGTATTCAAACGAGCGGTGCCGCCTGGCGCACCTCTCGGTTAAATTTAAGCGGGTGCGATCAATACTTAAACGAGCTGCCCGGCTCGATCAACTTAACCTTTTGTTTATAATTCATCTTTAGTACCGCAGCGGGCCCGAGCACGGTCGCCTTCTCGCCTTCAAGCCAAAACGCCGTACCTTCCGGCATTGCGTACACCGTCGATTTTTGATTAGCGATCAAAAATTCCTCCAGCCTCTCCTCTCTGCTCTCGCCGTTGTGCCCCGCAGGCTTGCCCGAGATGAAGTGCGGATTGATCTGGTACGGGAAAATATTAAAGGTATTAAACGACTCAGGCTCGATGATCGGCATATCGTTCGTCGTCATCATCGTAGCGCCCGCGACGTTCGAGCCGGCGCTCCAGCCGATATACGGCGTGCCGTCCTCGACCATTTTGCTGATTAACGCGATGAGATCGTTTTCATACATATCGTGCACGAGCTTGAAGGTGTTGCCGCCGCCTACGAATATGCAATCCGCGCTCGCGACTTCCTTCGCGGCGTTTTTAGCGTGATGGACGCCGACGATATTTAAATTTAAACTCGCAAGCGCCTCTTTGACGCGCTTTTCATATTCGTCGTAGCTCCTGCGTAGGCTCGCGTAAGGGATGAAAACGATCTTTTTGCCCGCGAGGTTGTTCTCCTGCGCAAATTTACCGATCCACGACACCGCGTGCGATAGATACTTCGTGTCTTTGTAGCCCGAGCTTGAGAGCAGCAGCGCTCTTTGCTTGCTATGATCGCGCTTAGAGAGCTTAAACGCCTTTTCGCTCGCAGCTAGTTCGCTCGTACCGAGCATCGCAGCGCCCGCCGCCAAAGCGGCTACCTTTAGTAGGTTTCGTCTTTGATTTTGCATCTTTTCTCCTTTAAATCAAAGTTTGTATTTACTTTGAAATTATATTCCTTTACATATAAAGAGGGGCTGAATATTCGGTTTAAATTTCGCTTGCGCGCAGGCCTCGGTAGGGTAAATTTTAAAACTACTAAATTTTGAAATTAGGCGAGATGCCGTGTCGTAAAATTTAAAAACGCGGCCAAATTTAATGAAATTCATGGCGCCGGCACGAGGTTAAATTTAGTGAAATTTACGCTTCGTCCTTTGGAATATAGGTGCTTCGATTAAAAAGATAACACGCTGCAAAAGCGAGAAAACAAGGCGATAACACATTTGAGCCGCTCAAGAGCAAGCTTATTATCCTCTCATTATTTTTAGCGATCAGCGCCGCTATTATGAGTGTAAGTGGATAGAGGATCAAAGCTACGCTAGCTAAATTTTCAATCGTAAAAATCGCCAAAGAAAGGCGCTGGTTTTTTATAAAAAATTTGCTATATTTTTTCGTCGGATAGCTCTTTAGATAAATTCGCGTAAAAATATATGGCAAAACCAGCACCGCAGCAAGAGAAAAAAGCCCGCTCAGAACGTTATTCACAAAGCTTGCAAACCATGAAACTAGAACTGTAAAGCCCGCAAACGTCACGCTAGCACGTCTGATAAGTCTATGCGTGTCGTAGCGATTTTTTAGATTGCGCGGTATATTTTTAAATTTTGCGTCAAGCTCATTTAGTTCGTCTAGTCTTTCCTTTACGGATTTTACGCTTTGAGCCGCTAGGACGGACTCCCTGCGTAGATCCGGGGTCCCGGAGGTGGGCGTATATGAGCTTTTATTGAAAAAATAACATATCGTAAAGATTAACAAGCAGATCGGAGCTGCGATAAGACCGTATAAAAATGCGTAAACACCGTACCCATCGTCGACATCCTTGACAAAAAATGGTCCGAGAAAAAGCAAAATCGGATACAAAAGCAAAACTATGCTGGCAAAATTTTCGATCGTAAAGACCAACAAACTATCTCCTTGATCTTTGATAAAAAGGTTGCTGTATCGCTTAGTCTTAGTGTATCTTAAAAAACAGATTGTCGCGCATATAGGCAAAACTATTATCGCGACATCACGAATATATATAAAAATTTCAGATGATAGTTTTATGCCGATATTTGTAAAAAATGACTCTAAATATATTCCCAATATCATCGAAAAATAAAAAGTAGCAAACGCCGATGACCAATACGCCATAATCACGTGCCTGATAAATCTATGCCTATCGTATCGCTTTTTTAAATTTTCAGGGATAGCGGTAAATTTCTCGTCCAGCTCTTTCGTGTCTGATTGAAATTTTTCGTCCACAGCTTACTCCTTTTAAAGCGCTAAATTTTAAAAATTATATCGAATTTAGCGCTGCAAAGCGACTAAATTTAGGTCTAAATTTAAACGCGAAAGAGTATAATCGCGCCATGGTTTTGACGCAAAATTTGATCTATGAAATTTTACCCTTGTGGGGGGAGATCCCCGCGGGTAGGGTGGCATCATACGGACAGATCGCGCGCCTGATCGGGCTGCCCGCTTGCTCGCGGCTCGTGGGGCGCGTGCTTTCGCAAGCAGAGCTCTACGGCAGCTACCCGTGCCACCGCGTCGTAAACCACGCGGGCGCCTTGGCGGCGAGCTTTGCGGCTCAGCGCGAACTGCTAGAGACCGAAGGCGTGGAATTTAGAGGCGAGCGTGTCGATATAAAAAAGCACCGCTGGGAGTGGTGAGCCGCTCTAAAAGCGCTAAATTTAAAGGCTGCAAGCTCTTGCGGTCGCAGCGATTTGAAATACGGCATTTCGATATTATGCCGCAGGGACATGAAATTTAATTTACTCCGATGGAGTTTGAAACGCTTTGATTTTGTATTCGGGCGTGCGGTATCCTTTGGTGTAAATTACTCCGATGGAGTTTCAAATTTGCCGTTTTACGTAATTTCGGAGCCGTAATCACGCGTAAATTTGCCAGATAAATTTAAAATTTTAAAATCGATCGTCAAGGACCTAGTGTCTCGGCAAGCGGATTCAAAATTCTATCCGTTTGGAACCTACCAACTTTAAACCGGTTTTTAAATTTACGAAATTTAGAAAATTTAAAATTTACGCGGTTAAATTTCAAAACGGATCGACACTCCGTTAATACATGATGCTTTTGGGTCAAATTTCATGCGGCTAAAATTTTAAATCTTGTAAGCTTGGGAGCCTCTGCGAAATTTAAAATTACGCCTTTGCAACTAGCGATCTTTACGCGATAGCGTAAATTTAGGCGCGGATAATCAAGTCGTTGCGAGCGGCAAAAAGCGCGCTAAACTAAATTTTTGCGCCGCAGCTCCGCGCCGCAAGCTTACGCTTTAGGTGCCTCGAAGCCCTTCAAAACCGCATTATATACGCTCTCCTCATCGCAGTGGACTAGCAGCAGATCGCCCTCTTGCAGCACCGTCGAGCCGGTAGGCTTGATGTATTCGCCGTGCCGCCTGATTAGGATGACGAGGAAATCCTCCGGCAGTTCGAGCTCGGCTAAAATTTTATCGATTAGCACGCAGCCGTGATCCACGGTGTATTGGCGAAGCGTGCGATAAAAGATCGGCATATTCGAATTCGGCTCCGCGCTCTCCGGCTCCGGCGGCTCGCGTACGCCGCATCTATCCGCGGCGCGCTCCAGGCTCATCCCCTGTATCAGTACCGAGATTAGAACCATAAAAAAGACAGTGTTAAAGATAAGCCCCGCGTGCTCGATCCCCGCGGCATACGGATAGGTCGCAAGCACGATAGGCACGACGCCGCGGAGCCCGACCCACGAGATAAAGACCTTCTCTTTCTTGCTGTATTTAGAGAACGCGAGCGATATGAATACCCCTAAAGGTCGCGCGACAAACATCAGCCATAGCGCCGTTACAAAGCCCATAAGCGCGACGGCAGGCAGCTCAGATGGGAAAACCAAAAGCCCCAGCGTGATAAAAACCGTGATCTGCATCGTCCACGCTATGCCGTCGTGAAAGCCGATGAGGTTTTTCTTGTGCGCAAATTCTCGCTTGTTGACGAACATTCCCGCGACGTAAACGGCGATGTAGCCGTTGCCGCCGAGCTTCATACATAGCGTAAAAAGCAGCGCCACCCACGCCATCGAAAACACCGGATACAACCCCCAATGCTCGAGCCTTAACCTGTTGAAAATAGACGGCAGCGCCCTACCGAAGGCGTATCCCATAAGCCCGCCGATAAAAAACTGCTTGATTAGCAGCGTCAGCATATCGATCGCGCTCGGGCTTTGATTTAGCGAGATGATCTGGATGATCGTGACGGTCAAAAAGATCGCCATCGGGTCGTTGCTGCCCGATTCGAGCTCGAGCAGCGGGCCGAGATTGTTTTTTAGCGAAATTCCCTTTGCGCGCAGTATCGCAAAGACCGCCGCAGCGTCTGTAGAAGAGATGATAGCGCCTAAAAGTAGTGCTTCAAGCCAGCTGAAGCCGAGCAGAATTTTAACCAAAACCGCCGTCGCGCATGCGGTGACCACCACCCCAAGCGTCGCTAAGATGATGCCGCTAGCCATTACCGGGCGGATCGATTTTAAATTCGTATCGAGCCCGCCCGCGTATAAAATATAAATAAGCGCGATCATACCGACGTCTTGAGTGATGCGGTGGCTCGTAAAATCGATGCGCAAAAGCCCGTCCGAGCCCGCCAGCATCCCCACGGCCAAAAATACTATGAGCGAAGGAAGTCCGAATTTGCCCGAGATCTTGTTAAGCACGATGCTTGCGATTAGTAAGATCGCGGCGAAGAGTAGAAATTTTTCCAAAAAGCGCTCCATAATTTTTTCAAGATTATAGCGGGTTTTCCCCATTTTTAGGTGGGTTTTTACGATAAAATTTTATTGAACGAGCAGGGGGGCGAAATTTTAAATTTACTCCGCTCAAACAGAACTATTAATGAGACCCGCATGAGCCGCAAAATTTTATTTAAAAACTCGATTGGCTTGAGCTTTAAAAATTTATGATTCCGATAAATCGGCGAAATTTTACCGATTCGTTTAGGACGGCGGATTGAGATTGAAATTTTATGGTGCCGAGTCGCTTCGGCAAGCCGAGCCGCCTTTTAAAATTTAGAGGCGCAAGTTTTGCGCTTGACACTTGCGAGCTTTGCGCGCGAATCTGGGTTTAAATTTATCGCGCTAAATTACGGTTGAAATTTGATGAACGAAACTCGCTTCGGTTTTAAATTTAATCTTGGACTGCGCTTGTTTCGGTATCGATGAGCCGAGTATCGCAGCATAAATTTAATGCTTGCGGCGTCGCAGTTGAAATTTAATCGCGGCGTGGCATCTGTTTGCATCCCGCAGGATACGTATGCTGCTAATGCTATGGTTAAAATTTAGGGCGCTGCGCCCTCGGGTTTAAATTTTATCGCCGCTTGCGTCTATCCTTCGCGCGGCATGGACGGATCGTTTAAATTTCATCGCCTCTATCGCGACTTGCGCAAGCATTAAAATTTGCGATCTTTTAAATTTTGCCGCGCCGCCTCATAAAGCGGTGCCTTTGACGGGCGTGAAAAGCCCTCGCATATCGACGCCCCCTGGCTGCAGCAGCTTTATTTTCCTATCGATGCCGCCCGCGTAGCCCGTGAGGCTACCGTGCGTGCCTACGACGCGGTGGCAGGGGATGATGATAGAGATTTCGTTGTGCCCTACGGCGCCGCCCACGGCTTGCGCGGACATCTTCGCTAGCCCGCGTGCCGCGGCGATCTCGCGCGCGATCTGCCCGTAGGTCGTGGTTTTTCCGTATGGAATTTTAAGCAAAATTTCCCATACGGCGCGCCTAAACGCCGAGCCCACGGGATTTAGAGCGGGCGTAAAACCAGGCTCGCGTCCGCCAAAATACAGATTGAGCCAGCGCTTGGTTTGATCGAAAACAGCCAGGTTTTTCTCCTCGAAGTACCCGCTTTGCTCGTTTTGCTCGTTTGCATAAAATTTTTCACCCGCGCCTTGCGCCGAAAGATTTGTCGCGCGAGATTTTTCGTCCGTGTCTTTAACTGCAAAATCGCGCGTGAAGAATTTTTCGCTCGCTATAAGTGTGTGTGCGCAGAATTTTACGTCCGCGCCGCTCTCCGCTTCTGCCGCAATATTGCTCTTTTCGCTCTTTTTCAGTGCCATAAAATCGCGCTGTGTTTCGCTAACGATGTGCTGCTTTTTTGCGAGCAGATCGGCGCTACCCCGCTTTTTATCCGCACCGTCTCTCGTCTCTAGCGCACGGCCTTTCTCGCAGCAACCATCTCTCGCAGCGGCATCTGTTTTTGCCGCAATATCGCGCGCGCAGAATTTGCCGTCTGCGCCGCTTGCCGTAAGAGCGTGCGCCTAGATTTCTCGCCCTCGAACCACAGTCCGCAAAGCCCCGCCCCATCGCCTGCGAGCGTGATTTTGCCAAGCGGCGAGTCGTAATATGCGATAAATTTCATCATTGCTCCTATTTTGCGCTTTTGCGATTAAATTTAGCGCCGCAAATAGCGCCTAAATTTCCCAAATTTCTAAAATCTGCGGACAGATTTTAGCTACGCTTTGCTTAAACTCTGCCTTTTGCGCGCTGTTCGGGTTGCTAATAGCTTCAAATTTGCAAAAAAGCTCGGCGATCTTTAGCCAGCCCGCAAGATTTAGATCGAATTTTTTCAAATTTGCCTCGGACAAAAACTCCAGATCATGGTCGTAAAACGCGATCTCGCCGCTAGAGCTTAGCAGCCAAAGATCGCCGCTGCCGCCGTCTGCAAAGATACAAAACTTGCGCAGCAGCCCGCTATCGCCCTCGAAAGGAAATTTCGCCGCATCATTACAGAGCGCGATCTCGTGCTCTTTAAGCACTCTAAAATCGCCTGCAATCTCCCTGCCGAAGTATTTGCCTAGGGAATTTTTCAGCTCGCTTTTGTTCAAATTTTATTCCTCCGCTTTAGTTTCGCTTTTTGGCATAAAGCATAAAAAAGCCGACCATCGCCGCGAAGATCACGCACATCGCAAGCGTCACGATGAGCGTGCCGTGCTGTGAGTCGCTTAAAAACAGCCCCGTCGTGTTCATCCCGAAAAAGCTCGTGATGAAATTTAGCGGCAAAAGTAGCGACGAGATGATCGTGAGAATGTAGATGTTGCCGCTGATCTTGTCGTTTTTGAGGCCCTGGATGAACTGATAGACATCCTCGATCCTGACGGCGTATTCGCTCATCACGCCTTTGAAAACGCCCGCTTCATAAGCGTAGTTTTTCAGCCGCTTTTTAAGCGCCGTTTGCTCATTTCCGCAGATGAGCAGCGCTTCGTAAAAATGCAAAATTTTGTTTTGAAATTTGCGGATTTCGTATTTCAAGACCGAGTGTCTTTTCATAAATTTTGAAAAATCGCCGCGGCGCGTGTAGATTTTTTCGTAATTCTCAAGCTCCGCGGAGTGCTCTAAAATTTTATCGCGGTACTGTGCTAGGATCTTTTTGACGACTGCGAAAAACTCCGCCTCGCTGCTAAGCCGCGGCTCGGCGGCACCCTCTTGCAAATAGATCGCGCCCGCGTCAAAAATAAAGCGGTAGTTTTGCTCGCGCGGCGCGTCCGTCACGAAGTACACATACTCGCGATCCTCGGCGTAGTAGTAGCCCGAAACGCTGCGCTTTTCGGTAATCGGGTTCAATGAGGCCTCCTTGCTTAATTGGTTTAAATTTAAGGAATTTCAGAATTTCGCTCAAATTTACGGAATTTTGGAATTCCGCTGCCTATAAGAATTCCGAAATTTCGCCGCTAATAGGAATTCTAAAATTCCGCCGCCACTTAAATTTTATCGTATTTGGAATTTCAAAATTCTTTTGCGCTCGGAATTTTAAAATTTTAAGCACGAAAGAATTTTATTATTGGTGGAATTTATGCGGCGCAGTCGCAATTCAAATTTAACGCGGACGCAGTCCGCACCGCTAGCGTCGCGCGGGTGGGGGTTGGTAAGGGGGCGGGCGCGCCTCGCAACTCTGAGCGCCGCCCCCTTACGGATTATGTGTAACGCATACGCGGGCTCGAATTTATAAAGATTTCACTATGTTAAATTTTAGTATTTTTAGTTCTTTGTGTATTTCTCTCGGGGCGGGAAGGGGGGCTTGAATTGCGAGGTCACATTCCTCGCAGAGGCGGCGCTGCCCCGCAGCACCGCATTGTTCTGCTCGCCCACAAACCCCACCCATCCCCCTACGACGCTTTAAGCGGTGCGGACTGCGTCCGCGCTTATTTTACATTGCGGCTACGCCGCATGAAATTTCAGCGAAAAGCCATACTATAAATCCTGCGGCGAAATTCTACGTTAAAAGCACCTGTGCTTTTGCAAAACCTCGGCGAAGGCATAGATGAAATGTGGCGAATTTCGCATCGTTCGCACTCGCGTCTAAAGCGAAAAGGCCTTTGGGCCAAAGCCTAAAGCGAGACGACTTTTGAGCCGAAGCCCCCTTCTGCGGGCGTGCCGTCGCGAAAGCCCTTGACGCTAGGGTGCGTTTTTAAAAACTCCTTTACCGCGAACGCGAGTTTGCCCGTGCCGATGCCGTGCTTTACGATGATCTCATCAAAGCCCATCACGAGGCTTTGGCTGATGAATTTATCAAGTCTTGCTATCGCTTCCTCGGCGCGCAAGCCGTGCAGATCGAGGCTTAGCGACGCGGAGGAGGGCTTTTGCACCTTGATGCTGATATTTTTTGCGGGCGCGGGCGCCGCACCGCTGCGCTGTAGCTCGCTAAGCGGCACGCGCAGCCTGATGCCGTCGCTTAGCATCAGCGCCTGGGTTTTACTGAGCGATAAAATTTCGCCCTTGATCTTGCCGTATTTTACGCGATCGCCTGCTTTGAAGCTTTGCGGCTCCGGCGTGCTGAGTTCGGGCTGCTGCACGGCCCGTGCGAGCTCGTTTGCGCGGTTTATGGCGCGCTGCTTTTCGCGCACGTCGCTTAGGCTTACGCTGCGTTTGGCCTCCGAAATCGCGCGGTAGTATTCGTTTTGCAGTCTTGAAAGCTCGGCTCTCAGCTCGCTTTGCGCACGCTCGCGTTGATCTTTTAGCGCTTCGCTCAACGCGTCTAATTTCTCCTCTTTTTGCTGCGTCTGCGCCAGCTTTTGTTTTAGCTCAAGCTCCAAATTTATCGCTTTTGAGATCGCTTCGTTCAGGTTTTCTTTGTTTTCGCCGTAGTTTTTGCGCGCCGCAGCGATCAAATTTTGCGCTATACCGTAGCGTAGCGCGGTTTCAAAGGCATATGATTTGCCGATCGTGCCCTTTAAAAACTCATATTTCGGCGCGCTGTTTTTCTCGTCGTAAAGCGCCGCCAGCAGCTCCACGCGCGGATCTTTCGCAAGCAGCATCGCTAGGCGCTTGTGATGCGTGGTGATGATCATCTTCACGTCGCCGCTTATCAGCTGCTCGATCATCGCGCCGTATAGGCTCGCAGCCTCCTCAAAATCGGTACCCAGCTCGATCTCATCGACGCCGATTAGAATTTCTTTGCGCCCGAAAAGCTTGCTAAAGGCAACCATCCTGCCCGCGAAGGTCGAGATGTCGTTTTTGGAGTTTTGCGGATCCTCCATTATGAGCTCAAACTCCTTAAAGGTGCCGATGCGGCTGCCGCTTGCGCGAATAGGCATCGGAAGGAGGTACTTGGCTAACAGCGCCGCGCTTAGAATGCTTTTTAAAAGCATCGATTTCCCGCCCGCATTCACGCCGGTGATGAGCAGAATTTTGCCGCTAAATTCCACGCTCACGCGCTTTGGATTTTTAAGCGCGGGGTGGGCGAAGCTATCTAGGACGATGTCGCGCGAGGGCTCGGGCAGGACGAACTCATAATCGCTCGCTCTTGCCATCGCTGCGCGCGCAATCAGCGCATCGATCGCATCGAAGGCGGCGTTTATAAATTTTAAAAAAGCTAAATTCTTATTAAAAACCGCGCTAATCTGCTTGCAGTGCTCGAATACGATCTGTTCTTTTTTATCCAAAATCGCGCTTTGAGCGGACTTCAGAGCCGCGATCGCGTCGGGAAGCACGTAAAAATAGCCTCCGCTTGAGCGCGCTACGACGCTGCCTTTTAGCACGTGATTAAAGCCGCCGCGCACCAGCAGAGCCTCGGTGTCGCTTATGTAGTGGATCTGCGTGTCGGCGAGATACGGCGAAAGGGCTTTGGAATAGATCAGCCTTTTTAGAGTCTGCTCGATCTCATCACGCTTTATCTTAAACGCCTCGTTTAGCGCGCCGAAGCGCTCGTCTATCGCGTCGCGAAAGCCGCCCTGATCGTCAAAATAATCCTTTAATTGCGCGATGGGCGCAGGAATTTCGATCTTGGCAAGCCAAGCGGCGAGCTTGCCCTCAAAAGGCTGCTTTTTGAGATACAAAAAATATCGAACGATCTTGCTAAACTCGTAAATTTCGCTGATATGAAGCACGCCGTGCTTTGAGATACGCATCAGCGCGTCGTCTAGGTTTGCGACGCTCTCGCACTGCGCCAGATCAAATTTCGTAAGCTCTGAAATTTTTTCAAAATTCAGCTTACTATCGCCGCTTAAAAACAGCGGTTTTTCGCGCGCCAAAAAGCTTTTAAATTTGGCTAAATACTCGCCCAGATCGAGGCGCGTAAAGAGTTCGTCACTGATCATAAACGCACTCTTCGATCTTGTAGGTTTTGCCCTTAAACTCCGCGCCTGCGCTTTTTTTGGCTATGAAAGCGCCCAGCGAAAAGGAGTAGGTAAAGTTCTCCCGCGTTACGATCTGCGCGGAGCCTTGCTCTTTGTCTACGTCGAAATTTTGCGTAGTTTTAGAATTTTGAGTGGAGCCTTGCATGGAATTTTGCTCGGCTGCGTTAAAATTCTGCGCGGAGCCTTGAGGATTAGAGGTTTGCGTGCCGCCTTGGCTCGCGGAATTTTGTGAGGCAGAGTTTCGCGTACTTCCTTGACTCGCGGAATTTTGCTGCATGCGGTTCTGCGTATCGTTCTGCTGCGTAGAATTTTGCGAAGTAGGGCTTTGTGCGGAATTTTGCCTGCCCGAGACGGCGTCGTTTATTTGCGCGGCTAAAGCCTGCTCGTTCGTTTGAGCGGTGGAGCTTTGTGCGGCAAAAGCGGCCTTGCCCTGCTCTTTTAAATTTACTTCGCCAGCTTGCGAGCCAAAATTTTTCGCATCTGCGCCGCGTATTTCGGGAGAGGAATTTGTCGAGCCGTGCGTTTCAGAAGCGGAATTTATCGCGCCGCCGCATCTTAATCTGGCGCCTGCATTAAATTTAAACACCATCTCCTCCTCAAGCTTGGCGGAGTGCTCGCTCACGCTTTCGTAAAAATACGCCCCCGCGCACAGCAGCACGATCAGCATCGTAGCGATGATTTTAGCTCTTTTGCTTAAAATTTCGTCCCGCACGAAAAAGATCGCCGCGATAAATAAAAATGCAAAAATAAACACCAAAAATCTCAAATTTTATCCTTGCCCGCCTGCGGCAGAGTTTGTCTAATAAATTCGGCGAGAGTTTTCAAGCCTAAAATTCTCCGCGCAGCTGATAGGTGATGTCGCCCGCGCCAAATCCGATCACGAGCCCATCGTTTATGATGTGGCGGACGCCGAAAATATCGCTAAATTCTATCCTCTCGCCGTTTCTAAAGACCCGCTCGGTAAAAAGTGCTCCGAGCCCCTTAAACTCCTCTTTTAGATCGATGCCGTTGCTAGGCTCGCCAGCGGCGTAAACGGGAAGCACCACTAACTCCTCTACGCCCGCAAAGCACTCCTTAAAAGCGTTTAAATTCGCCTTAAGCCTGCTGAAGCGGTGCGGCTGAAAGATCGCCGTGATCTTGCTAAGCCCAAGCAGGCTAGCGTATTCGCGCGCGCTTTGCAGCGTCGCTCTGATCTCGGTGGGATGGTGGCCGTAGTCGTCGATCAGCACGAAGTTTGGGGTGGCGCACAGGATGTCGAAGCGCTTTTTGATCCCCTTATAATTTAGCAAATTTTTGCGGATCTGCTCTAGCCCCGTTTCGCACGCCGCGGCTAGGATCGCTAGCGACGCATCGATCGCGATGTGTCTTCCGAGCCCGTAAACCTCGAAGCGTCCGAGCTCTTTTAGATTAAAGCTCATAAACGGCTGATGATCGCGCAGCAGCACCTTCAGATCCGTTATGTCGCGCGAAGGAAAGAGCTTTATACAGCCGAGCTTGATGGAGCTTAAAAACTCATCCTCGGCGTTTATCACGCGGATCTTGGCGCGCTCCAAAAAGCCGCGATAC
Organism: uncultured Campylobacter sp.; assembly: GCA_963522765.1. Taxonomy (GTDB): domain Bacteria; phylum Campylobacterota; class Campylobacteria; order Campylobacterales; family Campylobacteraceae; genus Campylobacter_B. Next base: position 19,926 of record CAUQZM010000014.1, on the reverse strand, counting down.
GCCGCGTGAAATTTATCCAAATCGTTGTCGTAATGATCCATATGCTCGGGCTCGGCGTTGGTCACGACCGCGACGTAGGGGTTGGAATTTAAAAAGCTCGAATCGCTCTCGTCGGCTTCAAAGATGATGTTTTCGCTGTTTTCGTATTTCATATTCGAGCCGAACTGCTTGGAGATCGCGCCGATGATAACCGAGCCGTCTATCAGCGCCGAGGTTATCGCGCTCGTGGTGCTTTTGCCGTGCGCGCCGGCGACTGCGAAGACGCGCTTGTCTTTTAGCACGAATGGCAGGGCCTCCTTGCGCGAGAGGCAGACGATCCCCTTTTTGCGCGCGGCTTGCAGCTCGACGTTATCCTCTTTGATCGCGGCGGAGTAGATGACGATCTCCTGATCCTTAATCGCCGAAGCGTCGTGCGGCGTGATGATCTCCATGCCGCTAGCTCTTAGCTTATAGGTCGTCTCGCTCTCTTTGATATCCGAGCCTGAGATGATAAAATTTTTCTCGTGTAAAAATCTCGCTAATGCGGAGATGCCTATGCCGCCGATGCCGATAAAATGAACCTTTTTCACCTTTGTCCTTAAATATTATAATAGATAATTACGTTTAAATTTTTAAATCCCGCGCCTGCAAAATTTAAAAATTTAAACCATTCGGCGCCTTGAAATTCGCCTTTAAATTTTTACGAGCTCGCAGCGTCGTGCAGCCCCGTCTCGCTACTTCCAAATCCGCTTTTAAAATTTAGCGCTCGAAATTTGCCGTTTAGAATTTCGCCTTTTAAAATTTGAGCGCTCGAAATTCCTCGCTCGAAACTCCGCTTTGAAACGGAAGCGCTTAAAATTTTAGGGCTCAAATCCGCCGTTAAAACCTCTCGGCGAGCGAGAAGCCGTTTGCCGTCGCGCCTGCTGCATCGCTTCGCGCACCGAAGCCGCGTAAATTTTAATAAATTTCATCGCGTTCATCGCACATCCACTATTTAAATTTAACGCCTGAAATTTCACCGCTTAGGCTCCGCGGCAAAACTTATTCGCCGCTTTGCGCTTTAAATTTAGCCTATAAATTTACCCGCATAAATTTAAAATTCGTCGAAATTTTAAATATCGGTGCGCCCGTTGATCGCCTTTATTAGCGAGAGCATATCGACGTTGTCTAAGCTTACGCCCGTAGGCACGCCTTGAGCGAGCTTGGTAAATTTCAAGCTTAGATCCGCGAGTTTGTCCTCGACGTAAAGCATGATCCCGTCTGAGTTAATGCCCGGCGTCAGCGCAAAAATCAGCTCGCTCGCGCCGTTTTGGCTCACCATGTCGCGCAGCGCCGCGATCTTATCTTCGTCGGCGGCGTCTAGCACGAAATAGCGACCGTTGTAAATTTTATTACTCTCTAAAATAAAGATATCTTTGGGATTTTCGACGATGCAAATTTTATCGCTTTCGCGCTCCTCGTCGGCGCAGTATTCGCAGATCTCGCCCTCGCAGACCGCTCCGCAGATGTGGCATCTGTGCAGTCCACGCACCGCCTCTTCGATATTGTGCGCTAAATTTAGCCCCAAAAAGGAGTTTTGCACGCTTACGTAGTAGGCAAAGCGTAGAGCGGACTTTTTGCCCACGCCGGGGAGCTTTTCAAAGCTTGCGACGAGCTCTTCAAACCTGTCTGTGCCGCTCATATAGCGCCCTTTGGCGAAAAGACAATCGAGAAGTAGTGCGTGCCGTCGCTGTAATTGTACTCAAAGCGGAATTTATGCAGCTCGCAAATTTTATCGATGATATAGAGCCCAAGCCCCATGCCGGTGGCTTTCTCGTCTTTATTTCTGATAAAGGCCTGTTTGTAGTGCTCGAATGATTTTGCAAGCGCCGCGCCGCGGTTGGCGACACTTACTTTATTTTCGTCGCAGATGATGCGGACTTTTTTATCGCTGGAGTATTTTAGGGCGTTGTCGATTAAATTTTTAATCGCCAGCGCAAATAGTCCGAAATCCACGTTTATCACCGCATCGCACTCGATATCTGTGCTAATGAGCTCGTCCCAATTATCGAGCATAGACATATCTTTTACTTGCTCTAAAATGAGGCTGAAATGATAATCCTGATAGTTGAGCGAGTAGCTTTTTGAGAGCAGTTGCTCGATTTTAGCAAACTCGTTGATTAAAATTTCAAGCCGCTCAAAGACATTAACGAGCCGCTCTTTTTGTGTTTCGTCATCGAGCATTTCGGTGATTAGTCTGCCCTTGCCGATCGGGGTTTTAAGCTCATGCATGATAGTGCGTAAAAATAGCTGGCGCGAGCGAATGAGCTCTTGAATTTTGGCAATCGCATTGTTAAATTCTTGCGCGACCTGCCCGATCTCGTCCTCGCTATGCGTGGCGGCTAAATTTACGTCCAAGTTGCCCTGGGCGAATTTTTTGATATTTTTGCTTAGCTTTTTTAGCGGCGTAAAACTTCGCACGATCGATAAATAAAGCGAGATCAAAACCGCCATCGTAAGCAAAAACCCAACCCAAAGCGGATCGTTTAAATTCTTCGTGCCGAGGCTTTCGAAAACCACGACGAAAGAGTTGTTTTTTATATTTAAAAACAGCGAATTATTATACTCGACCGAGCTAAACTCGCCAATAGAGGTGTCTTGAACAAAAAAAATTTTACCACTCGTGATGATATTTTGGATGATATTTTTGTCTTTTACAAGCTCCAAGCCATAGCTGGAGAAGTAGCGCTCAATATCGCTGGGAGGGGCATTACGCTTGTATAGCTCAAGTAGATTATTGACCGCGTTTATTTGATTAGCCTGCATGCTGCCTAGGGCTCTATTCATCTGCATCCGTGCGAACGTGATAAAAAGCACGCAGACTAAGATGATCGCGATTACAAAAAAAACCGAAATTTTAGTGATTAAGGAGTGCTTCATCCGATGAGCTTGTAGCCGATACCGCGAACCGAAAAGATATGCTTAGGCGCTTTGGAACTGTCGCCTATTTTGGTGCGTAGGCGCCCGATGATGACGTCTAAGCTCTTTGAATCTTTATCTTTTAGGCTCTTGCAATGGTATACGAGCTGTTCGCGAGATACCGAAAAGCTGTGCTGCTTGATTAGGTATTCTAAAATTTCATACTCCGCAGGCGTTAACACGAGCGACTCCTCGCCGAAGTAAATTTCATGGCGCTTATCGTCGATACGAAATACGCTATCAGTGGCGGTTTCTTCCTTTTCGCTAGCTTTTTTGTAGCGGCGGATGAGGCTCATAATGCGCGCGTGCATCTCTTTTGGATCATAAGGCTTCGGTAAGTAATCGTCCGCACCGATCTGAAGACCCACTACGCGATCGCTCACGTCGCTTCTAGCCGAGCTGATGATGATCGGAATATCGTATTTCTCGCGGATCTCTTTGCAGACTTCAAGTCCGTCCATCCCTGGAAGCGTAAGATCCAAAATCAGTAGATCGTAGTTTTTGATCCCCGCGCTAATGCCCAGATACGGGTCTTCAAAGTTTGTAACTTGGATGTTAAATTTAGCCAGATATTCGGTTAGAAGCTGTGCAAACTCGCTGTCGTCTTCTATCATCAATACATTTATCATTTTTTATCCTTTGCATCGTTGATTTGAAATTTTAAATATTGCATTATACATAAAAATAGTTAAGTCTTAACTTGCGTTTTATTAAATTTAGATAAAATTGCCCCTTTTGTATAGTTCAAGGAGAATTTCGTGGAAGAAGATTATTATGAAATTTTAGGCGTGGCGCGCGATGCCGACGCCGAGACGATAAAAAAGGCGTTTCGAAAGCTCGCTTTGGAATTCCATCCCGACCGCAACCAAGGCGACAAGCAGTCCGAGGAGAAATTTAAAAAGATCAACGAAGCGTATCAAATTTTAAGCGACGATCAAAAGCGCAGGATGTATGATCGCTACGGCAAAGAGGGCATCAGCGGCGCATACGGCGGCGCGGGCGGCGGAGGATTTGATTTTAGCTCCATTTTCGGCGATTTTTTTGAGCAGGCATTCGGCGGAGGTGGTCGCTCACGCCCTAGCGATCCATACGGCATAGATACCGAACTGGCCGTAACGCTGGAATTTAAAGAGGCTTTAGAGGGCGTTCACAAGGAGATAAAATACAAGATCAAAAAGCCGTGCTCCACCTGCGACGCTACCGGCTCGAAGGACAAAAAAAGACACACCTGCTCCGCTTGCGGCGGCACCGGGCGCGTCGCGGTCAGGCGCGGATATATGAGCTTCATCCAAAGCTGCTCCGAATGCGGCGGCACGGGCGAGATCATAAAAGATAGGTGCAAGGATTGCGGCGGCAAGGGCTTTACCGAGGAGGACGTGAGCCTTAAATTTGACATTCCCGCAGGCATCGACGACGGACAGCGCGTGCGCCTAAGCGGCAAGGGCAACGTCTCTAAAACCGGCGAAATCGGGGATCTGTACGTGATAGTGCGCGTGAAGGAGGACAGTCACTTCCTGCGCGACGGAGACGACCTGTATATCGAGGTACCGGTGTTTTTCACGCAGGCGATCTTGGGCGAGAGCATCGAGGTGCCGACGCCGCGCGGAAAGGCGGAGCTGAAACTCAAAGTAGGCACGAAGGACAAGCAGCGCTTCACGATCTACGGCGAGGGCGCGCCGAATATCCGCACCAAGAAAAACGGCGATCTGATCGTGCAGGTAAACGTCCAGACGCCTAAAAAATTGAATGAGAAGCAAGAGGCGCTTTTGCGCGAGCTTCAAGAAAGCTTCGGCAGCAAGGGCGGAGACGACGAGGGGATACTCGATAAGATCAAGAATTTTTTCAAGTAAACTGCTTTGATTTGCCTTGCGCGGCGATTGTTTAAGCTCTAGTTTAGCGGGCTGCGGAATTTTAAATTTAGCCGCTGCCTGTTTAGCCCTCCCACTGCCTGTTTGGTCGCTCGCTTGCCGTCGTTCATTTGATCGTAGCTTGCTTGATTTTCGCCCGCTGCTTCATGTGATTAGCGACTATAGTTTAGCCGCCGTTTGCCAAGCGCCGTCTGTTTGATCACGGTAAACACCGCGCGGCGCCCTCATGCGATAGCCGAGCGGATAAGATTTTATCGGTGTTTGCGACGGCTCGTTGCTTGCTGGTAGAGCTTTATTCGTATTTGGCGCGGCACGGCGCGTTTGCGAGCTGAAATTTATCGATGCCCGCAGCGGTCTTTGAATGCTACTGCGACGTTAAACGATAGTAAGGTCGCGGTTCGTGCGCCGTAAAAGCGACTACAAATTTAAAAAGGACGAAGATGGATCGCAAAAATGAGCCTGCAAATTTCAGATCCGCAGACGATGAGATGTTTGCGTTTTTATCAAGCCTGAGCGATCGCTGGCAGGTGAGCGAGGGCGGAGCGCGCTTTATAGAGGAAAATTTCACCTTCATCGGCTCCAAGCCCGTCTTGCGGGATTTAAAAGATTACGTGACCGCGGACTGCCTTAGCTTTGCTGGTGCCAGAAGTTTCATAGACGCAAACCCTGCGGTAAAAGAGAGGATTTTAGGCGGCGAAATCTGCTATCTAGGCGATAGTTTAACGAGCGCCGAGGTTAAATTTGCGCCTGAATATTTTTACGATTTTTTAAAATTTATAATGGAGCAGGTCCCAGAACACCACTATTTTTTCAGCCCTACCGCGCGCTGGCTCCTGCTGGTTGCGATGGAGAAATACGTGGAATTTGCGGCTTTGGATTAATATTTGGATCCACGAAAATTTGCGAAATTTTGCTGCCTGCACCGCGCAAGTTGGGGAAGGCTGCTGCGGCGTGGGGCGGAAGAGGAGTGAAAGATCGGTTGAAATTTATCGGCTGCAAAGATTGTGCCGCAGTGACGTGAAATTTAAACGGGCGCTCCGTTCGCAAATTAGCCCTTACCTAGCTTGATGCGTGCCCTAAAATCGGGCATAATCTGCGCGATGAGCGCGTAAAAATCCGCTCCGTGATTTGCGTGGATGAGGTGCGCGAGCTCGTGCAGCACGACGTATTCGACGAAGCGCGGATCCCGCTCTATCAGGCTTAGTGAGAAGTTAAGATAGCCCTTGGCGTGGTTACAGCTACCCCAGCGCGTCTGCATTTTGCGCACCCGCACCCGCACGATCTTGCGGCCTATCCGTGGCGAAAATTTTTCGATATAGCGCAGATAAAGCTCAAGCGCAAAGGCCTTTTTAAACGCCGCAAACTCACCCTCGCTCTCGCAAAAGATCGCGCCCCCAGATACGAAAATTTTATCTTTAAATTTAGAGCTTTGGATAAAATTTTTGATCGTAAAATCTGGCTCGTCGCGCTCCGCCGCTTGCGTGCTTTGCGCTACATTTTGCGGCGCGTTTTCGCTCACGGATTTTGGAGTTCCTTCGTTCGTAGCGGGTTTAAATTTTAAAATTCCTTCGCCCACGACAGAGCTAAAATTTAAAATTTCTCCGCTTGCAGCGGGTTTAAAATTTGAAATTCCTTCACCCGCGATAGGTTTAAATTTTAAAATTCCGTCCCTTGCGGCAGGATTAAATTTTAAAATTTCACCGCTTGAAGCGGAGTTAAATTTGCCCGCATCATTGCTTTGCGGAACGCGCCCACCCAAGTGAAATTTTAAATTTTCGCTGCAGGATTGCTCGCCGCCGTTTTGCTCTAGCGCTTCTGTCTTGATACGGCTCGATTTTAAAAAACCCTCGCCCGCTAAATTTTGTGCGCCGTCGCAATTTAAATTTTGCCCCCGCGCGCCCAAAGCATTCGGATTAAATTTAAATTTTTTACTACTTTCCAGGCTTAGACTCTCTTGTGCGAGGTTAAATTCCAAATCCGCGTCCACTGCGCCATTTTGTGCCGCCGTATTTATAAGCCCGCCGCTTTGTCGCATTTCGTTCTGTTGCGCGAGCCCTTGCGCCGCATCGTCCGGTAGGTTAAATTTTAAATTCTCGCCTGCCGCACCACTTTGCGAAGTGCGTTCACCCGAGTGAAATTTTAAAATTTCACTTCCCGTGCCGCCGCATGTACCGTCACCCATGCCGCTCGTGCCGTTATTTGCGCTGCCTCTCACATCGCCGCCGCTACCGCTTATGCCCGCGCCGCTTTGTAAATGAGCCGAATTTACGCCGCCCGTGCCGTTGCTCGCATCGCCATTCGCCCAGTTCACGCAGCCCTGTGCGCCGCCATCGTCTAAATTTTTACTCGCGCCGCACTTTGTACCGAGCTCAACCTCGCGGCTAAATTTTAGCTTGTAAATTTTGCCTAAAATTCTAACCTGATCGCTTGCTAAAAGCTTGCTTCGCAGCCGCTTTAGCGTTTGGCGGATCCAGCTTTCGTGCTTTAGGATAAAGTCTTTCGCCTGCGCCGCGGTGTAGGAGCGCGGCACGCTCACGCTGATCTCGCAGTCCTTGCTAATGCGGATGCGCGTGTATTTCATCCGCTTAAAGCGCAGGCTGATCGGCAGACCCAGCAAATTTAGACTAACTTTTTGCTCTGCCATTTTTTACTTATCCATCGCGCCGTGTTCGCGCTGCCGCGCAGCCACTCGTCGCAGAAAAACCCGATCCAAACGCCCAAAATCCCATACCCCAGATGAATGCCCAAAAGCCAGCCCACGGGGATCGAGACGCCCCACATAAAGATCACGCCCATCGCAAAGGGAAACCTCGCGTCGCCGCTTGCACGCAGGGCGTTTACGAACACGATATTAAGCGTCCTCCCGAACTCAAGCCCCAGCGTTAGGTAAAAAAGCGGCCGCATGACCTGCTTGTGCACCTCGTTTAGGCTTAACATCTCCATAATCTGCTCGCGCGCTAAAAATACGATCGCGACGAAAAGTGCCGTCGCCCCAAGCCCGAAGCGCAGTGCGGTAAATGTGTGTCGGTACGCCTCCTGCGGCCTAGCGGCGCCTACGAGGCGGCCTACGATCACTTCGTTTGCCATGCTGATCGCGCTTCCGCCGAAGAAGATGAATGATGAAATTTGAAAATAGATCGTCTGCACGGTAAGGCTCGCCTCGCCCATGCTCGCGACGAAGGCGAAGGCGACCAGATACTGCACGATCCACAGCATGTTTTCACCCGCGCTCGGAAGCCCTACGGATAGAATTTTACGCAGAGTGGCGAACTGAATCTTTAAAAACATCGTGAGGTAAAATTTTATCTTTAGCACCTTCGTGATGATGAGGAAGAATAAAAATACGCCGATCATACGCCCTGCGATCGTGCTCACGCCGATGCCTTCAAGCCCGTAGTACGGCAGTCCGAACGGCCTAAAGAGCACGACGTAGTTGCCCGCGAGCGTTACTAAATTCATTGCCACGGAGACTGCGATGATGAAATTTGCGTATCCGTAAACGCGCACGATAGCGCTAAGCACGATCGCGACGGCGTCTATCGCAAAGACGATGCTGATGACCTTAAGATAGATCGCGCTTTCGCTCAAAAGCTCGGCGGGCACCTGCAGCGCGCGGAGTAAAAACGGTGCGCAGCTAAAGACGAAAACGCCGCTGCAAAGCCCCACGAGCGCGTTAAATGCGATGCTCGTGTGGATCGCGCGCATGGCTAGGACTTTGTTCTTTGCTCCCAGCGCCTGCGCTACGAGTACCGAGCAGCCCACGGCGAGGAAACCGAAAACGGTGATGAAGAGCAAAAATATCTCGTTGCCCGCCCCCAGCGCGCCTACTAGCGAGACGTCCACGCGCGAGATCATGTAGGTGTTGATAAACGTGGTCACGAGGCGCAAAAACATATCGACGTAGATTGCGAGCGAGAGCCTTAGTAGCGAGATTTCTTTCATATTTTGCCTTTATTGGGGGAAATTGTAGCCGAAAATTCTTTTAGGTTTGCTTTTGTGTAGGGGCGGGCGGAGTTGTTTTCGCGCGCCGTGCGATATGCGTAAAATTAAAATTTACGGCGCCCGGCGCGAATATGCGGTGATTTAGTGCGGAGGAGCGGTTGGTATATTTGGCGCTGCGGCGTCGGCGAATGAGCGGTTTTAATAAATGGAGCGCGAAATTTAAACGCGGATGTTTTTAAACAGGCGTCAAGCTATCTCAATAAATTTTGCTTAAATATCGCCAGGATAACGATCGTATCGTCGGGTTCGTCTATTAGATACGGGATTACGAAACCCTTAAATATGAAATCTCTAATTTTATCATCGTCAAAGCTTTTTGATCTACGAAATTTATACGGCATAAAGCCAAGCTCGCCTGCTCGCGCAAAAAGCTCGTTTTTAAAATTTTCTGCCGCATCCCCTGAGCGCTCTGCGATAAATTCTACGATCTTGCTAAGTTGCGCGCGAAATCTTTTGGACTGGATTATTTTCAATTTTTCCAGCCCTTGCCTAGCTCCTCAAAGCCGCTTAGATCGCCGTTTGCATATGATTTTAAATCTGCATCCATTCCGTTTTTTATCTCGTCGTAACTTTCGCCGGATTTAAACTCCGATAGAATCATTTCTAAATTTTTCTCGCCGCTTAGAGTGATCTGTGCGGAGGGATCAATTTTTAAAAAAAGCTTCTTAAAAGTTTCGAGAGTATCGCGATCGACGCCGCTTTGGATCTGCATAGTGATCATTTTGGCTCCTTAAATTTTAGCGATTATAGCAGCTCATAGCTAAATTTAAAATTCCAACCGTTTTAGAGCCAAAGCTCGATAAATTTTAAAATTTATGCCCGCTAGATCGAATTTCGCTTCCTCATATGAACCGTGAAGTGCTCCGACGCGTCCTTAAAGCCGCACTTTTGTAGGAATTCTCCGGCACCCTCAGCCCTGTGTAGAGGAGTAACGACAAAGGTGGTGGTGTGCGCAAAGCGTTTATTAAAGGCATTTACGAGCGCCGTGCCGATACCGCGCCTTTGATAATCTTTATGAACTATCACGCAGTAAAGATAGCTCGTAGCGAAGTTGTCGCGGTCGCAAAACGCCTCCAGCACCCCCACGGTCTTGCCTTGCGTTTTGGCGATCGCCACGTAATCATAGGTTCGCCACACCCTGTATGTCTCGTGCGGCGGCACGGAGGCTGCGTTTTGCTCCGTATCCCAGCCGATCGATACCATTATCTCATCCAGATCGCTAGGCTTAAAATCGGCGGAATTTTCTAAAATTTCAAACTCCATCTTCGCTCCTTAATTGAAATAGCTTTTCAAATCGCAAGTATATCGCCGTAGCTTTAAAACGGCATTAAATATCAATTAGCGGCTCTTTCGGCGAGGTTTAAATTTTAAAATTTAAAGGCGAGATAGGGCGCGGTGCGTAAATTTAAACCCAAATTTAAAATTCTAACCATTTACCGCAATTTGATATAAACTCGGCAAAATTTTCCCAAGGATCCCCGATGCAAACGCTTGATTTTCACGTCCATCTGCTAAGCAAGGAGGTGCGCTTCGATCGCCCTTACGACAGGCTCGCGCTGCGCCTTTTCGGCAGGCGCTTCGGCATAGACGTATCGCGCGCGATCAAAGAGCCCTATGAAGCCTATGTGGACGCTCTGCTAGGCGGGCTTAGAGCTTCGAAATACGTTAAAAAGGCGGTGCTTTTCGGCGTGGATGCTAAATTTAGCGACACGGGCGAGCTAATCCATCGCGATAAGACCGTCTGCGCGGACAACGACAGCGTGTTTGAAATTTATCAAAAAAATCCGGATCTCATCGTGCCGTTTTTTAGCATCAATCCGAAGCGAGCGGACGCGCTAGATGAGATCGATCGCTGCTTTGAGCTCGGATTTAAGGGGGCGAAATTTTTACAAAATTATTGGGATCTGGATACGAGGCTGCCTCGCTACGTGCCGTATTTTGAAAAGCTCGCCAAGCTCGGCTTGCCGCTGGTGATCCACGTCGGCAACGAAAGCTCGGTGCCGAGCACTCGCCGCTGCGAGGCGCTGGAGATGATCTACGCGCCGCTTGAGCTGGGCGTTACGACGGTGTGCGCGCACATGGCGATTAACTACGAGTATTCGCATATTTTTCGTGCGCTCTCGCGCCGCCCGCGAAATTTCGGACACGATTATTTCGCGCTTCTGGCGCTTCTGCGTACGCACAAAAACCTCTACGCCGACGTTTCCGCGCTGATGACGCCGGTGCGCGCGAAAGCCCTGCCGCATCTGGCGAGCCAAACGGACGTACACTCGCGCCTGCTTTACGCTTCGGACTTTCCGGTGCCGTATTCTGCGATATACAACACCTACGATCTGCGCCTGTCGCAGCGTATCGCGCTGCATAAAGAGCCCAACCCTTTCGATCGCAACGCGCGCGGACTGCTCGCGTATTTCGGCGAGGATAGCGAGCTGTGGAGCAATTACAAAAAAATTCTGCCCTTTGCGTAGTTGGCGAAATTCGGTGAAATTTAAGAGGCGGGCGTAAATTTTATAAAATATTTTTTCTCGGAAATTTTTAAGTTATTTAAACTCGTTATAAGCGCTGCATTTGTGCTAACTGCGGGGTTTTTAATCTACAAACTATTCTTTGCGGAGTCCGGTTTGGCGGAAAATTACGAACGGAACCGCGTTCAAATTTTATCCCTGCGCGATTTTGCGCGCGAGATAAAACCTCAGGGAGTTTCTTTTGACGTCCGTTTTGGCGGCGACGAGGTCTCAAGTATGAGAGCCGTGAATAAAGACAAAACCAAAGTGCGAGTTTTTATAATAGACAAAAAGACGAACGAGCGCGCTGTTTTAAAAATCCTAGGCTGGGATTTTGGGACTTTTAACGAACTTAAAGCCAAAACAAAAAGCGCAAATACCCAGGGCGTAAGCATCTGGGAGGGCGAGGGCAAAACCACTATTTATTACAAAGACGGGTTTGTGTCGGAATTTTATGAGATTTTCGAGGGTCCTGCGAGCGAGGCGGCGAAAAAAGACTACGAGATCGGCTGTGATGATAGATTTGCCGCAGACGGCGTGGTGATGGCGCGCGACGAGGGCGCTACTACGGGCTTTATATGCGTGGATCGTGACGGCTACGGTATTAAACGCAGGTAAATTTTACGGCGGTTTTGCATAAAATTTTAGCGGGAATTCTTGTAGGAATTTTTATCGTTGTTGCGGAGATTTTGCGAGAATTTTTTGCTGTTATTGCGAATATTTTAGGGTTGTTAAGAATACTTTGCAGCACCTGTTTTATCGTGCCTGCCGTTTAATTGCCAGCCCCGCTAAATTTTAAATTTAGACCGAGCGGCGTGTATCGTAAGCACCAAAGCTTTCCTCGGCGTGGTGTAAATTTTGGAATTTCAGCGGTTTAAATTTTAGTTAGCAGTTACACTAAATGAAACGGCGAGATCATACACGGCGCCGCACCGCTTTAAATTTAGCTCACAGGCGCGCTAAATCCTAGCCGCGACATGATTTGCTTTAAATTTTACAATGACGGCTCGCTTTAAATTTTAAACCGTTAGCGCAACCTGCAAAAATTTAGCAGTGCCCGCCTAAAATTTGCATTGTACCGCGTCGCCTGTGCAGCATCGGCGCCGCGTCGCATGATTTACGCTCAAACGATATCGCACTTATCGAAACTCCAAAATACCAACGACGCGCTGTGTCATTCGCGCCGAATTGCGCTGCACTATTTTTGCCACACCGCTTGCGCTATAAAATTTAACGCGGGTTTGTTTTAAATTTCATTTCATCGCACAAAAAACCGCTGGCGAGAAATTCTAGCGGCGGCTCGCTTTAAATTTACGCTTCGTGCCGCTTCTCGGCTCGTTTGTTTCAATCTCTCGCAGCGCCTATTTTATCGCGCCTGCCGTTTAATTGCCCGCCCCGCTAAATTTTAAAATTTACTCGAATTTTAGGAATTTATGAGGCTTAAAATCGCCTTTGAAATTCTTGCGATCTCATCTTGCATATGCCCGCCCGGATTTTGCTCAAACTCCGCTTTTGCGCCCGCACTGCGGCATTTTGCGATGAAATTTCGCGCCGTCTCGCCGCAGAGTGCTCCGCGTGGATTTTTCGGGTTCATCTCGGCCTCGCCCAAGGACGCGTAGACGTGCGCCAGCGCCCTTTGCAGCGAGTGTGCGGCGACGAAGGCGTCAAATCCGCTGAACCAAAACGACGCCGAGACGCAGGCGATCTTTTGAAATTTATCGCTTGCAAACGCCGCATACGCGCTAAAAAGCCCTGCCAGCGAGTATCCCGCGCAGGCTCGCCACGTAGGCTTTCTCTCGCCGAATACGTGCCGCTCGATACGCGGGATCAGCTCGTCCGTAAATTTTTCTAAGTGCGCCGCGCCTCCGCCTGCGAAATCGCGCACCCCCTTAAACGGCGATTTTGCCGCCCACGGACTAAGCTTATCGCCCCACTGCGCCTCGTTTAGATAGATCGCCGCAAGCACGAAATCGGCGCCGCTTCGTCGCGAGACGAGTTCGTAAATTTCGCCCACACTGGCCGCGCTAAACTCCAAGGCGTGCAGGTAGATGATCGGTGCGGACGCGGCTTCTTTTGCAAAGGAGGGCGCTGACGCAAAAGACGGCGCGTGCGGGACGAAAATTTCTATGCGCAGGTCGTCAAATTCCAAACTTTGCATCGCTAAACCTTTAAAAGTTATTAAAATTTAATAGAATTTTGTGTAAAATCACCGAATTTAACACTAGAGGAACTTAAAATTGGCTTTGATCGAGCTTATCGATGTTACGAAAAAATTCGGCTCTCACGTCGTTTTAAACGGCGTAAATTTCGCACTGGACGCCAATGAGCGCGTCGCCGTGATCGGCAAAAACGGTGGCGGTAAATCCACGCTGATGAAGATAATTGCAGGTCTGTGCGAGATCGATGAGGGGCGCGTGATCACTCAAAACGGGCTCAATGTCCAGATGCTCGCTCAAACGCCGAAATTTGACGATAATCTCTCGGTCAAAGACGCGCTGCGAAGGGAGCTAGCTGAAATTTACGCCGCCCTTAGCGAATACGATGCGATCTCAAGCGAAATCGCCGCCCAGCCCGAAAACAAGGAGCTTTTAGCGCGCCAAGACGAATTGATTAAATTTATCGAGGCCAAGGACGGCTGGCAGATCGACAATAAGATCGAGCAGGTGCTGCAAAATTTCGGACTTAAAATTTACGAAAACCGCTCCGTCTGCACGCTTAGCGGCGGCGAAATTCGTCGCGTGGCACTGGGCGCGCTGGTGCTTAAAAAGCCCGACGTGCTATTGCTAGATGAGCCCACGAACCACCTTGACGTCTATATGGTGAAATTTCTAGAGGACATGTTGCTTAGCTCGAAGCAGACGATCGTTTTTATCAGCCACGATCGCTACTTCATCGACCGCTTGGCGACGCGCAGTATCGAGCTCGAAGAGGGTAAAATTTCAAATTTCGACGGCGGATACGAGAACTATCTGAGGCGCAAACAGGAGATGCTCGCCTCGCTCGAAAAGTCCCACGAGACGCTGCTTAAACAGCTGCGCGCCGAGGAGGAGTGGCTGCACCGCGGCGTAAAGGCGCGCCTAAAGCGCAACGAAGGGCGCAAGGCGCGCATCATGCAGATGAGACAGGATGCGAAGAAAAACCCGGGCGCTATCCGTCGCGTACGGCTCGAGCTAGAACGCGCGAGCAGGAGCTTTAACGGCACGGGCGGCGACAATCGCAAAAAGATGCTTTTTGAATGCACGAATATCGGTAAAATTTTAAATGGCAAGGTGCTTTTCAAGGGCTTTTCGGCGCGAGTTTTGCAAGGCGAGCGCATCGGCATCGTAGGCGCCAACGGCGCGGGCAAAAGCACTCTACTTAAAATTCTACTCGGCCGCAGCAAGATCGATGCGGGCGAGATCAAACGCGGCGAGATCAGGATCGGCTACTTCGATCAGACCCGCAGCGGCATCACGGACGATAAAAGCATAATCGAAATTTTTTGCCCCAACGGCGGCGATCACATAAGCGTCCGCGGCAGCTACATGCACGTCTATGGGTATTTGAAAAATTTCTTGTTTCCGAAGGAGTTTTTGGATAAGCCCGTCGGCGTGCTTAGCGGCGGCGAAAAGAACCGCCTGGCGCTTGCCAAGCTCTTTACCGAGCAGTACGATTGTCTGATCTTGGACGAGCCGACGAACGATCTTGATATCGCAACGATCAATATTTTGGAGGATTATCTGCTAAGTTTCGAAGGTGCGGTAATCATCGTAAGCCACGATCGCTATTTCATTGATAAGATCACGAATAAGCTTTGGGTTTTTGAAAAAAATGGCACGATCGATCAAATTCAAATGCCCTATTCGCAATATTTGGAGTTTGAAGACGAGATGGCGGAGATTGATCAGATCGAGGCCGACGCTGGCGCGAGCGCAGAGGAAGGTGACCGCGAAAACAAAAAGGAGAAAACGAGCGCCGCAAAGCTTAGCTACAAACAGAATAAAATTTTAGAAGAGTACCCCGCTAAGATCGAGGCTATCGAGGCACGCATAAAGGAGCTAAATCACGCGCTCTCGACGCCTGAAATTTATCAAAAGCTCGGTATGCAGGGGCTTTTTGAAGAACTTGAAGAAAAAAGAGGAACGTTAAACAGTATGGAAAATGAATATTACGAAGTGCTTTCGCTCGCCGAGAGCCTAAAGTAGGCGCGATGGTTTGGTTTTTGATCTTTTTATACGCGCTTTACACGATTTATAAAATTTCGCTCGATCTGCTCGAGCTAAGCTTCATCCGCGCCAAGCTAAAAGAGCCTGCGGTGGTGCTTAGCGAGGAGGATTATCGCAAGGCGGGCGAGGTTGGTGCGGTAAATTTAAAATTTAATATATTTTCGCACTGCTTTTCTTTTGCGGTGGCGCTTATTTGGATACTTGCAGGCGCGGGCGCGTTACAGCGTGCGATATATGATCTAGCTGGCGACGGGATTTTTGCGCAGAGCTGCTTCGTGACGGCGTTTTTAATCATCGGCGGCGCGATATCGCTTCCGCTTGAGATTTACAAAACCTTTGTTAAAGACAGGCGCTTAGGCTTTTCCACGATAACGCCCGCCGTTTTCGTAAAAGACACGCTAAAATCGCTCGCGCTCACGCTGGTTTTCGGCTTTGCGGTAGCCTCTGCGCTCGTTTTTTGCGTAAATAGTCTGGGCGCGCGCTGGTGGGTCTGGGGCTTTTTGCTAAGCTTCGGTGTGATTTTACTGATAAATTTAATTTATCCGACCGTTATCGCGCCGCTGTTTAATAAGATGCAGCCGCTAGAGCACGGCAAGCTAAAAGAGCGCATAGAGGGGCTTTTGCAGCGCTGCGGCTTTAAAAGCAGCGGCGTTTTTACGATTGACGCAAGCAAGCGCGATAAACGCCTAAACGCCTACTTCGGCGGCTTCGGCGCGACGAAAAAGGTCGTGCTCTTCGACACGCTCATCGAAAAGCTGAGCGAGGATGAAATTTTAGCCGTTTTAGGGCACGAGCTCGGGCATTTCAAACACGGCGATATTTTGAAAAATCTAGCGCTTAGCTTCGTGCTTTTAGGCGCGACGTTTGCGGTATTCGGAAACCTTCCTGCAGGCGTGTTCGGCGCGCTAGGGCTTAGCGAGGGCGGCGGCGCGACGCTGGTTTTTATGATTTTGTTTACGCCGATTTTGCATGCGTTTTTTGAGCCGGTGATCTCCAAGCTTAGCCGCATGCACGAATTTAGTGCAGACCTGCATGGTGCGAGCATGCAGGATAAAAAGAGCATGATCGGCGCGCTAAAGAAGCTGGGCAGCGAAAACAAGGCGTTTCCACTCGCTCATAAAATTTACGCCGCGGTGTATTATTCGCACCCGAGCCTGTATGAGCGCATAAGAGAGCTTGATGAGGATCGCTGAGGCGCTAAGATGGGGCTTGGGGCAGTGCGGCTCAAAATACGTCGCGCGCGAAATTTTAAAACTTTGCGAGCGACTTAGTGACGAACAGCTCGTGCTAAAATGCTCGGAAGAGCTCGCGCACGAAGTAGAATTTCGCGCCAAGATCGTTGAATTTAAAGACGGCCGCCCGCTTGAATACATCACGCAAAGCTGCGAGTTTATGGGCTTTAAATTTTACGTCGACGAGCGGGTGCTGATACCGCGCTGCGAGACCGAAATTTTAGTGAAAAAAGCTCTTGCTTTGGCGCAGAGCTTGGACGAGCCGCGCATCTGCGAGATCGGTACGGGCAGCGGCATAATCGCTATCTGCTTAAAAAAACTACTTCCTTCTTGCCGCATTACGGCTAGCGACATCAGCGCGGATGCGCTTGAGGTGGCGCGCGCAAACGCCGCAAGCTTGGGCGCGGACATCGAGTTTCTGCACTGCGCCTACGCAGATGAGATCGCGGGCGAGTTTGATCTCGTCGTCTCAAATCCTCCATACATCGCAAATTCCTACGCATTGGACGCGCGCGTGCTACAAGAGCCGAAACAGGCGCTGTTTGGCGGCGAGAGGGGGGATGAAATTTTAAAACGCATCGTGCTGATCGCCGCACGGCGCGCAAAATTTCTAGCTTGCGAGATGGGCTACGATCAAAAGCAGAGCCTGTCGATATTTTTGTGCGAGCAGGGCTTTAGAGCGGAATTTTATAAAGATTTGGCGCAGTTTGATCGCGGATTCGTCGCGCGAAATTTAAACAGATCGTAGGCGCGCCGTGCAAAGCTCGCAACTACGCAGACTGCTCTATTACAAAGCGTTCGGCTACCGCTACGTAGGCGCCGAAATTTTAAGCGGCGGCGCGCGATTTTTCAAGGCGCTGGACGCGCTAAAATCCGCTACCGCCGAGTGCAATCTCTGCGAGCTTGCTAAAACGCGCACGAGCTCTAGCGAGCAAAATTTTAAAAATTTCAAAACTATCAAAAATTTTAAAACTCCCGCGAGCGTAAAACTTATGATCGTAGCTCTCGCGCCTAGCTCTAGCGAGGATTTTGGCTGCGGTTTGGAGGCTGAGGTAGCGGCGGCGCTAGATCAAATTTGCGCGCCGGAAGAAATTTATTTTAGCTTTCTGATAAGGTGCGCGGTGCCGCAAAATAGGCGCATAAGCTCGGAAATAATTTTAAAGTGCGCACCCTATCTGACTGATGAAATCAAAATTTTAAAACCCAAAGTCGTGCTCTGCCTAGGGGAGCTCTGTTGTAAGATCGTGCTGCGAAACGGCGATCTGGCGGGCATGGACGCGCTGCACGGCTCGGTCTTTAACGAGGGCGGCATCAGTTTCGTGCCGAGCTTCGATCCCGCATTCATCGCGCAAAATCCGAGCAAGGCGGAGCTTCTCAAAGAGGATCTGCAAAAGATAAAAGGGCTGCTGTGAGGCGCATTTTGGCGCTTTCTTTGCGCGCTATTTTGATTTTGCGCGCAGCTTTGCGCGTGCGCCGCGATTTTCATTGCAGCGAGCGGACGGGCGGGGCGAATTTAGCCTGCTTAAATTTCATGGATGAGCGGGATTTAGCGAGGCAAAACATAGACTCGATCTGCGCAGGTTTAAATTTAAGAGCGATAAAATTTCATAAAGCGGCAGAGCGGGGCAAAATTTAACGCCATCGCAAAATTCCGATATTTTTAAATTTTGTTTTCTATCTCGGGTGCGTGAGGGGTTAATGTCGCGGCGTAGCATTAAAATTTAAACCTCAATGCCGAGCGAAATTCCATGTCGTAAAATTTTACTAAGCTCGCAAATTTTATTACCGCCCAAGAGCTCTGCACATTCTTAGATTTTACGCCGAAGCGGTCTGCGCTATGTTTGCGCCGCACGACTAAGTAAATTTGAACTCGCGAGATAAATTTATCTCAAAGATTTGAAAAATTCTAAAATTTCAGCGCTAAATTTGATCGGTCTGCCGTCTTTTACGAAGGCGATTTTTACGTCCTGTGCGTATAAAAGCTCGCTGAAATCGACGTTTTTAATATCTTTGATCTTGTAAATTTCTTGCCGCAAAAGGGCGCTGGCGTTTTTGAGCGCGGCTAGGTTCGTGCGAATTTCAAGCGTATCGCCTAGACGCGCGGGGCGGAAGAATTTAGCGCAAAGCTCGCTAACTACGAAATGTGCGTCCACGCGCGCGAAGTCCACCCCAGCCTGCATAAGCGCCTCGCTGCGCGCCCGCTCACAAAATTTTATGTAGTTGGCGTGATACACGATGCCCTGCGCGTCGGTGTCTTCGTAGTAAATTTTAATATGCATCGGCTACGCTTTGCTCCGGTGCTGCCTTTTTCGCGGCGAGGGCGGGGAGGATTTTTGCGAAAAACAGCACCGTTTGAAACACGATGATGAGTTTCATGCACCATTCGCTAGCCGCGTGGATTTGGGCAAATTCCGGCGTCATCGTCGCTTCTGTGCCGATCTTTTGGGTATTTATGACGTAGTCGGTAAAGTAAAGCACGAAAAGTAGGGCAAGTATGATATTTACGAGCGTTAGCATCAGGGTCGAAAGGCGCAAGCGAAAGGATTGCGATTTGTTGTTGTTGAAATTTATCATTTCAAAAACGAGGCAGATGATCGAGACTGCGATGAGAATGCCGCCGTATTTTACGAAGATCTCGCTCATTAGCTTGCCGCTTTGAAAGTGCGATAGCACGCCCTCTCCGATAATCTGCTGCGGGAAAAATACCACGGGCGCGACGAGTGCGCCGAGCGAGAGCTCGATGCCGATAAGGGCTGCGATGATGAAGATATAGATAGAAAAAATTGCGCGCATAAAGGTCCTTTTAAATTTTGATAAATTTTAAATCGGACGTGATTATAGCGAAATCTTATAATCGTGCGCTTAAGTGTTTTGCAAGTGGGTTTTATGGGCGAACGGGTGCGGTCGGCGGTCGCGATATTACCGCATATCGCGGTATAATCAAATTTTAGTTTGGATGCGGTCGTTTGCAAAATTTATAAAATTTTTACGGAGGCTGGAGATGAAATTTGTGCAAGGTATACTAAATATAAAATTTCTTAATTAAATTTGAAATTTCCCAATTCGTTTTTTAAAATTTCTCTTTCCTATTCAGCCCCCTTTAAGCATCGCTCTTGTATAATTACAATTCTGTTTCGCACCGAGCCAAACCTGCTTTCTTAACTCTTAAGTCCTAGTA
>CAUQZM010000013.1:0-54678 GCA_963522765.1 uncultured Campylobacter sp. | reverse complement strand
AGTCGCCTAGTCTAGCTTCGCGATACTGCTGCTATCGAATTGCGTTTAAAATTTGGCGTTTCGCGAGATTTCGCGAATTTTAATTTGTAAAATTTTAAGTCAAATTGCGAAGGATTTTTCGCTTAGTCAAGGCAAAATTTAAAAAATAAGCGGAGCGAACATATGGTTCGTGAGCATTATTTTTTAAATTTTAACGCAGAATAAGTAGAAAAAGCCAAGCAAATTTTAAAGGAGAAACAATGATTTTAAAAGGCAAAAAAGGCCTCATCGTCGGCGTCGCTAACGCCAAATCCATCGCTTACGGCATCGCCGAAGCTTGCCACGAGCAAGGTGCGCAGATGGCGTTTACCTACCTAAACGACGCTCTGAAAAAACGCGTAGAGCCTATCGCGGAGGAGTTTGGGAGCAAATTCGTCTATGAGCTTGACGTAAACAATCCTGCCCACCTAGACGGTCTTGCGGATCGTATCAAAGCAGACCTTGGCGAGATAGATTTCGTCGTGCATGCCGTGGCCTATGCGCCAAAAGAAGCACTAGAGGGCGAGTTTGTAAACACCACAAAAGAAGCCTTTGACATCGCGATGGGCACGAGCGTGTATTCGCTACTAAGCCTCACGCGCGCGGTGCTACCGGTGCTAAAAGAGGGCGGCTCTGTTCTCACGCTAACCTACCTCGGAGGGCCGAAATTCGTGCCTCACTACAACGTTATGGGCGTTGCAAAAGCGGCTCTTGAAAGCTCCGTGCGCTATCTCGCTCACGATCTTGGCGCGCGCGGTATCCGCGTAAACGCTATCAGCGCTGGCCCGATCAAAACGCTTGCCGCAAGCGGAATCGGCGATTTTAGGATGATTTTACGCTACAACGAGATCAACGCGCCGCTCAAGCGCAACGTCACGACGCAAGACGTCGGCAAAAGCGCGATGTATCTGCTTAGCGACCTAGCTAGCGGCGTGACCGGCGAGGTGCACTACGTCGACTGCGGCTACAACGTCATGGGCATGGGCGACGTGGCTACCGACGCCGATGGTAAGACGATCCTTGCGTGGGATGCAGGCAAGGCCGAATAAACGGCGCAAAGGGCGATCGGGCCGATCCGACGGCTAGGTATAGCGGATGTCGTTTATAGCGGCGCGTTTTGCCTTGCGATGCGGTAAAAGCCGTAGCCGGGCGACGCGACTTGCGGACTTTGGCTCGGTACTGCGCGCCTGATAAATAAATTTGCAATGAAACTGCAAAACGCCGCCATAGACCCGCCGTTTTGCGAGGTGATGACGAGGCCGAGAAAGCCTCGCTTCTGTTGTGCCCTGGTTTTACCTTGATCCCTGCTACGGCTGCACGCTGGCGCATGAGAGCGAAATTTTCGCCCTTTTGCAGGAGCTGCTTCTGAGCGAGCGCTCGCAAGCCATCAGAGACGATATTTTGCAACTTCTGGGCGATTACTGCGGCGATTTTAGCGTGCTGCGAAGCAGGATTTCCGAAGCGCCTGACGAGCTTTTGCCGGGTATCAAGCGCTTGATCGAAAGATAAATTTAACGATCGGCACGCTTTTGCGCGCGGTAATTGCGTCGCGGCGAGCAGTAGCGAAATTTGCCGCGCCTCCGCATACGCTACTTTTGCTGCAAAAATACGGTAGCGTAAAATTTTAAGATTGAAAGCGGCGATGAGAACCTTGGATGAGCGAGGAGATCGATTAGGCGCGTACATAAAAACGGCATGGCGATAGAGTATTATTTCAGAGCCGTTTTTTGAAAAAAGCGGTAAAAACCGCTAGGAAGGAGCTTAATGAAAAAGGATTATATCTGCGTATTTGACTGCGAGACGATCCCCGACGTAGCGGCGCTGGTGCGGGTGCTGGATGAGGATGCGATCGCGGACTGCTTTGAGCCTTTCGATAAAAAAAGCTTCGCAAAGCTTCTTGACGCGCAGCTCTCGCAAAAGATCGGCGGCGAGAAACAAAACGCGTCTTTAAATTTTGCTGTAAATTCGGCGGAGCAGAATTCTAAAATAGAAAATTCCGAGCAAAATTCTGCGCCTCAAAGCTTTACGCAACAAGACGCTGCGCTTCAAAGCTTCGCCAGTGAAAATTCCACTGAAAATCTCGCGCAGAGAAATTTTGCGAGCGAAAATTCCGCACTGCAAAATACGGTGCCAAAAAATTCCGCATCGCTAAATTTAACCTACGACGATACTGCGCCTCAAAGCTCCGCAGCACAGAGCTTCGCGACGAAAAATTCTACGCTCCGAAGCCCCGCGCCTCAGAATTTCGCAGCGGAAAGCTCTACGCTACAAAGCTTCGCATCCCAGAGCTCAAAGAGCGAAAATCTCGCTTCAAATTCTGCGCAAGATCTCGCGTTAAACGCGCTAAATTTTAAAATTTACGGCGAGCAATTGATCTTTAACGCAGATAAAAGCAAAATTTTAAACCACAAATTGCTCTCGCTTAGGGCGATGGAGATTTTCAAAGAAAAAACCGGCAGCGAATTCCTGCCCGTCTGCTTCCACCGCGTCGTTAGCATTAGCGCCGTGATGGCGGACGGATTCGGCAGGTTTTTGCGCGTCTCGACGCTTGAGGGCGAGAGCGAGCGCGATAAAATCGCAAAATTCCTAGCCTTTATCGAGGATTTTAATCCGCGGCTAGTGAGCTTCAACGGGCGCGGGTTCGATCTGCCGATGATTATGGCGCGCGCGATGTGCTATGATCTAAGCGCCACGGCCTATTTTGAGACGAACGATCGCGATAGCAACAAGAGCAAATGGGAAAACTACCGCAGCCGCTACGACGGGCGGTTTCATCTGGATCTGCTAGATCACATCAGCGATTTTGGCGCCGTGCGCGGGCTCAAGCTCGATCATATCTGCGCTAGCGTGGGCCTTCCCGGCAAATACGACGTGCACGGCGATCAGGTCTTGCAGCTGTATTACGGCGGCGAGCAGGCTAAGATCGACGAGTACTGCAGATCCGACGTGCTCAACACCTACTGGCTGTTTTTGAAATACGAGCTTTTGCGCGGTAAGATCACCAAGGACGACTATCTGAATTACATCGCGGTGATGGGCGAATTTTTGCAAAAAGAGTGCGCGGGCATGAGCTATACGCCCGTTTTTTGCGACTTCATAGAAAGGGAGTTAGCGGCATATGCGAAGTGAAATTTTTAAAATTTTAAAAGGCGCGATTTTTGGTGCGCTGTTTTTGCTCTGCGGCGCGGTCGCGGACGAGGCTAAATTTAAACCGATGCTGCTTAAAGAATACGTCCCCGGCATGAATATTACAGGCTGGGTCGTTAGCGAGAAGCTAGACGGCGTGCGCGCGATCTGGGACGGGCGTAATCTGCGCTCCAGACGCGGCAAGATCATAAACGCTCCTGAGGGCTGGAGCGCAGGCTTTCCGCCGTTTTTCGTCGACGGTGAGCTATACACGGCGCGCGGAGAGTTTGAGCAGCTCGTCTCGATCGTCTCTTCTAGCGTGCCCGATGAGCGGTGGAGCAGGGTGAAATTTTACGCGTTTGACCTGCCGAAGGAGCAGAAAAACCTAAGCGCGAAGATGGAAATTTTAAGAAATTTTATCGCCTCAAGCGGCGCGCAAAATTTACTCATCGTGCAGCAAACTCCGGTAAGCACGCACGCTGACGTGCAGGCGTATTTCGATCGCGTCATCGCAGCAGGCGGCGAGGGGGTCGTGCTGCGCGATCCAAACGCGCTTTATGAAAGCGGGCGCAGCGATAAAATTTTAAAATACAAAAAGACGCACGATAGCGATTGCAAGGTCGTAAAAATTAACCCGGGCTACGGCAAAAATGAGGGTAGGATGGGCTCGCTTAGCTGCGTGGATCTACGTAGCGGAGCGAAATTTAAAGTAGGTTCGGGCTTTAGCGACGAAATGCGGGCAAATCCGCCTAAGGTGGGTACGATCATCACCTATCAATACCAAAACCTAACCCGCGAG
This sequence comes from uncultured Campylobacter sp., assembly GCA_963522765.1. Taxonomy (GTDB): domain Bacteria; phylum Campylobacterota; class Campylobacteria; order Campylobacterales; family Campylobacteraceae; genus Campylobacter_B. The sequence continues at coordinate 50,735 of CAUQZM010000013.1, read as the reverse complement.
AAAAAGCCGCGCTTCCCCGTATTTTTGCGCGTGCGACCAGCGATTTAATCTAAGGGGCTATAATCGCGTACTTTGATAAATTTGATCCGAAGGAGAATAGATGAAAATTTTAATTACAGGCGGCGCGGGATATATCGGTAGCCACGTCGCAAAGGCGCTTTTAGAAGCGAATCGCCACGACGTCGTCATACTGGATAATCTTTGCAAAGGCTCTATGCGAGCGATCGAGGCGCTTCGCAAGATAGGCGAGTTTGAGTTCGTACAGGAAAGCCTAGAAAACACCCCCGCAATCGAGAAGCTTTTTAAGCGCGAGAAGTTTGACGCGATCATTCACTTTGCGGCATTTATCGAGGTTTTTGAAAGCACGCAAAATCCGCTAAAATACTATCTAAACAACACTGCCAACGCGATGAATTTGATCGCGCTTGCGAACAAATACGGCGTGAAAGACTTTATCTTTAGCTCCACTGCGGCGACCTACGGCGAGCCGGACATCCCGCAAGTAAGCGAGGAAACTCCGCAAAATCCGATCAATCCGTACGGCAGAAGCAAGCTGATGGTCGAGTGGGTGCTAAAAGACGCAGCCGCGGCAAATCCGAATTTTAAATATGGAATTTTGCGCTACTTCAACGTTGCAGGTGCGGCTAGCGACGGCACGATCGGGCAAAACTACCCGAACGCCACGCATCTAATTAAGGTAGCGACCCAAACGATCGTCGGTAAGCGCGATAAGATGAGCATTTTCGGCGATGATTACGACACCAAGGACGGCACCTGCATACGCGATTATATCCACGTAGAGGATCTCGCAAGCGCACATCTGGCGGTGCTTGATTATCTGCAAAGTAATGACAGCGCGGTCTTTAACGTAGGATATGGCACGGGCTTTAGCGTAAAAGAGGTCGTTAATGAAGCTAAAAAAGTAAGCGGCGTGGATTTTAAAGTGCAGATCGCTCCGCGCAGAGCCGGCGATCCTGCCTGCCTCATCTCAAACGCCGATAAAATTCGCACCAAAACCTCTTGGCGACCCGAGCACGAGAGCCTGGATGAGATCATCCTAAGCGCGCTAAATTGGGAAAAGAAGCTCTAGGTTCTAGCGTGAAAGTGCGATTTGAAATTTTGAAATTTTACTCCGCCGCGTTTAATAGCGGCGAGCAAAAGGAAGCCTTGTTTGCTTAAAATTTTAAATGCCCCCGAAGCCGCGCAGCGTAAGCTCGGCGTCGTGCTATCGTATGTAAATATCTTTGTTTCTACGATACTTACTTTGGTTTATACGCCGTTTTTCCTGCGGGCGCTGGGGCAGAGCGAGTTTGGGCTATATTCTTTGGCTAGTAGCGTTATCGGCTATTTGGCGATTTTGGATTTAGGTTTCGGCAATGCTGTGACGGTCTATACCGCCAAATACGCTTCAAGTGGCGAAGTGGAGCGCACGCATAAGCTGCATGGCACGATCTTTAGCGTGTATTTAGTGATGAGCGCGGTGATCGTGATTGCAGGAGCTGCGCTGCTAGCTAATCTGCACGCGATTTTTGGCGCTAAGCTAAGTGCTAGCGAGATGAGCGAAATTCGCATTATGCTAATGCTGCTAACTGCAAATTTAGCGATTAGCTTTCCTTTTAGCATCTATTCGTCGATCCTTACAGCGCATGAGAATTTCGTATTTATTAAGCTAGTTGGGATCTTTCGCACGATCGCTCTACCGCTAGCTGCGGTGCCTGCGCTACTTTTGGGATATAAGGCTATCGCGATCGTAATCATCGCTACGGCAGTAAATTTAATCTGCGTCGCGGCGGACTTCATCTACTGCAAGCGCAAAGTCTCGCCCGTGATAAGCGTGCGAAATTTCGACGCCTCCACGCTTAAGCAAATTTTTGGCTACTCGTTTTTTATATTTTTAGGCATCGTAGTCGATCAGGTAAACTGGAATGTCGATAATTTTATCTTAGGCGCTGTAGCAGGCGCTACGGCGGTCTCCACGTATGCCGTAGCAAGCACGATAAATGCCACTTTCGTCACGCTTTCGCTCACCATTAGCGGCGTGATGCTTCCTAAAATCGCCAAAATGGTCTCTGCAAACTCCACCGATTCCGAGCTTAGCGCGGAATTTATCAAAATAGGCAGGCTGCAATTTTACGTGATATTTTTTATCGCGTCGCTTTTGGTGATTTTTGGGCGAGAGTTTATCGTGCTATGGGCTGGCACAAATTATGAAATTTCATACGCAATCGCGCTTATTTTGGTGCTTCCAGTAAGCGTGCCGTTGATTCAAAATTTAGGCCTAGCCGTGCTTCAGGCAAAAAACAAAGTCAAATTTCGCTCAATCGCCGCGTTTTGCGTCACGCTCGTGAACATCGCTATTTCTATCCCGCTAGCTAAGGCTTACGGCGGCGTAGGCGCTGCGTGCGGTACGGCTTTTGCGATCACCTTGCTAAATATCTGCGTGATGAATATCTACTATGCTCGTGTAATCGGACTTGACATCGCTAAATTTTGGCGAAATATCGGCGCGATGGTAGTAAAATTTGCTCCCGCAATAGCAGTAAGCCTAGTGATAAATTACGCATTAGGCTTACATGGAGTGAGCTTTTTGCTAATTTGCGGCGGGCTTTATTCGGCTATGTTTGTGCTAAGCGCATATTTTTGGGCGATGAACGACTATGAGCGCGCGATTTTTGGCGGCATTACGGCTAAGATAAGGAGGCGGGCTTGAGCTTCAATGTAATTAGCGAAGTGGTTACGAAAGACCGCTGTATCGGCTGCGGCGTCTGCGCGAGCAGCTGCCCTTTTAGCGTGCTAAAAATGCGGCTTGGAGGCAATGGATTTTACGCGCCTGAGGAGGGCGAAGGGTGTCGCGACAAATGTGATATTTGTCTGAAAGTCTGCCCGTTTTACGAAAAAGACATGCTCGAAAACGAGCTAAATTCTAAATCATATGCAGAGTTGGAAAGCTTTAGCCCAGATTTTGGCAGGTTTTTAGGCACTTATAAATTCTACAAAAAAGATGAAGCGCAGCGCGTAAGCAGTGCAAGCGGCGGTGCGGGAGATTATATTTTTCGCGAGCTTTTTGCGCGCGAGCTCATTGATTACGCGATTTGCGTCGTGCCCGCGGACGAAGGGGGTTTTATAGCCCAAAATCACAAATGCGGTTTTTCTGCCTGCAATAATTTAGCGCAGCCGCAGAATTTGCAAAATTCCGCAACCAAAAATTCCGAGCAGAATTCCGTAATGGTAAATTTAACGCAGAATTTGGCGGACGATGATTCTATAAATTTTACGAGTGCGCAAAATTCCTTTTGCGAAAATTTTACGCAGAATTCCGCGCAGAATTCTAAAACTTTTTGTAAAAATTCCGTATCAACGCAGAATTTTGCTTGCGAGAATTCCAAAAACGCGCGAAATTATGCGGGCGAAAATTCCGTGCCATTATTTAAATTTAGCGTGATAAAAAATGCTGATGAGCTTACTCACGCTCGCTCGTCCGCTTACTATCCGCTCACGCTTGAAGCAGTGCTAAAGGAGATGTCGCGCCACGAGGGTAGATACGCGATCAGCGCGCTGCCGTGCTTTGCTAAGGCTTTAAGGCTTGCTGCGAGTAAAAATCCGCGCCTTAAATCCCGCATAAGCTTTATTATTGGGCTGGTTTGCGGACAGGGCAAGGGTGCTGGTTTCACGCATAAGCTGGCAGATCTTGCGTTTAAAGAGCGTAAGCAGCTCGCGGCAGTTAATTACAGATATAAAATCGCAGGCAAAAGCGCGATGAGCTTTGGCTTTAAATTTCGTGCTACAGACGGCAGCGAGGCGATAGACGATCGCAACAGTAGCGCCTTTGCCTACTGGAGTTCGCGCGCTTTTACGCCGCTTGCGTGCAACGCCTGCACCGACGTTTTTGCCAAATGCGCCGACGTCGTACTGATGGATGCGTGGCTACAAAGCGAAATGAGCGAGTGGCGCGGCACATCGCTCGTAATTACGCGCGCAGCTCAGATCGACGCGCTGTTTTCGCAGCCTACGAAGCAGGCACGCGAGGCGATTTTTTGCGAGCGGATATCCGCAGCAGAGGTGCAGCGCTCGCAGCAAAGCCAGATAGAGTGCAAAAACGAAATTTTCTATGGTGCGAAAAATCCGCTTAGGTGTTACATATTGCGCCAGAAGCTTCAGATCCAGCGATATAGCGCTACGCATTTTGATTGTGATGATTTCATCGCTGCTAGGCTTAAAAAAATTGCCGCTGCGAATAAAGTGCTAGCGCTTTTGGCGCTACCAAAGATCGCGGCATATAAAATTTATAGGAAGTTTGCATGAAGATCGGGATTTTTACCCTGCCGCTAGTAAATAATTACGGCGGAATTTTACAAGCTTACGCGCTAAGCCGCGTGCTAGTGGGGCTTGGGCATGAGCCACGTCTCATAAACTTGCGCCTGCAAAGAAGCAAACTATCGATTGCGTATATTAAATTTTTAGTGGCATGCGCACTTAAAAAGGAACTTTGCGGCGCGAAATTTAATCCCTCTTACGAGCGCGATACTAGCGAGTTTGTGGCGGAAAATATCCCTTTAACCGCGCCTATTTGCACGCCTGCGGATTTAAAGGCGCTGTGCGAGCAAGAGCGCTTTGAAGCGGTGATTTTAGGAAGCGATCAAGTTTTTCGTCCTAGCTATTTTGCGGATTTTGCAGATTGCTTTAGCCTTGGATTTTTGCCGCCTAACTGCACGCGGATCGCCTATGCTGCAAGCTTCGGCGGAGATAGGCTCTGTGGGCTTAAAAACCCCGCGGATTTAAAAGCTCACACTGCAAATTTGGCTAAATTTAAAGCTATTTCGGTGCGCGAGTGCGACGGCGTAAGGCTTGCGCGCGAATGCTTTGGTGTAGATGCGCACTGGGTACTGGATCCTACGCTTTTGGCTAACAAAGAGATTTACGATAAATTTTTAAGCCATGCGCCAAAGCGCAAGGGCTTTGCCTATATCCTAGATCCGTCGCCTCGCTCAGAAGCGGCGATAGAGCTACTAAAAAAGCAAAGCGGCCTAGAGATAGATGAGGTAAACGATCGCGGCAATCGCATCGGCATAAAAGCGTGGCTAAGCGCTATCGCGAGTGCAGAGTTCGTGCTAACCGACTCATTTCACGGCTGTGTATTTTCTATAATCTTTAATAAGCCGTTTTTTGTGCTCGTTAATGCCAGTCGCGGCGCATCGCGCTTTAGCTCGCTTTTGGGCTCGTTCGGGCTTGAAGATAGAGCTTTGCAAGATCCCAAAGACGCGCGGTTGGACGCGACTATCGATTGGGATGGCGTAAATGAGGCGTTGCGCCGTAAAAGAGAGGATTCGATGAAATTTTTAAAAACAAGTTTAGGCTCATAAAATGAAAATAGCTATGGTAATTTCTGCTTTAGGCAAGGGCGGTGCCGAGCGCGTGCTAAGCGTGCTGGCAAATTTTTTCTGCCGCGAGAATGAAGTCTGCGTGATAAAATTTGACGCAGATGAGCCGTTTTACGCGCTGGATCCTAAGATCGAGCTTCTTAGCTTGGATTTAGGAGTGGGCGATTTGGGAGTATTTGGCAATATAAAAAAGCGCTACGATAAAATTTTGACCTTGCATAGGCTTCTAAAAAGTCGTAAATTTGACGTCGTAATCTCGTTTTTAGATAATACCAATGTCCTTACGCTTATCGCAAATCTAGGAGTTGGGCAGAAAATCATCGTCTCCGAACACACCAATCATCGCTTTTTAAAAAGTCCGATTTGGCGAGCGCTAAAGCGGATCTTTTATCCGCGAGCTGCAGGTCTTAGCGTGCTTAGTAAATTTGATCTGGATCATTACACATATGTGCAAAATCGCGTGATTATGCCTAATCCTATGTTTGAGATCAGCCATGCTAAAGACGCCCGCCCGCCTAAAGAAAATATCATCCTAGCAGCCGGCCGGCTCAATGTCTATAAGGGCTTTGATGTCCTTCTTAAGGCGCTTGCGCTTATAGATTTCAATCTTTTAAAAGAGTGGAAGGTGGTGATTGCAGGCGACGGAGAGGAGCGAAAGAGCCTTGAGAGCCTAGCTGCGAAGCTGCGCTTAAATGTGCAATTCATCGGCTTTGTGCGCGATATCGAAAGCTTATACGAGCGCGCTAAAATTGTAGTCGTAACCTCCAAGATGGAGGGCTTTTGCAATATTTTGATGGAGAGTATATTTTTTGGTACCGCCAGAATTTCTACGGATTGCATCGCAGGTCCTAGCGAGCTTATAAGTGACGGCGTAGATGGGTTTTTGTGTCCGGTGGGCGATAGCGCGAGCATCGCAAAAAAGCTTGAAATTCTAATGAGCGACGAAAAGCTGCGCGAGCGACTCGTGCAAAACGCCTCCAAGCGCGAGGAGAGCTTTAAAATTGAAACGATTGGGCGACGCTGGCTGGATTTCATAGCCGCTACGATACACAGGGAGGAATAATGAGCGAAAATCCCCTAATCTCGGTCATAATCCCCGTTTATAATGTCAAAGAATTCCTGCGCGCTTGCGTGGAGCGTATCACGGCTCAGACCTATACGAATTTAGAAATTTTGCTCGTAGATGATGGCTCAAATGATGGCAGCGAGGCGATTTGCGACGAATACGCCGCGCGCGATCCCCGTGTGCGTGTGCTGCATAAGCCAAACGGCGGGCAAGCTAGTGCACGAAACGCTGCTTTAGATATCGCTCGCGGGGAGTTTATCAGTTTCGTAGACAGCGACGATTTGATAAGTCTTGATTTGATTGAGACTCTTTTTCATCTTACGCAGAAATTTTGCACCAAAATCGCTATGTGCGGCTACACAGCATTTAGCGACGAGAGCGAAATAAATAATTTCAAGGTAGCTTTAAATTCTAAAGAAAATCAAAATTCTAAAGAGATTAGCGATCCAGGAGGATCTGCAAATTCAAATGCCAATGTAGGAGAATATAAAATATCGCCGCAAGAGCTTTTTAGGCGCAGCTGCACGCAGGATCCGTATTTTAGCACCGCTGTTTGGCGCGCGCTGTTTGCTCGCGAAATTTTCGCTGCTTTGCGCTTTCCTGCAGGGCAAATCTATGAGGATGTAGCGATATTTTTTGATATTTTTAACGCTTCTATTGCGGCGTGCACGGATAAAATTTTATATTTTTATCGCGTAAGGGCAGGCTCGACCGTAAACTCATTCGCGCGCAGGCATCTGGCGGTCATCGCTGCGGTGCGCCGCTATACTGAGGCGATCGCTGCGAATTATACAAGCTTGGCGCGTGAGGCTAATTTCACTCGCTGCGAATCCGCGCTGAATACGGCGTTTTTAATTATCAAATCGAGCTTTGATCCTGCAAGCTCGGATGGGGATACAACTTCTCCTTCCGAGGCTAATACGTGCAGCTTGGCAAACGAGGCAGATTTGCATGGAGCTGATAGTTTATCTTGCGCATGCGGTAAAAATTCCGCAGTTAAAAATTCTGCAGGGCAAAATTATATGCAAAATTCCGAGCAAAATTCCGCGTCGCAAAGAAAGACCGCAGATCCCCGCTCGCCTTTAAGCGCTGCAGAAGCTGCGGATCAGATCCGCTCACTGCACGCTTTGGTGCGCGAGCGGCTGGATTTTGGATTTTTCGCAGCGCATGCAAGCCGCACGCAGACGCTGATGATGGTTTTGTTTTACGCAAATCCCGCGCTTTTGCGGCTATTTTATAAAATTTATCGGAAGCTAAAATGAAAATTTTATTCGTCATCGCGGCTCTTAGAAACGGCGGCGCCGAGCGCGTGCTGCAGGTTTTGGCGAATTATTTTGCGCACGCAAACGACGTTACGATCGCGATTTTGGAAAACGACGAGGGCAGGTATAAATTTAGCGAAAAGATAAAATTTTTGCATCTAGATGTTTATAAAAACGGCGGCAGGTTCGATAAATACAGAATTTTGCGCGAGTGTTTCAAGAGCGAGCGGCCGAGCGTCATCATCAGCTTTATGGACTGGACGAACGTAGCGTGCGTGATCGCAAGCTTTGGGCTAGGCATCCCACTCATCGCGACCGAGCACAACGCGCACGATTATCTGCCAAGCGGGCTTTTTAGCCGCGTGCGCGATCTGTGCTATAAAAAAGCAGATGCGCTTACGGTGCTTACGCACTCGGACTTTGAGTACTATTCGCGATTTGTCAAAAACTGCTTCGTCGTGCACAACCCCTTTTTCGGCGAGATCTGCGATGCCAAAGGCGCTAAGCGAAACGTGATCTTAAGCGTCGGCAGGCTCGAGCCCGTAAAGGGGTATGAAATTTACTTCGACGCGCTAAGCAAGATCGATAAAAGCCTGCTTGCGAAGTGGGAAATTTTAATCGCGGGCGACGGCTCGCTGCGCGAAAGCTTGCGCGAGCTGGCGGCGCGGCTCGGGCTTGAAGTGCGATTTTTAGGGCATAAGCAGGACGTGAGCGAGCTGTATAAAGAAGCTAAAATTTTTGTGCTAAGCTCACTTAATGAAGGGCTTTCGAACGTGTTGATCGAGTCCGCGTTTTACGGCTGCGCACGGCTTAGCAGCGACACAGCGGGTGCAAAAGAGCTCATAAAGGACGGCTTTAGCGGCATTTTGTTTAAACGCGGCGATGCGAATGAGCTTGCGAACAAGCTTGAAAATTTAATGCGTGATGAGGCGCTGCGAGACGCTCTCGTGCAAAATGCAAATGAAAATTTAGACGAGTTTTCGCAAGAGCGCATCATTAAGCTCTGGCAGGGCTTGATCGATCGGTTTGCACGCAAATAGCAGCCGCTTGTCGATGCCCTAGCGGCGCGCAGGGATAAATTTAAACTTCGGTGTGCTAAGATAGCGTCTTGCGCCCAAACAAAACGGCGCGTTTAAATTTGCCGCATCGCGCGATGAAATTTAGCCGCTTGTGGCAGCGTAAAACGCGCTAAATTTGAACAGCGCGGCGCGTGTTCGCATAAAAAGGCGTAAGCAAAGCTTAAATTTAAGGCGCGGCAGCGATATTTAAAAGGTAAAGGGATGAAGAAATTAAGCGTTTTTATATATTCGATGGGCGGCGGTGGCGCCGAGCGCGTCGTAAGCAACCTCTTAGGCGAGCTTACGGCACGCTATGAAGTGCATCTGGTGCTGATGAACGAGAGGATTTTTTATGAAATTCCAAGCGGCGTGCAGATCCATTTCATCGAAAAATCAGCCCCTTTTGAAAACGGACTGCTGAAGCTCGCAAAGCTGCCGTTTTTGGCGCTTAGGTACAAAAAGCTATGCGAGCACCTAGGTATCGACATCCATTTTGTTTGGATGAATCGCCCTTGTTACGTGGCGGCGCTGGCGCGAGTTTACGGGCTGCGCGGAGCGATGATTTTTAACGAATGCTCGACGCCGTCGGTGCTGTATAAAGAGCCGAGCTTTAAATCTAAAATTTCAAAGCTTCTGCTGCGTAAGCTCTATCCGAAGGCCGATTTTATCTTCCCCAACTCGCTTGGAAATTTGCGCGATCTGGCGGATAATTTTGGAATTGACGAGCGCAAGATGAGCGTGCTATACAACGCGATTGATCTTGATGAGATCAGTCGCAAAGCTAGCGAGCAAGTCGCGCAGGAGCGGCCGTTTTTCCTAAGCGTCGGCAGGCTCGATGCGGGCAAAAATCACGCGCTTTTGATCCGCGCATATGCAAATTTAAAAAATAACGACAAAGACCTGCTGATCTTGGGCGACGGCGTGCTGCGAGCCGAGCTTGAGGCCCTGATAGAGGAGCTAGGCTTGGGCGGTCGCGTGAAGCTTTTGGGCTTTGACGCAAACCCGTATAAATATATGGCCAGATGCTACGCGTTTGTTTTCGTAAGCCTTTTTGAGGGGTTTTCAAACGCGCTTATCGAGGCCCTTGCGTGCGGCAAGCTCGTGATTTCAAGCGATCATCAAAGCGGCGCGCGCGAGCTTTTGGGGCAGAGCGAATGGGGCGTGCTGGTGGGCGTAAACGATCTAGAAAGTACTCAAACGGCGATGCAAAAAGCGCTGGATGATGAAAATTATGTAAAATTTTATGAGAAAAAGGCTAAAATTAGAGCCTCGTTTTTCGATAAAAAACGGATAGCAAGCGAGCTGATCGCAAAAATAGAACAAATCGACGAAGGAAAATAGGCGTGGGTGAAGAAAAAAAGGCTTTTAGCGTCAGAGAGATCGACGAAGGATCGGACGATCAAAAAGGCGCGCAATCAATGGGTGCCGACAAAGCTGCCTTAAGCGAAAATTTCGCCAGTGAGGGAAATTTTGATGCAGAGTATTCCGCAGGCGGCGGAGAGAATTTTAGCGGCGAAAATGCCGAGCTTGAGGGTGGCGAGGACGCCGCGCCTCAGAGCGATAAAAATTCCGCGCTTGATGCAAAAAATTCTGCGAGCAAAAATTCCGTGCACGCCGGCGTTAAAAATTTAAGCGACGATCAAGCGCGCGCTGTTTCTGCAAAAATGCGAGCACAAAAAAAATCTAAAAAGGCTAAAAAATCAAGCGGACGAAATTCTGCCTCGGTAAATTCTGAAAATTCCGTAGGCGCAAATTCTACAAACTCAAATTTGAAAGGTACTGCGAATTCCACGAGCAAAAATTCTACAGATAAAAATTCCGCAAAAGCCGCTAATTTGGCCAAATTTAAAAATGCGAATTCCGCAAGCGCTTTAAATTCTACAAACGGCATAAATTCTGATAATTCTAAAAGCCCCACAACAGAAAATTCCCAGAATTCTAAAAATCAGTCAGCTGGCGCGCTTCCTGCTAGGCGCAGAATTTTTGGCTTTATAAAAAATTATGAGTTTTCCAAGCATATTTTGCTGATGATTGTGTTCGCGTTCGCCTTTAGCGTGGCGTTTCGTATGTGGTGGGTGTATTGGGCGAGCGGCTTTCCGAATTACTTTTTTTGGGATGGCGAGCTGATGATAAACACCAACGACGGCTACGCCTTTGCAGAGGGCGCGCGCGATCGCCTCGCCGGCTTTCATCAGCCCAACGATCTTAGTTATTTTAGCGCGCCGCTTTCGATCGTGACGGCGTTTTTGGCTGAAATTTTGCCCTTTAAAATCGAGACGATCTTCGTTTATCTGCCGGCTTTGTTTAGCTCACTCATCGTAGTGCCGATCTTGCTTATCTCAAGCGAGTTTCGCTGCATGCGCGCGGGCTTCATCGGCGCGCTTGTCGCGAGCGTGGCGAATAGCTACTACAACCGCACAATGGCTGGGTATTACGACACCGATATGCTAAATATTGTGCTTGCGATGTGTATTTTGTGGGCGCTCATCCGCATTTGCACGCGCGGCTCGCGCAGCACGCTGTTTTGGCTGGGCGCGTTTGTGATATTTTATATGTGGTGGTATCCGTCCAGCTTCTCGCTAAATTCTATGATGCTGGCCGTATTTTTCGCCTACACGCTGATTTTTAAGCGAAAAAGTGCGGTAAATTACGAAGCGATGATTATCTTTTTGATCGCGCTTTGCTCCACGCCTTTGGTAGCTAAAATTTTAATCTCGCTTGCGCTATTTTGGCTCTTTGCGTTTAGAGGAAGGCTATTAAATTTTAAAATTTTAGCGATTATCAGCGCGTTTGCCGTAGTCTTTTTCGTTGCAAACGGAGGTCTTAGTCCGATAATCTTTCAGGCGAAATTTTATATCTTCCGCTCCTTCGCGGACAACACCGATACGGCATTTCATTTTTTTAACGTCAATCAAACGATCCAAGAATCGGGCATCGTGCCAACTAATATCTTTATGGAGCGCATCAGCTCACACGTCGCGGTTTTCGTGATCGCGGCGATCGGATACGTAGTGCTTTGCTTTAGGCATAAGGAATTTTTGCTCTCGATCCCGCTTCTGCTTTTGGGCTTTGCAGCGAACAAAGCGGGCCTTAGATTTACGATCTATGCCGTGGGCGTGATGGGGCTAAGTTTCGGATATATTTTGTATTTTTGCATAAAGCGCTTGGATCTGCCAAAGATCGCGGGACGCGCGATACTGCTCATTTTGACGGCGCTTGCCATTTACCCCGCGTGGCAGCACATCGTCTCGTACAAGGTCGATACGGTCTTTTATCAAAGCGAGGTGCGGGTACTCGATGAGCTCAAAGATAAGGCGCAGCGCGAGGATTACGCCCTTTCGTGGTGGGACTACGGATACGGCATACGCTATTACAGCGACGTAAAGACCCTCATCGACGGCGGCAAACACCTAGGCAACGATAATTTCCCCGTTAGCTTCGCACTTTTTAGAGATCAGATGAGCTCCGCAAATATGGCGCGCCTGGATGTCGAATACACCGAGCGCGGATATAGCGAAAAAATTCCAAACAAGCTAAAGCAAATTTTAAAAGACTATAACGCGACTGATGTAAATGATTTTATCTTAAGCTTGGGACTGGCCGATTTTAAGCCGCCAAAGCCTACGCGCGACATCTACTACATCCTGCCCGATCGCATGATGAATATCTTTCCCGTCGTCACGCAGTTTTCAAACATCGACATCACCGACGGTAAGCAGCTAAGTGAGCTGTTTTTCATAACGAGCGATAGGTTTGTTCAGGATCAAAGCGGCGTGCATATGGACAACGGCTTTTCTATCTCGTCTAGCCTTTTAAATTTAGAGTATAGCGGCAGAAAATTCGCGATCAATACCTTTTACGAAACGAGCTACGATGCGAGCGGTAAGCTTGCGGTCAAGGAGTTTAATATGGACAGCAGCGCGCAATTTTACGTGATTTTCATGCGCGATTACGGGAGATTTTTGCTGTTAGATAAGACGATGCTAAACTCAAGCTACATTCAGCTTTTTGTATTTGAAAGATATAGGCCCGAGCTATTCGAGCCTGTAATCTTAAGCCCCGCTGTGAAAGTTTATAAATTAAAGCGCTAGATAAAATTTTGCCGCAAGCCAAGGAGAAATTTATGAAATTTAATCTCGCAACGCCAAGCAAGGAATGCAACAGATGGCTCGCATAGGGTTTTTAAGCCATGCCGATATGAGCTTACATTTCTTTCGCCGCCCGATAATGCAGGCTTTAAAAGAGCGCGGGCACGAGGTTTTCGCAATCGCTCCTCGTGGCGCTTATACGCAGGATTTGGCACGCGATTTTAATGCCGTAACTTACGATCTTGATCGGACAAGCCTAAATCCGTTTACCGTATTTAGCAACACCAAAGCCCTTGCACGCGAGCTAAAGAAGCTAAATTTGGACCTGCTGCAAACAGCTGCGCACAAATCAAATGTGTTCGGTACGCTGGCGGCTCGAGAGGCGGGTATAAAATATGTGATAAACTTAGTCGAGGGGCTGGGCAGCTTTTATATCGACGAAGATATTAAAACAAGGCTCGTGCGAGTGGTATTGGAGAAGCTTTATAAATTTTCATTTTCGCAGGCGGATGCTTGCATATTTGTAAACGATGCCGATCCCGATTATATGCTATCTCGCGGGCTTATTGCGAAGCAAAAGGTCATAAGGATTAAAAGTGTAGGCGTAGATGCTGAAAGATTCAACCCCAAAATCGTTAATGCAGCGGATCTGGGCGAGGATTTGCACGGCAAAAAGATCGTACTGATGATAGCTCGCGCGATGTGGCATAAGGGCGTGAGAGAATTCTACGAAGCAGCAGAAATTTTAAAAGATCGATCGGATGCGAAATTTGTTTTTGTGGGCGAGGGCTTTGCAGGCAATAAAAGCACCGCTGATCCTACGTTTTTGCGAAGCGGCGCGGTGCATTATCTGGGTGCCAGAAACGATGTGCCAGAGCTTTTGAAGGCTAGCTATCTACTGGCACTTCCTAGCTACAAGGAGGGCTTTCCGCGCACGGTTTTAGAGGCGATGAGCATGGCGCGAGCCTGCGTGGTAAGCGACTGCAGCGGCTGCGTAGAAGCCGTGCAAGAAGGCGTCAACGGCCTAATCTGCCGCACTCGCGACGCAGAGGGTCTTGCGCGAAAGATCGAAATTTTATTAGACGATACCGCGCTTTGCGAAAGGCTGGGACGAAACGGGCGCGAGATGGTGCTTGCAGATTACGACGAAAAGATCGTCACGGAAAAATATTTAGAGGTTTATAGGAAATTTATCAATGTATAGGAGCTTTTTAAAACGCGCGCTCGATTTTACGGCGGCTTTGATTTTGATTATTTTGGTTTCGCCCGTGATGGCGCTTACGTGGTTCTTGATCCGCAAACACATTAGCAAAAGCACGATTTTTACGCAATCTCGCCCGGGGTTTGATGAGCAAATTTTTAAAATTTACAAATTTAAAACGATGAGCGACGAGCGCGGCGCAGACGGCGAGCTTCTACCCGACGAAGAGCGGCTGAACGATTACGGTAAAAAGATCCGCGCGCTAAGCCTGGATGAGCTGCCGCAGCTTTTCAACGTGCTAAAGGGCGATATGAGCTTCATCGGGCCGCGCCCTTTACTGACCGAATACTTGCCGCTTTATTCGCCGCAGCAGCGTCTTAGGCATAGCGTGCGCCCTGGCATCACGGGGCTTGCGCAGGTAAACGGTCGCAACGCGATTAGCTGGGAGAAAAAATTTGAGTTCGATACGTATTACGCGCAGAATTTAAGCTTCGCGCTCGATCTTAAGATCGCGCTTTTAACGATTAAAAAGGTGCTTGCAAAAGAGGGCGTGAATAAAGAGGGCATGGCGACGACGGAGAAATTTAATGGGCACAACTAAAATTTACGTTTACGGCGCGAGCGGACACGGGCTGGTGGTCGCAGATGTCGCACTAGCCGCGCGCGGGGCTAAATTTAACGAGGTCGTTTTTTTAGACGACGCGGCGGGGCTTAAATTTAGCGAGGATCTGCCGAAGCATCCCGTAATAATCGCAATCGGCGATAATAAAACCCGCGCAAAGATCCAAGAGAGGGTATCGCGCGCAGGTTTTGAGATGGCGACGCTAATTCATCAAAGCGCGATCGTTAGCCCAAGCGCCGCTATCGGCGAGGGCTCGGTCGTAATGCCCGGCGCCGTTATAAATGCGCGCGCTAAAATCGGTCGCGGCGCGATAATCAATTCAGGCGTCGTAATCGAGCATGAGTGCGAGATCGGCGAGTTTGCGCACATTAGCCCAAACGCCGCGCTTGCGGGCGGCGTGAAGGTGGGGGCGTTTTCGCACATCGGTATCGGTGCCAGCGTCATTCAGAGGCTAAGTATCGGCCAGCGCTGCATCATCGGCGCGGGCGCTGCGGTCGTGCGCGACATAGCTAGCGACAGTGTAGCCGTAGGCGTGCCCGCTCGCGTGATTAAAAAAAATGGCTGAATTTAAAATTTATAGCATTAAAAGTGATAAAATCCGAGCATTTAAATTTAATGCCGAAAGCTAAATTTAGCCCTGCGCCGCGCGAGGTTAAATTTAAAGATCAAGGAAGGATAGAGATGGCAAGAGTATTTTTAAGCCCGCCGAATATGGGCGGCGATGAGCTTGAGTATATAAAAAAGGTATTTGAGAGTAACTATATCGCGCCTTTGGGCGAATACGTTAATCGCTTCGAGGACGCAGTGAAGTCCTACGCTGGCACGCGCGGCGCGCTGGCGCTAAACGCAGGCACGGCGGCGCTTCATCTAGCGCTTCGTTGCAGCGGCGCAAAGGACGGCGACGTGGTATTGGGATCCACATTTACCTTCATGGCGTCGCTAAATCCGATATTTTACGAGCGCTGCGTGCCGGTGCTGATAGACAGCGACGAGAGTTGGAATTTAAGCCCGAAGCTGCTTAAAGAAGCGATCAAAAAATCTCCAAAAAAGCCAAAAGTGCTCGTCGTTACGCATCTTTACGGACAGGCTGCGAAGATGGATGAGATATGCGAAATTTGCGAGAACGAAGGTATTGATGTTATCGAGGATGCCGCGGAGGCGCTGGGCGGATTTTATAAGGGTAAAGCACTTGGCGGTATCGGAAAATGCGGCGCACTAAGCTTCAACGGCAATAAAATCATCACTACCTCAGGCGGCGGAATGCTGATTTCAAACGATGAGGAGCTAGTGGCTAAGGCTAGATTTTTAAGCACCCAGGCGCGCGAGCCGCTGCTTCACTACGAGCACAAGGACTACGGCTATAACTACCGCTTAAGCAACGTCTTAGGCGCTATCGGCGTAGGTCAGATGGAGGTCTTGCCACAGCGCGTAAAGAGAAAACGCGAAATTTTTAAAATTTACGAGGATCTGTTTAGAGGCACCGACGTGGAGTTTATGCCCGAAGTAGAAGGCGGCAAGGGCAATAGATGGCTTACGACTCTGCTATTTAAGCAAAAAGACGCTCATCTAAAGGTTATCGACGCCCTAAATAAAGCCGACATCGAATCTCGTCCGCTTTGGAAGCCGATGCATCTGCAAAGCATCTTCGCAGGCGCGCTTAGCGTCACGGACGGTACGAGCGAGGATATGTTTAGTCGCGGCATCTGCCTTCCTAGCGGCACCGATATGAGCAACGAGACGATCGAGCGCGTCGTAAAAATCGTAAAAGAAAACATCTGATGCTGTTAAAGCCCACTAAATTTAGCCGCTTCGCGTTTTTTTTGCTGGGAGATATTTTTATCTCGATCCTCTCCGTTTACATTGCGTTTTTGCTGCGATTTAGCGGAGATATACCGAACGAATTCTATAAAGGCGCGCTGCTTAGCGCCTCGAGCCTTACTGCGATTAAAATTTTCTATTTTTGGTTTTTGCGGATCTATTTAGTTCCGTGGAGATTTTTCGGGCTATACGAAGCAAGAAAGCTCTTCTATGCGCACGTTATGGCGGCGCTTACCTTTTTAATCCTATTCTTTCTAGCGAGTAAAATTTTTAACCCGTTCCCGCGCTCGGTCATTATCATCGATGCGGCGATCTCGTTTATTTTAATCGGTGGGATTAGAATTTCAAAGCGGATGTTTTTAAGCGAGAAGAAAAATATCACGAATAACGAGCCTTGTATCGTCGTAGGCGCTACAAGCAAGACCTTTCACGTCCTAAAAGGTATGCGGCAGAAATATATCAACTACTATCCGGTGGGTGTCGTGGACGGACGGCCTGAGCTAGTAGGGACGTATTGCGAAAACTACGTCGTCAGGGCTAAGAGCGAAATTCCGCAGATGATCAAAGATAGCGGTGCTAAAACTGCGATCATCGCGCTGGCGCTGTATCCGGACGAGCTAAAGCAGCTCTACGACGAGCTTTTTGCATACGGGCTAAAGGATATCAAGCTCTTTTCGCTTTTGGAGGATGAGAGTAAAAAGATCCGCGATGTATCGATCGAGGATCTGCTCGCGCGCAAGCCCAAAGACCTCGACACCAAGGCGATCGAAAATTTTATCAAAGACAAGATCGTGCTGGTAACTGGCGCGGGCGGCACGATAGGAAGCGAAATTTGCAAGCAATGCTTGAAATTCGGCGCAAAGCGTCTTATCATGGTCGAGCACAGCGAGTTTAACCTCTACTCGATCAACGAAGCTACGGGCGCGGACGCGCGCAACGAGTTAAAGATGATAAACGTCGTTTATCGCCATGAGCTGGAGGAGGTTTTTGCGGAATTTCATCCCGAAGTAGTCGTGCACGCAGCGGCGTATAAGCACGTGCCGCTATGCGAGTTTAACCCGCATCTAGCGGTCAAAAACAATATCATCGGCACGAAAAACGTAATCGATCTATCCAAAAAATATGGCGCGAAAAAGGTCGTTTTGATCTCGACCGATAAGGCAGTGCGACCGACGAACATTATGGGCACGACGAAGCGTATCTGCGAGCTTTACGCGCTAAATTCCAACGACGCGGCAAGCGAAACGCAGATCGTCGCGGTGCGCTTCGGAAACGTGCTCGGCTCAAGCGGCAGCGTCATCCCTAAATTTAAGCGCCAGATCGAAGCGAACGAGCCGCTTACCGTTACGCACCCCGAGATTACGAGATATTTCATGCTCGTTAGCGAGGCGTGTCAGCTGGTGCTTCAAGCAGCCTCCATCGCGCAGGGCGGCGAGCTTTTCGTGCTGGATATGGGCGAGCCCGTAAAGATCGCCGATCTTGCTAAGCGAATGCTGCAGCTTGCCGGCAAGGAGGAGCTGGGCATTAAATTTGTAGGTCTGCGTCCCGGCGAGAAGCTTTACGAGGAGCTTTTGATCGACGAAAACGATAAGAGCACGAAGTATCAATCCATCTTCGTAACCCACTCCGCAAAATACGACCTACAAGAGCTAAACTCGCAGATCGAGGAGCTTTCGGAGTGCGAAGACGCGCAGGTCGCGGATAAGCTAAAACGTATCGTGCCCGAGTTTTCGCACCGATTGAACGGTGCGAAGGAGCCCGCTTGATCGGTATCGTGGATTACGGCGCGGGCAATATTCAAAGCGTGATGAACGCGCTTAGCTTCTGCGGCGCTAAATTTTGCCTCGCGCGCAGCCCTGAGGAGCTTTTGAGCTGCGATAAAGCCCTGCTTCCGGGCGTGGGCGCATTCGGCGAGGCGATGGACAGGCTTCGCGCAAGCGGTATGGACGCCGCGATTAAAGAGTTCGTAGCAAGCGGCAGATATTTTTTAGGTATCTGCCTAGGGATGCAGCTTTTGTTTGAGCAAAGCGAGGAATTCGGCGCACGCAGCGGGCTTGGAATTTTGCCCGGTCGCGTCGTAAAATTTGACAAAACGAAATTTAATATTCGGGGAGCGGAATCTGGGTCCGAAAATATGAAATTTAGAAAAAATACGAAATTTGGATCGGGCAAGGCGAAATTTAATTCAGATGAAGCAGAGCCTGGCGAGCGCTGCGGACAAAATTTCGCTCGCGCCAAAAGCCTAAAGATCCCGCACGTCGGCTGGAACAGCGCGCATTTTATCAAGCGCTCGCCGATAAATGTGGGCTTAGGCGAGTTTGAGTATCTGTATTTCGTGCACTCCTACCACGTCCTTTGCGCGCGCGAGATCACGCTTTCGAGCACGTTTTACGGCTATGAGTTTGCAAGCGCGATTTGGCGCGAAAACGTATTTGCCTTTCAGCCGCATCCAGAAAAAAGCCACGATGCGGGCATAAAAATCATTAAAAATTTTACGGAGCTGTGATGGAGATTTTCCCTGCGATCGATCTGAAACAAGGATGCGCCGTGCGCCTTAGCAAGGGCGAGATGCAAAGCGCAAAAATTTATTCCAAAGACCCCTGCGAGCTAGCCAAAAAATTTGAAGATCTCGGCGCCAAGTGGCTGCATCTGGTCGATCTGGACGGCGCGTTTGCGGGCGAGGCGGTAAATTTCAAAACGATCGAGCGGATCGTAAAAAGCACTCGCTTGCGCGTCGAAGTGGGCGGCGGCATCCGCGACGAAGCGCGCATAAAGCAGTATTTGAGCTTAGGCGTCGATAGATTTATCCTGGGCTCGGCAGCGCTTAAAAATAGAGATTTCGTAAAGAAAATGGCGAAGCTTTACCGCATAGTCGTGGGCATAGACGCAAAAGGCGGGCTCGTAGCGACTGAGGGATGGGCGGAGCTAAGCCGCGTAAGAGCGACCGATCTGGCGCGAGAGTATGCGGACGCGGGCGTTTGCGCGATCATCTACACCGACATATCGCGCGACGGGATGCTAAGCGGCGTGAATGTAGAATTTAGCCGTTCTATCGCGAGAGCTAGCGGCATCGATACTATCGCAAGCGGCGGCGTGAAAGATATGAACGACATAATCGCGCTTAAAAATGCAGGCTCTATCGCAGGGCTCATCGTAGGCAAGGCGTATTACGAAGGCACGCTTGATCTTAAAAAGGCGTTTGAAGCTCTATAAAAACGCCCGAGCGTAAGCAAAGTTTGAACTAAATTTTAGTAATATGCAAATTTTAAAATTTAAAGGCGATGTGAGGCGATGAAAGATTTTTTTTATGAGATGATCGTAAAAAGCACGAATGCAAGCGAACTTTTTAAAAGCTTTGCGTTTGAGCTCGGCGTTACCTGCGTCGAGGAGGATGGCGAGCGTTTCATAATCCGCGACGAAGAGGATCTGCAAAATTTAAAATTTGCGTTTGAAGAGTTTAAAAAGGCGCTCGCTCGCGCTCTCAATTTAGACGCCGATCTGCAGATCGAAATTTCAAAAAAGCCTAACGTCGATTGGATCGAGCAGTATAAAAAAGGCGTCGCGCCCGTGGCGGTCGGTAAATTTTACGTCCGTCCGAGCTGGTGTGAAAGATCGCAAGATCGCGCGCTAATCGATCTGCTGATCGATCCTGCGCTGGCGTTCGGTTCAGGTCATCACGAAAGCACCAATATGTGCCTGGCGCTACTTAGCGAGCTTGCTCGCGCGGGCATGAGCGCGCTTGACGTGGGCTGCGGCAGTGGAATTTTAAGTATCGCGATGAAAAAACTGGGCGCAAAGGTAAGCGCTTGCGATACCGACGAGCAGGCGGTGACCGCTACGCAGCAAAACGCCGAGAAAAACGGCGTGCAGATCGATAAAATTTGGCTCGGCAGCGTTTCAAGCCTAGGCGAGCAGGCGTCTAGTTTAAGCGAGCGCGCGCGCTGCAAAGACGCGCAGTTTGATCTCGTCGTCGCAAATATAATCGCCGATGTGATTTTGATCCTAAGCGCGGATCTGAAAAAAGCGCTAAAACCCGGCGGCAAGCTCGTGCTGTCGGGAATTTTAGAAATATATAAAGATAGGATTGAGCAAGCCTTTTCGGATTTAAATTTCGTGCAGATGAAAAAGCAAAACGAATGGCTCAGCTTCGTATATGAAAGGAAAATATGAATAACAACCCAAATAATCAACCTCCTCAAAACGGCGGCGGAAACAATTTTTTCAATAAAAATCCGATCGGCGTTTTTATAATTTTTGCGCTTATTTTGATAGTCGTGTTTAAAGCGATATCCCCAAGCGGCGGATTTGATAGCGGTGGAGTGCTAGGCTCCGTTTCGGGCGAGAGTAGAAACGTAACTTACTCCGAGCTAAAATCGCAGATCAAAAACTCCCAAGTAAGCATGGTCTCCATCGGAAGCTCCACGATTAAAGCGCAAGTCGGCAACGTAATCTACACCGCCAAGCGCGTGGATGATCCCGAGCTAGTTCAAATTTTAGAATCGCGCAAAATTCCATACGGCGCGTATAACGAAAGCAATTTTTTGACCGATCTGCTCTTTAGCTGGGTTTTGCCGCTCGTGATTTTCTTTGGAATTTGGATGTTTTTAGCCAACCGCATGCAGCGCAATATGGGCGGCGGCGTGCTCGGCATTGGAAGCTCTAAAAACCTGGTAAGCGCCGAAAAGCCGAAGGTTAAATTTAGCGATGTCGCGGGCGTCGAAGAGGCGAAAGAGGAGGTTAAGGAGATCGTAGATTTCTTAAAAAATCCGGAGCGATATATCAGCCTCGGGGCTAAAATTCCAAAAGGCGTGCTTTTGGTTGGACCTCCGGGTACGGGCAAGACGCTGCTAGCCAAAGCGGTCGCGGGCGAAGCGGACGTACCGTTTTTTTCGGTATCGGGCTCGAGTTTCATCGAGATGTTCGTAGGCGTGGGCGCCAGCAGAGTGCGCGATCTATTTGATAACGCTAAAAAGCAGGCTCCGGCGATTGTTTTTATAGACGAGATCGACGCGATCGGCAAAAGCAGAACCGCAGGCGGTATCGGCGGAGGCAACGACGAGCGCGAGCAGACGCTAAATCAGCTGCTTGCCGAGATGGACGGCTTCGGCTCGGAATCAAGCCCGGTGATCGTTCTTGCGGCTACCAACCGCCCGGAAACGCTGGATGCGGCGCTTCTGCGTCCGGGCAGATTCGATAGGCAGGTTCTGGTCGATAGACCTGATTTTGACGGCAGAATGGCGATTTTGAAGGTGCATATGCGCGACGTTAAATTTGCTCGCGATATCGATATCGAAGAGATCGCGCGCCTTACCGTGGGTTTTGCGGGAGCAGATCTTGCAAATATTATCAACGAAGCCGCGCTTTTAGCGGGTCGCGAGGCAAAGGCGGAGGTCGAGCAAAAAGACCTGCTCGAAGCGATCGAGCGCGTCGGTATCGGACTGGCTAAAAAATCGCGCCGCGTAAGCCCGATCGAAAAGCGGATCGTCGCCTACCACGAAAGCGGTCATGCGCTCATCGCCGAGCTTACCAAAGGTGCGATGCCGGTATCTAAAGTAACTATCGTGCCGCGCGGATTGAGTGCTGCGGGATATACGCTAAATTCTCCGTTTGAAAATAGATATCTGCATCAGCGCCATGAAATTTTTGCCGAAATCGATACGTTTTTAGCGGGGCGCGCGGCGGAGGACGTGTTTTTAGGCGAGATCACCGACGGAGCGGGCAATGATTTGCAGCGCGCTACCGATATGCTTAAATTTATGGCTACTCAGGTCGGAATGACCGAAGCTCTCGGGCTTGCGGTGCTAGAAAAACAGCAGTATTCCTTCCTAAACGGCGGACAGAGCATCAAGGATTACAGCGAGGTAACGGCGGTCAAGATTGACGAATATGTCCGCAAGACGCTGGATGAGCGCTACGCGGCGGTAAAAGAGACGCTAAGAACCTACGCTCCGGCGATTGAGGAGATGGTGAAGGCGCTGTATGAGAAGGAGACGGTCTCGGGCGAGCAGATCGTAGAGATCATCTCTAAATTTGAAAAAGATAACGGCATGCCTACCCGTCTGGTGCGAAATTTAGGCGCTAATGATGATATCGAAAGCGCAAAGGGCGAGGCTTAAATTTAAAGCCTCGCGCGCGGTAAGAGCTTAGGGCTAAATTTTAAGGCGATCGCGCTAAAATGCTTTACGAGCGATTCGCGGCACCGAATGAAAAGCGGTGTAAAAATAAAATTTTAAAGAGTAAGAGATGGAAGAGGAAAAGGGAAAACTAATCTACATATTGCCGAATTTTTTCACGGCGGCAAGTGCATTTTTAGCGGTCATCAGCATAATTTCTACGATCAAGGGCAACTTCAGCGCCGCGATCTTTTATATCATTTTATCCTTGATCTGCGACGGACTTGACGGCCGCGTGGCGAGGCTAACGCATGCTACGTCGAAATTCGGCGTGGAATTTGACAGCCTTGCGGATATCGTGGCTTTCGGCGTCGCGCCGGCGTTGCTATTTTACTGCGCGGTCGGGCACAATTACGGCAAGGTCGGTTCGCTCGTAGCCGCGCTTTACGTGGTTTTCGGCGCGATCAGGCTGGCGCGATTCAACGTCACTACGGGCACCTACGAGCCTAGCGTTTTTATCGGGCTGCCGATTCCGACGGCTGCGATTACGATGGCGTTTTGGATCGGAATTTATCTAAAATATGAGCTCTCTAAAGGATTTGGCGTATTTTTGATCATCGCAATGGCGGCGCTATCGTTTTTGATGGTAAGCAACATCCGCTTTCCGAGCTTTAAAAAGATTAGCCTAAAGCGCCCCAACGCGATTAAAATTTTAGTGCTTCTAATAGTCGTATTTTTCTCGCTTTTATATCTTTTCAGGCTGGAATTTCCGGCGGTGCTCACTTTGGTTTATATCGTTTACGGTTTGGTTCGCGGAGCTTTAAATTTAAGTGCGGCCAAATTTCATAAAAAAGACAAACCCGAGGAAACGGCGAAATAATCTCAGATATGTTTATCGCCGCGATTGTTTTAAGCTTGCACGGCTATAATTTCGCCAAATTTTAACGCTTTGAAAGGACAAGCAATGGACAAAAATAAAATCATAATCTTCGATACGACGCTTCGTGACGGCGAGCAAAGCCCCGGAGCGTCGATGAATACGGATGAGAAGATTCATCTTGCGTTGCAGCTTGAAAAGCTGGGCGTAGATGTTATCGAGGCGGGTTTTGCGGCGGCGAGCCCCGGGGACTTTGACGCGATAGAAAAGATCTCTAGCGCTGTTAGCAAGGCTCGCGTCTGTTCGCTTGCGCGCGCTTTAGAAAAAGATATCAAGGCTGCGGGCGAAGCGATAAAGGGCGCGAAGCTAGGACGCATCCACACCTTTATCGCCACAAGCCCTATCCATATGGAATTTAAACTTAAAATGCAGCCGCAAGAGGTCATAAAGCGCGCCGTAGAGGCCGTGCAATACGCTAAAAGCCTATGCGATGATGTGGAGTTTAGCTGTGAGGATGCGTGTAGAAGCGATATGGGTTTTTTAAAAGAGATCTGCGACGCCGCTATAAGCGCAGGGGCCTCCACCATAAATATCCCCGATACGGTGGGTTATCTCTATCCGGATGAGATCACTGCGCGCATAGGCGAAATCGTTAAGCTTATCGGCGAGCGCGCCGTAGTTTCGGTACACAACCACAATGATTTGGGAATGGCTACCGTAAATTCCTTGGCTGCTATTTTGGCGGGAGCCAGACAGGTCGAGTGCACGATAAACGGTATCGGCGAGCGCGCGGGCAACGCGGCGCTGGAGGAGATCGTAATGGCGATCAAGACGCGCACAGATAAATTTGCGCCGCTTTATACCGATATAAATTTGAAAGAAATTTATCCATCCAGCCGCTTAGTCGCGAGCATTACCGGCATCGAGCCACAGCCTAATAAAGCGATCGTGGGCAAAAACGCCTTTGCGCATGAAAGCGGCATCCACCAAGACGGCGTGTTAAAACACAAAGAAACCTACGAGATCATGCATGCTGAGGATATCGGGCTTGATAAAAACTCCCTCGTGCTGGGCAAGCACAGCGGCCGTCACGCCTTCAAAGACAAGCTGGTATCTTTGGGCTATGAGCTTAGTAACGAGCAGATTGAGATCGCGTTTAATAAATTTAAATCGCTCGCCGATAGCAAAAAGGACGTTTTCGACGAGGATATCAGAGAGCTCGTAAACGACGAGTTCGTGGGAGCCGAAAAGACCTACGAAGTGCTGGTTTTAAGCTCCAATAGCTGCAACAAAGGACACGCTAGCACCGCGCTTACGCTAAGGTATAAGGATGAAATTTTAAGCGATAGCGCGCTTGGAAATGGCGGTGTGGATGCGATATTTAAGGCGATAGACCGCATTAGCGGCATCAGCGGTAGCCTGAAGGAGTATCAAGTAAAAGCGGTCTCGCAGGGCAAAGACGCGCTGGCAAAAGTAACCGTTAAGGTGGAATTTGCGGGCGAGGGCGCCATCATCGGCAGAGGACTTGACGTAGATACGATGCTAGCGTCTGCGAAGGCCTACGTTGCGGCGCTAAATACGTATCTGGACGCTAAGCGTTAGATTGCTCGGCGGGATTTGCTAAATTCAACGCAAATTCCGCCAGATTAAACAAATCAAAAGCAAAATTTTAATAATATTTCACACTTAAAACGTTGGAGTAGGGGGTATTGAGCCGAAACTCGTTTTAAAATTTATTTATGGAGACTTTTATGAAAAAAGTTCTTGTATTGTTATTTGCGCTTTGCGGCGCGGCTTTCGCTAGCGAGCAGCTAAGCGCTTACACTCAGATCGTTTCTTTTTCTGCAATTACCGTTGCAGTCGTTTTAGGTCTAGCTGCTTTGGGTGGCGCATTAGGTATGGGAAATGCCGCTAGTGCGACGCTTAACGGTATCGCTAGAAATCCGAGCGTGGCTAGCAAACTATCGACTACGATGTATATCTCGCTTGCGATGATCGAAGCGCAGGTTATCTATGCGTTGGTTGTTTCATTCGTCTTGCTTTTTGCAAACCCTTTCATAACAGAAGGTCTTGCGGCTGCCGCAAAATAATCCTAAGCCCGAGAAATCGGGCTTTAAACTTATATAATTCAAGGCTTAAGATCAAGCTTTAAAATTTATGCGACCGTGGTGGAATTGGTAGACACGCTATCTTGAGGGGGTAGTGCCGCAAGGTGTACGAGTTCAAGTCTCGTCGGTCGCACCATCTATTAAAATTTTCCATATTTTTTAGTTTTTTTGAATTTTTAGATAATTTTTTAAGCCCTATTTTTGGGAATTTTGAAATTACTCTTAAAAAATTTTTAATACTTAAAACTACCGATTGATACATATATTTTAAGAAAAACTACTATATATTAAAAAATTGTATAGTAGCTTTTTCTGCGCTCCTGCCTTGTTAATCCTTTGAGGAAATTCTATAATCTGCCTAAAATTACTATATAAAGGAAGAAAGATGACGGAAGTTTTTACCAAAATTAAGGATAATCCAATTTTTAAATCAGACCCCGATAAAGTAGTCAGAAATTTTATCTTGCCGCAATATAAGCGCACTATGGTCGAAGTCTTAGATGATTTTATAGCCATTAAATTTTTATAGCCCGCTAGCCAGAGACGGAACGGTTAAAACATACAGGCACTATCACTATACGCAAGGTGGCAAGTTAATCAAAGGTTCTAGGCAATGCCGATGAAATAACATTCGAAGGGGCTAGAATATTGTTAATATTCATAATTTGTGCTACCAGTAAATACATGCTCTATGCTGCTCCTAGCGTATAGTTTGGGTTGCTATGGTGCATAAACATATAAGTTTTTGCTTCATTGCCGTTTATGGCAGGTATGGTTACTTTTACAAATTCACCTTCTTTTAACTCTCTACTAAGCGAGATTGTAAAATTCATCTTTCCTGCTTTTTCTACCGCATTTGCATTTGATACATTTACAGCTATCTCATCTGCTTTGTGTAGGGCTATGTCAAGACACTCTTGGTATGGATTAAAGTCTTCTATAATAAGGCTATCATTTACTATAAGCTTATTATCAATTAGTTCATATTTTATATTGTCTTTTGTTTTATATATGTTTGAGCCTTTTTCTATTTGAGTGCCGTCAGTTAGTTTGCGACCATGAAAATATACCTGATCTTTTCCATCCTCATCTCTTATAGTGTCTTTGCCGTCGGTAAAGTATGTATCATAGCCGGCTCCCCCAAGAAACAAATCGTTTCCGCTTCTGCCTTGAAGCAAGTCATCTCCACTACTGCCGAACAATACATCGCCTTTCCTATCGCCAAATATAGAACCACTTGGCTCACCATTAATGTTTAAAATTTTTCTAGCTTGTGTCGATAATGGTCTTGTATAAATAGAACCATCATTATTCCTAACTTCTATAAAGCCATTTGAGGTAATATTTATATTATCGTTATCTTCTCCATATATTTTCTTAAATATACTTCCCAAATCCCAATCAACAAGAGATAATGCCAAATTTGCACCAGTAATTATCCAACCTTGCGGTGTCAATAATGCCGCACCAGCAATAATTGCATCTCCAACGCCCCAACCATTTGTTTCATTTTGCTTTCACCCATAGTGCTATCAATTAACACATTTCCTGCTGCGGTTTCTACAAACAAAACAATAGCCCTAGCTTTGCTTTTTAAAATCTTTTCGGGTATATCAGTGAAATTTTCAGCAATACTATAACCACTGCTTGCACTATTCCACATTTTACGAATATTTTCTAAATTATCTTTACTATTTTCAGAAAGATTGAATTTAGTAAATCTTTCAATAATATTTTTTTCAGCTTTATCCAAAGCAACTCTTGCTTTCGCTTCTCTGCTACCTGTTGAATTCATCGTTCGCTCCTTGTGTTATAAAATTTTTATCAAAAATTCCAAAGCTAGTTTTAGCATTTGAAATATTTAATTTCACATTTTCTAAAAAGTATTTTTTAAATTCTTTAAATTCTTTGTCGTTGCAAATCATAATATTCATCACTTTTCCATTTTTGCTGTAAATGGTAAGACAATCATAAACGCTATCATTGATTTTGCCACCATTTATTGTATGAGTTATGATTTTTGGAATTGCATAAAATACAACGATAAGTCCAAAAATAAAAAACAAAATAATAGGCTCATTAAATGCAAAAATTGCGTATATGTATGTAGAAATAATAATCAAAAGTAAAATTTTGGCAACTAGTGAAATTTGTTCGCTTCCATCTCTAAAATCAACGCTAAATTTAACATTTTTAATATTTTTTACTTGCATAAAATCAAAAGATTTATCATTTTTAATTTGACTTATCATTTCATTTTTCAGAATAAAATAATTTTTGCCCAAAAATTTCATAATGTAAGGAATTGCTACCATAAGAGATAAAATCGTAAAACCATTGACTTTTTCTGGTTTTGCGATACACAAAATAATAAAAGCTAAAATCATTAAAAATATACCAATCAAATTTACTTGTGGTTTGTAATCTTTTATAATAATCGGCTCTTTATCATAATCCCTTAAATTTTTGTTTTTATTAAAAACATCGTTTACCAAATTTGATCCTTTTTATAAAATTTCCTAGTAAATTCAATCTCGGTCAGTATCGTTTGATACTGAATTTTATGAATTTACAAATTTAAACTCGCTATTGCTTTTAAATTCAAGCAACAAGTAAATTTAAATTTGTAAATTTGATATTTGGATCTGTTTGATCTGAATTAGCCCCCGGTTAAACTCAAAGAATATAGCAGTCTTTTTTCTGCTTTATCCAACTCGTTTGTTGCCTTATTAATTCTGCTTGAATTACTCATTTTTTGTCTCCTTATTAGAAAATTTTTATTTTAAATTATTGTCAATATCTCTGTTAAATATAGTTAAAATATACTGCCTCAACTCGTCGTGGTCTTTTTGATTGAAATAAAACATATTGATAGTCGGAGTAATTTTCCACCTTTCAATCGAAGCCCACTCTATGTTTATTTGAAATTTTCTAGCATATTTCCAAAAATTTTTAAGAGTTTTGTTTGATTTTTTATAAATTCCCATGAAAACTAAAATTTCTAAAAATTCGGCTAAAAATAATGTAAATATTGTAATAAGTACACTCAACAAGAATGGTCCAAAACTATACCTAGAAACAAAATTTATTATCGTAAATGCACTCAAAAATGCCCAACCAAAACCTGTTGTTATAATTATTCGCATAAAAGAACAAAAAACCATTTTGCCTTCTTCTTTTTTTACATGCGAAATATCCTAACCAATTGGATTGTCTAATGGATTATGAAACACAATTCTATCTCCCATAACTTGGAAATGTATTGTTTCATCAATTTTATTGTTACGATTATAAAACACAACTTTTGAATTGTAAAAATGAGTATAGTGTGGCTTTATTGATAAAATATTTTTAAAATCTAATATTAAAATAAGAGTTGTTATAAAACCAAAGGAGATGGCTGTTTGTATAGCTATTCCGATTTCTAAATTTCCATCTTCAAATTCATCAAATTTATCCAAAACGAATGCTGAAACAATCACCCAAAATGCAAAAATTAATAAAAAATGGATAAATAAAGCCCAACTAGTATAATTCCGTAAAATTAATGGTTCTTTATCATAATCTCGTTGGTTTTTGTTTTTATCAAAAATATCGTTTTTGAAATTTAAATTTTCCAATTTTACTTCCTTTTTGCGAGTCTACATTATACAACAAATCAATCTTAAATTTGATTTGTTTTAACCTTAAATTAGCTATTTTTGTAAATTCAAGTCGTATCGTTTAAATACGATACAAAATTCTTAAATTTATAAATTTAAACTTACGCAACAAGTAAATTTAAATTTGCAAATTCTTTTAAGGCTTCAAATCCGTTATTAGCTAAGCTTCCATCTCTTAGTAAAGTATGATTTCCAAATAGTTCGCTTCCGTTTGTTATGCTATTTGTGATTAAGGTTTTATTGATTAAAATTCCGTCATTTTTGTCTATCCAAGAGATATTTTCTGCGAATTTATTATTATCCAGGTCAAAGTATGTTTTACTGTTTTTTCTTGATATTGTTTTTATTCCGTCGCCGTTTAAATCAATTTTTGGCATTGCCTCCTCCTTGTAAATTTAGATTTTTATTGAAATTGTTGTTTTTTAAGGTTTGGTATTGCTCTAAAATCGCATTATAATAGTAATCGCCATTATATGCAAAATCATTAAAAATGATATTTTGGAGTGTAGGTCTATTAGTAGGAATATATTTAAAATAATATTCTCTCCCATATGTTTTTTCAAAAAATCTTTTTTTGTTGGTTGTCAGTAGATTATGGGTAACGCAAAATTCTGATATTTCTTTATTGACAATAGCATTTGCTAAAAGCCAAGAAAACATAATATTTGATACAATGACTATGTCGTTTTTTGTATCGTGATATTTTAAGACTTTTTTATTTATAAATATAAAATCTGAAAAAAGTATATGCTTATTTTCGCCAATATAAACGAAATTTTCCAAAAATTTACCATTTTCATCAATAATGTATTTTTCATTGAACGGATAAAAAGGTTCTATTTTTAAAATTTCATCATTATCAATTATCTCTTGTGCGTTTTGCGTAGGCGTGTCGGCATTACAAATTTTAGAACCTAAATTTAGTAAATATTCTAAATTTAATCTTTTATCAAGCTTGAAAAATTCGCATTTGTCATCAGGGTATTTGTCTCCATTGCAAAGATAAAATCTTGTTTCAGCAAAGTCATTTATATCTCTATGGATATTTTTCATCTTTTTTATATCTTTTGCTGGATAATTGTCTAAATAGTGAATTTTTTGTAGAAAATCTTTTATGTAAAAATTAATTTTTTCATGCTCGGTTGCTGTTTTAAAATCTATCTTGTTTTCCAAATATTTTACTTTATCGTATTTGTCAAACATAGCTTCTAATTCGGCAGCATGCCTTTTATCGTCTTTATAAAGTTGATAAGCAAATGAAATAATAATCCACAAAGTAAATAAAATAAATATTATAAATAAAATTTTAAATAATTTTTTTATATTTTTCCTTTCAAATTTAAAGTTTAACTTGTGAATTTAAACTCGGTCAGCATCGTTTGATACCGAATTTATTAAATTTACAAATTTAAACTTACTTTACAAATTCACACAATTAGTAAATTTAAATTTGCAAATTTGATATTTGGATCTGTTTGATCTGAATTACCCTCGGTTAAATCCAAAATCCATGGCAGTCTTTTTTTACCGTAGCTTGTTAATTGTTCAATCCCCTATACCCCGCCCATGCTAGCTCTGCATATATTTTTAGTGCCTCAAATTTTCTCATTTTCTATCCTTTCTGAAGAATTCCTCTATCATCTTTTGATTACACTTTTCTATTGAATTAGTTTCATTTTTGTTACACATCCAAAACTCACCGCCAGATTGCGGGCCCAAAGCACTCACTAGAGCTTGCAATATCCAAGTGTGATAAGACTCATAGATGTATATATTGTCGGCTAGTATCTTGCCCGTATTTATATCTTTTATGACTCCACCGTAGTTAAATCCCATTCCCAGCATCTTATCGAATATAGTTTTTATATTAGGCTTTGGTTCTAGGAGATGATATGGATCTTCCACTATAAGCTCGGTAGGCGCTATCTCATCTTTGGAGATTTCTTTGCGCGCTATGCATTTGTCTTTATAAATTTGCTTGTAGTACTCCATTTTTTTATCTACGTCTTGTAGCCTATCTATAACCCGCTTTATTTGATAGTCGTCCCATGTAAATACCTTGCCGTTCATATTAATAGGGTTTGGGCTTCTATATCGTTCTTGCACTATTTTTATTATTTTGTCCACTACTATTCTTTGTTGCTGCGGGTAACTCTTTTTTCTCTCTTCGTTATCAAACCAAGCATCATAATATATCTCTTTATACTCGCCAGGTTTTGAGTGGTACTCGTCGTAAAGCTGTTTAAATTCAGAGTAGGGTATTTTTTTATCGGACAAGTAGTTCTTTAGTTCTTCATCTACCGACATAAAGCATTTATTTGAAGTATTGTTATCTACGTAAATTCTAAAAAATTTACCATTATTGGCACTATCTTTCGCTTGAACTCTATAATCTATATAGTCCAAACCGCCATTTATCAACATCGTAAAAGCAATGTCTTTAGTATAATCTTGCGATGAGAATTGATTTGCTTTGGGAAATCCTAGATCAAATTTCTTTTCTCCGGCATAATATGCTCTGATAGCTGGCTTTTCGTAGACATTTATCTTGCCGTATAGATATCCGTAGCAATGAAATATGGCAGAAACTATAAATCCGTCACCAAAAAATACGACAAACCAAACAAGAAGCCAAAAACGTTTGCGTTTGCCCTTGAGGGCGATTAAGGCGACAAAAAAGCTTATGGTAAAAAAAGCGGGTATTATGAAAAGAAATACTATACTGCGCATATCTAACCTTTATAAAAATACATATGCAAATTTGTAAAGCCCAAAGAGCTTCTTTAGTAGCAATATTTTATTGCTCTATATCTTAGCTCGTCATTAAATTCCATAT
This sequence comes from uncultured Campylobacter sp., assembly GCA_963522765.1. Lineage (GTDB taxonomy): Bacteria > Campylobacterota > Campylobacteria > Campylobacterales > Campylobacteraceae > Campylobacter_B. The sequence goes on along the minus strand of CAUQZM010000013.1, from coordinate 18,646 downwards.
AAATTCAACTGCTTAAATTTATATGGAATTTTAAAAACTAGCTTGAGCATCTTAAAATTATTTTCGGTTTTTAAGTCTTTTTGGCTCTTCAAACTTCTGTTTTAATCAAGCTCTTTATAAACGGAATTTCAATGCATTCTATACGAAAGGGGATTAAAATTTTATAAAACGGCGCTTGAAATTTCAGTTTTGCTGCCGCTATAAACGGGCAGGTTGATTCGTGATTTTTTAGCGTAAAAAAGCGCTTAAAAGTCTCGCGAGTCGAAGCGGAATTTAGACGCAACGGTGGCGTTTTGCTTTGCAATTTGAGTCAAAATTTGATATGATTGTGCGAAATTTCTATTGAACGGCTTTTTAAAATGAATAAATTTATAACCCAAAAAATAGGCGTGCTTGCGGGCTTTAGCGATGAAATTTTAAAAATTTTAGCATCGTTTGACGCGGATGTTTCGGACGTCAGGCTCGCTTTGCAAATTTCAAAAAACGCCCCCCTTGCGGATAAAATTTTAGATTTGGCTTTTTGCGGTTTGTCTAAATTTAGCGCTGAAGGGCTTGCGAGGCAAAATTTCGATGCTACAGATGAGCGGCGCGATCTACAAGGCGCAAAGTCCATAGAACATGGCTTACAAGACGCCGCAGACGAGTGGCGGCAAAACGAGTGTACCGCTAGCGAGCAAAAAGGCGCAGATTTAGCAGGGCGGGGCGATAGTCTTAAATTTAATCACCCAAATGACGCAAACGGCGTAAATTGCAGCGACGAGAATTTTAAATTTAACCCTTCACAAGCCGCGAACGATACGCAGCGGCAAAATCAGCATGTCGCCGCGAGAACTGATTGCGCGCTAGGTTCGAGCATCTCTACGCAAGCCGAACGAGCGTATGGACGAGAGTTGATACAAGCGCAACAGCAAAAACAGGGGCAAGAATGGGAAAGGGCGCAGGAGCAGGGGCGAGAGCAGCCGGCGAAACAAGAGCAAGGCGCTGCGACACTAAAGACGCTAAATTTGCAGCGAGCGTTTGAGCTTTACGGGCGCGAGCAGATGCGGGCGTTTTTTCTATTCGCAGTATTTGACGAGATGTTAAAGCCGAGCCTGCAGGCGTATCGCATCGACCGCGAAAAGCTCACGCAGGTCTCGCTGCTGCGAAATTTGCTTATGTTTTCGTGGATCAAATCCTACCCGCAGATTGAGCAAAGTATCCTCTCAAGCGTGATTTTAGTGGAGTTCGGGCGAGTTTTTATCGACGAGCAGGTGTGCGCTGCGGGCAAGGCGGAGGAATTTTACCATGCCATCAAGGGCTCGATCTTTCCGCAGGATTTTACCGACGTAGAGATGGAATTTAGCGGTACAAACCGCGAGAGTGTCTCGCACGCGCTATTTGCGCATTTCGGGCTAGAGCAGATCGCGCAGGACGCGCTGTATTCAAATGCTCCCGACGACGCGCCTTTTGAGAACAAATCCCGCTATGCAATGCTAAAGATCGCCAAAACCGCGGTCAATATCTACCATCACTTCGACGAGCTTAGCATCGACAACGCTTTAAATTTACTAGTCGAGTTCGGCTTCGAACAGGAAGCGTTTTTAGAGGCGAAAGGCGAAATTTCGATATGAAAGAGTTCCTGCGCGCCTTTAACTCGGGCGTATTTGAAAAGGATCTTAGCGGCGAGCAAAAGGAGCTCGTGCGTAACCTCTTAAATATCGGCGCTATCAGCGCGCACAAGGGCAAGCTCTACCTAAACGACGGCTATGTTTTCGGCAGGCTCGACATCGCGCGCGACGGCACGGGCTATCTACAAAGCTTCGACGATCGCTTCAAGGCAGATCTCATCATCGAAAACAGATATCTAAGCGGCGTGCATCTGGGCGATCTGATCCTAGCAAAAATTTTAAGCTCAAGAAAGTCCCGCCTGCACGCAAAGGTGCTGATGTGCATTAAGCCTGCGTTTTTAACTAGCGTAGTTTATACCAAAAGCTTCGGGCGCGAAATTTTAGGCGTAAACGTCAAAACCGGCCTCGTAAATCCGCTCAAAGCCACGCAAAAATCGCTAAAGCAGCTGCCCGCAAACACCCTTTTAAAGATTGATAATCTAACAAATGAGATCACCGAGGTGATCGGAAGTTTGGCCGATCCCTTCGTCGATGAGAAAATTTCTTTAGCGATCTACGATAAAAACGACGAATTTAACGAAGCGTGCAAGCAGCAAGCCGCGAGCTTCGGCAGCGAAGTGGACGAAGCGCTGTATCCGCAGCGCGTGGATTTGCAGCATCTGCCCTTTTGCACCATCGATCCCATCGACGCCAAAGACTTCGACGACGCGATCTATTTTGACGTAAAAGAGCGCACGCTTTACGTCGCGATCGCCGACGTGAGCGAATACGTAAGCGAATACTCGCCGATCGATAAGGAGGCGAAATTTCGCGGCTTTTCGATCTATTTCCCGCACAGATCCGTGCCGATGCTGCCGCGCGAGCTTAGCGAAAACATCTGCTCGCTGATGCCGAATCTTCCGAGACTAGCCTTTGTTTTTAAAATCACTTTGGATGAAAATTTAAACCCGCAAAAGCAGGAGCTTTTCGAAGCGATTATAAGATCAAAACGCCGCTACGATTACGACGAGGTCGATGAAATTTTACGCACCCGCAAGGCGTGCGAGCCTGAAATTTTAAGCTGGCTCTTGCCGCTTAATGAAATTTGCGAGCGCCTGCGCCGCGCGAGGCTAAAACGCGGATTTGATTTCCGCACCAAGGAGCTTCGCATAACGCTTGATGAGCGCGGCCTAATAAGCTCCACTCGCTTTGAGACCGACACTCCGTCGCATAAGCTCATCGAGGATTGTATGCTGCTAGCCAACAAAGCCGCTGCGGCGCGCATCGAGCGGGGCGTTTTTAGAAATCACGGCTCGGCGGAGCTTAAAAAAATTTACGCGCTGCTTGACGATCTGGCGCTGTTTGGCATCGACGCGCCGTATCAGAGCAACCTTGCTAAAATGATCGGCGAAATCCAAGCGCAAGCCGATACCATGGGGATCCGCGAGGAGGTCGATAAGCTCATCATCAAGGCTCAAAAGCGCGCCGAGTATGCGTCCGAATCGCGCGGACATTTCGGGCTCGGATTTGATAACTACACGCACTTTACAAGCCCGATCAGGCGCTATTCCGATCTCATTTTGCACCGCTTGCTAAAGGCGCAGATGAGGGGGGATGAGAAATTTTATAATTACCTGCTTTTAAACATCGACGCGACGTGCGCTCGGCTAAACGAGCTAGAGCGCGAGGCGGATAAGGTCGCGTTTGATTTTATGGACCGAAAATTTGCGCGCTGGGCCGCGGAAAGCTTGGGCAAAAAATTTCGCTGCTACATCGACGAAAACGGAAATTCCGTCACCGCAAAGTTAGACGACAAGCTAAAGGGGGCTAAAATTTTAGTTTCAAATTTCGCCGGCGACATTTTAACGCCCGTGTTAGTCGAGCTTACGGACGCAAACATCGCTAGCGGAGTGATTTTAGGCAGGGTGGTAAAGAAGATCTGATGTATAAGAAAGAATTTGACGGGCTTATAGCAAGCGGCAGGGTGCCGAATTTCGTGCTTTTGCGCGGCGGAGACGATTTTTCAAACGAGCTTTACGCGCAGCGCCTGAAGCAAATTTACGCCTCGGAAAATTTTTTGAGTTTGTATTTTTTGGAGTATGATTTTGAGCAGGCGCGAAGCTTCTTGGAGCCTTCGCTTTTCGGCGGCAGCAACACGCTTCATATCAAAACCGCCTCGCTCATTAAAAAAGATGAGCTGCGAAGGCTCATCGCGCTATGTAAGGCGGACGCGAATAACCATCTAATCTACGAGCTAAACGATAGCGAAATTTCGGTGAGCGCGGATTTTATCAAGGAATTTGAACGAAACGAAGTGAGATTTTTCAAACCCTCGGGCGTGAATGAAGCTATAGCGCTGCTTGCGCAAAAATGCGAGATGTGCGGGCTTTTTGCAAACACAGCCGCGCTTAGCAGGATCTACGCCATCCACAACGAAAGCCTGAGCCTGAGCGCGAGCGAGATAGAAAAATTTGCAAGTCTGGGGCTTGAGCTTAACCTGCAAAACGTAAATTTGATGGTTTATGGCCTTAGCGAGGTGGGCTACGATGAGCTTTTTGATAAAATTTTTGGCCTTTGCGATTTTCGCGTAGATTTTTACAAGATGGCTCTGGGCGGCGGATACAACGAGATGGAGCTGATAAATTATTTCTACCGCCTTATTTATAGAATTTTTCGCCTGCATGCTTACGTAAAAATAAACGGCAGATTTGATTTTAAGGCGGTTTTAGGCTATCAGCCGCCCCCTTCCGTGGCCGCACAGATGCAGCGCTACGCCACCAGCTTTTCTACGCAGACGTTTTATAAAATTTTCGCCCACTTAAACGATTTGGAATTTGAACTCAAAAGCGAAAAGAACGTAGCAAAGGATGAGCTTTTGCTTGCATCGTTTTTGAGATTGCAGCGCATGCTGCTAAGTTCGCTCGGGCAAAAAGCAAATATTAAGTGAAATTTTAGTAATATCTCTTCGCATTTTTTGCAAAATCCTTGCCCGCAGACACCGTTTGCGAGCTAAAATCCATAAGGAGAATTTATGAGAAACTACGAGGTTTTATTCATCGTTAAGCCCACGCTTACCGACGATGAAGTTAAAACAAAAGTCGATTTCGTCAAAGAAATCATAACTAAAAACGGCGGAGAGATCGCTTCCGTAATCGAAATGGGCGCTAGAAAGCTAGCCTATAAGATCGACAAATATGAGCGCGGAGTTTATTTCGTAATCTATTTTAAAGCCGAGCCGAACTTGATTTCCGAGCTTGTTAGAAATCTGCGCATCAACGAAGATATCATTAGATTTTTGACCGTCAAATATGAGACTAAGCGTGAAATTTCCGCTTGGGACAAGCTAAGCAAAGGCATCAAACTAAGCCCTGCGAAAAAAGAGCGCGAGCCAAAAGCGCCGGTAGAGCCAAAAGAGCCTGAAGAAGCAGCCAAAGAGGGCGAATAAAGGATAAAATATGTTCAATAAAGTAGTTTTGGTAGGTAATTTGACCCGAGATATCGAGCTTAGATATCTGCAAACGGGTACCGCCGTAGGCAAAACCGGCATCGCCGTCACACGTAGATATAATAGCTCAAACGGCGAGAAACGCGAAGAAACGTGCTTTATAGACATAGATTTTTTCGGTCGTACGGCCGAGATCGCAAACCAATACTTGCGAAAAGGCAGTAAAATTTTGATCGAAGGCCGCTTAAAGCTAGATCAGTGGCAGGATCAAAACGGACAGAACCGAAGCAAACACTCTATCAGCGTAGATACGATGGAGATGCTAGGAAGCAATCAAGGTGGAAGCGGCGGCTATAATCAAGGCGGTAATTACGAGGGCGGCAATTATGGTGGAAGCTCCGGCGGCTACGGCGGAGGAAATTCTAACTATGGCGGCGGCGGCGGTAATTATGGCGGCGGAAATAGCTATGCTAATAGACAAAACTCAAATTCTAGAGGCGCAAAAAACGATTACAACGCACCTAAACAAAAAGAGCAGAGTTACGAAAGCACGATTCCGGAAGTCGACGTCGATGCCGATAAATACGATGACGGCAACGACACGATCCCATTTTAATTAAGGAAAAATCATGGCAGATAAGAGAAAATATACTAGGAAGTATTGCAAATTTACGGAGGCAAAGATCGAATTTATCGATTATAAGGACACGGCACTGCTAAAGCACTGCCTAAGCGAGCGCTTTAAGATTATGCCGCGCCGCCTAACCGGCACCAGCAAAAAATACCAAGAGATGGTAGAAAAGGCTATCAAGCGCGCGCGCCAAGCAGCCCTCATACCTTACATCGTCGATCGCAAAGACGTGGTCGTAAATCCATTCGAAAATCTTTAAATTTTAGCGGTGCAAAGCCGCTAAAATTCCCCCTATTTAAAACTCTAAATTTTAAAATTTAAGCCCGCTCTTATATATATAATTCCACCTATATTTTTTCAAAGGAGAAATTATGGCAGAGAATGAACATCCGGATCATTTAATGTGCCCATTTTGTGGCAAAGACGACATCAAATACGGAGCAATCGTATGCGGTGGGTGCCAGGCGGAGATCTCTTATAGCAGACCCTGGTTAAAGACGCTTCTTATTTCTATACTTTGGCTGTTCTTTGGAGGGGCTTTTACCAAGGATAGCGGTACTCTATTTTATATCGTCTTGGGTATCGGCGTGTTAGGTATCATTGGGTCTATTTTTATGGCGCGAGATCATAGTCCGCAATTTCATAGGATCATGAAGCACGTTAAGTAGTCTATGTTCCGCCGTCTATTGGCGGGGATAAATTTTGTAATTCTCCGATTAAATTTAAATTTGGAGAATTACATTACTTAAATTTTAAAAGATAGATTATGAATTTTTTCCTAGGCTTTCTTGCTGGTAGCGGTGCTTTTGATGGGCTTGCAGCTGCGGTTATCGTTTTTGGCGTCATAGCCATTTTGGGTGGTTTTAATGCCGTTATAGCTTCCATTCCTGCTTTTATAGTGTTTTGCGTTGCAAAAGCATTTTTGGAAGGCTTGACTTCTAACGTAAATAATAGATTCGTTACCCTTGTCGTTCCGATCGCTGGAGCTTTAGTGCTAGCATACTTTACGGCTGATGCTGTTTATAAAAGTGAGCAGGCAAAAGACGCTGAGCGCGAAGTGCAGAAGCAACAAAATATGACGCAGCAAGATAAAGTCTATTATATCCAACGCAGTTTGATGTTCGGTAGTTACGGCGTGGCAATCGACGGTAAATGGGGCAAAAAGACTATGCAAGCGGCGCAGAAATATTCGGGCTCGTCCGCAACCTCGATCGATGAGCTTTATGAAGCGGTCAGGGCTAAAAAAGAGGGCAGAAGATAAAATTTAAATTGCGAGCAAAGTTTGCCTGGCTAAATTTTAAAATTTGCTGGTTTTTTTATATCTCTTATCGGGCACGCTTTTAAATGCAACGTGGTGATTTTCAAAATTTCTTTAGGTTCGTTTGGAAGCTCAAATTTTAATATGATTTGAATGCTTTAAGGGCAGAAGGAAATCTGCTTGCATATGACGTCCAGAACTTAAATTTAGAGATTTTGCCTTAGAGGGTTTGGCGAATGGTGCCTCCGCCGAAAGATTCTGGCTTAAATTTAGCGGATTTCAACTACAAGCGCAGCGAAATTTACGTTACTTTGTGCCTTTTCTAAAAGCATAATGCCTCAGCACTCGAGCGAGCAAAATTTTATCTCACATCGCTACGCTTTGACCTGAAACATGCGGCACATTCTAAGTCACGAAAAACTAAAATTCTTATACCTCCGAAGCTCGCATCGTTTGTCAAAAAGCTCGTGCCTAAATCAAAATCCATACCTCCCAAAACTTCGCTAGCTAATATTTTTAATTTTGGATTGTAAATGAGATAAATACCGAGGCGGCAATCTTTAGCGGATGAAATTCTATACGTAAAAACCAAGGTTTGGATTTACTATGAAAGTTTCAGTTTCTTAAACTCGCGGCTATATTTTCTTTGCGAAATCGCGTTAAATTTAAGGCTATCTATCCTGGAAAAATTAACGGCGTATTCCTTCAAGCAAGCGAGGATGAAAGAGAAGCGGTAATTGCCATTTTCGTAAAATATCTCGCTCGTTATTATTTCGCCGGGCGCCGCATCGCATCTTTGATCCGAGCTCATAACGCATTTTAGTTCATAATATCCATTTTGCAAATCTCCGATGTAAAATTTTAAATGCAACTTTTCATTAATTTGCTTTTTGGGTAGCAATAGCGCATCGTTGAAGCTTATGCCCGCAAAAATTCTTTCTAGCGTATGCATATTTTTATGCAGTCCTGCCAAATACGCCTCGTATCGCCGCTGCCTTAAGGCATATTCGCTATCTTTTATATTGCCTTTGATCCAATCTAGGTCGAAATATAGCACTTCAATCTCTTCGGTTTTAAATTTATCGCTGCCTGTTCGCTACAGCCCCAAGAAATTCTCATCGTTTTTGATCTTTTCGATGAGATCAAGCGTGGCGTAAAACTCGTCGTAGAAATATGGCATCTCGAGCTTGAAAAATTTAAAGCTTAGCCCTTCTAACACCTTGAGCGAGTGTTTGTTTTTGAGTAAAAATATGAAAAACACTCCATCTTTTTCCAGCGCGTTGAGGTAGTTTATTTCGCTTATATTTGCGCGTAGGATCTCGGCGTCAAGGATGACGACGTCGGCTACGTAGATGAAGTCGTTTAGATGCCTCTTTGCGCTCTCCCAGTTGGAGTTTGGCATCACATCGCAACCAAGCCCGCTCAAAAAATCTCGCAGCTCCTCAAAGATCGCGCGGTTTTTATGCGTGATTATGACGTTGTAGTCGTATTTTTTGGCGCTAAAGCTCTGCTGCGCGAAGCAGCTAAGCACAGCATCCATTTTGATAAATGTCCCTCGCCCGTCAGCTCCAATACTCGGATGCGAACCAAGTGCACGCAAATGGGTCTGCGCCGAAGTAAGATACTCATCATCCGTGCTAGCGGCGCTTTCTAGCGCACTTTTAAGCGCATAGGTGCGCGGATCCTTTAGCTCGCGATCAATGCCTACTCGCACGTCGAGCTTGATAGAGCTCATATTCGCCCTAAGCTCCTTACTGCTAAATTCCACGCTTACGCGGATCGGTTCAGCAATATTTTGCAGGAAAAACTCGCACGCGTCAAAGACCGCGCTAGTGAGATTTAGCACCTCGCCGCCGTAGATACGTGGCAGCTGCGGCGGGAAGCTAAGATAGAGCGTGCTGTCGTATTTCGTGCACTCCTCAAATAAAATTTCGCTTTGAAATTTTAAAATTTTTAAAATATCGATCTGCGCGATATCCTCGCGTCTAGGCACGACGGAATCGCTTTCTTTGACTTTAGGCGCAGCGGAGAAAATTTTACCGCTTACGGCGGGCTTTTTAGCAAAAAGTTTTCTTGCCGCAAAGCCTGCCGTCGCAGCCAATATTGCTAGCGCGCCTAAAACCACGGCTTTCATAGCACAAGCATCCCATCGCCATAGGAGTAGAAGCGGTATCTTTGCTCTACTGCGATGCGGTAGAGCTCAAGCGTGCGCTCAAGACCGATGAAGCTTGCTACGAGCATTATCAGCGTGGATTTTGGCAGGTGAAAATTTGTAAGCAAAAAATTCTGTCTTATCGGTGGATTGCCCGGGTGCAAAAATAGCTCGCAGATCCCGCTACTTTGCCCGTTGCGTGCAAAGTTTTCGATCGTTCTCGTAACGGTCGTACCCACACCTAAAATTTTTCGCTCGCTTTTTAGAATTTGCGCGGTCTGCGGCGGGATAGAGTAGAGCTCGCCGTGCATCTTGTGATCGCGTAGATCCGCTACTTCCACGGGCTTAAAGGTGCCCGCGCCTACGTGCAGCGTGATAAAATAAATTTCGTGTCTTTTGCGCAGATCGTTTAGCATCGCATCATTAAAATGAAGGCTCGCGGTGGGTGCGGCGACGGCGCCTTGCTCGCGCGCGAAGATGCTTTGATACCAGCTCTCGTCCTGCTTGGTATCGGCGCGCTTGATATACGGTGGCAACGGCACATGGCCGATACGTTCGCAAATTTCAAAAACATCGTGGGTGTTTAAAGCTTTGCCGCCGCGCTCAAACTGCACGATGCGAAGCCCGCCTTCCATCAGCTCGCAAACGCGCGCTTTAAGACCGCTTTGAAATTTTAATTCGCTACCTACTTTGACGCTGCCGCGAATATAGGCGCTAAATTTATTGCCCTCAAGCGGCGAGTTTAGCAGAAGCTCGATCTTGCCGCCGCTGCTTTTATGCCCGAAAAGGCGCGCCTTGATTACCTTCGTGTCGTTGAAAATAATATCGCAGGGCGGCAGGGCGTCCGCTAGATCGCCGAAGTGCGCGTGAGTGATCTGCTCTTTGGCGCGGTCATAGATCAGCAGGCGCGCGCTTTGTTTGGGTATGACGGGAGCGCTTGCGATGAGCTCGCTAGGAAGCTCGTAATCGTAGCTGCCAACTAAATTTAGATCCGCCATCTCACGCCTGCGCTACGTCCGTGGAATTTTCGCTTTCGTCATCCTCCTGCTTATACGGATTTATCATTTTGGCGATAAAGATCGAAAGCAGATAAAGCGCAATTAGCGGAGTTGCGAGCATAAACTGACTAAGCACGTCCGGCGGCGTCATCACCGCCGCAAAGATGAAAATAATGACGATTGCGTAGCGAAAAAAATCGCTCAGGCTTTTATTTGTTACAAGCCCGATCTTAGCGAGGAAAAAGGTTACTACAGGAAGCTCGAAGCTGATGCCAAATGCGACGACGAGCTTAGCGAAAAAGCCTACATATTCGCCGATTGTAGGCATTGCAGTAAATTGCTTGGCGCCAAAATTTACCAAGAAATTAAACGCGACGGGGATTACGAAAAAATAGCAAAACGCCGCGCCTAAAAAGAACATAATGCTCGCGCCGCTAACGAAGGGAATGACGTATTTTTTCTCGTTGTCGTAAAGCCCAGGTGCTACGAAAAGCCACGCTTGCCAGAAAATTATCGGCATTGCTAGAAGTAACGAGGTGAAAAACGACACCTTCATCGCAGTAAAAAACGTCTCGCCGAGCTGGGTAAAGATGATCTCGCTGCCTTTAGGAAGCACACGCACTAGCGGACGGGTCATAAAGCCTAAAATATCTTCCCAAAAGCCGAAGCACGCGATAAAAAGGACGATGACAGACAGCACGCAGATAACCAGGCGCTTGCGAAGCTCGGCTAGATGGGGTTTTAGCTCTTCAAACATTAAATTTCTCTCTCATTATGATTTTTGCGTATCGCTATTTTGCGCGGAATTTTGCATAGAATTTTGCGCATCGCCGTTTAAATTTGCGTTCAAATTTTGCGCGGCGCTTTTCGCTTCACTGCTTGCATTGGTATTTTGTGTGGAATTTCCTGCGCCGCCGTCCGTGCTCGGCATGGAATTTTCGCCTTTATTTCCAGCGCCAGAATTCGCGCTTTTGCCTTCAACGCCGGGATTCATTGCGCCGCTGGCGGAGCCTTGCGTAGAGTTTGCGGCGCCAGCGGAGCTTTGCGCGGAATTTTCTCCGCTCGAATTTGCCTTTAAATTTGCTGTCTCGCTCTGTTTTTGTGCCGAGACTTTCGCGGAGTTTAACGCATCTTTGGCGGCGTCCGAGCTAAGCGTTTCTTTAAGCGAGCTTTCCGCGTCTTTTAGTCCCGCATTTAGCGTCTCTTTGACCGAGTCGATACCGCCTTTGATCTCATCAAGCTCCTCAAATGTGAGCTTTTTGCGCACGCCCTCGCTTGCTTGCGTGATACTCTCTTTATATTTTTTGGCATCCTCTTTGAGCTCGGCGATGCGAAGCTCCTGATCGAAGCTAGATTTTGCATCGTTGATAGTTTTTTTGATGACTTTGAAGTATTTAGCGAGCTCGACTAGTACTTTTGGAAGCTTTTCGGGCCCCAGCACGATTATCGCTATGATTAAAATGACCGTAATTTCAGGCATACTGATACCAAACATAAAATTTCCTAACGTAAAAAGTGGCGTATTTTAACTAAAATTTCATTAATCTTAAATTTAGCGCCCGCGGCGGCTTTCTTGCGTGATAAAAAGCGCAATCTCGTCGGCGAGCAAAAAGTTGGGATTATAAAATTTACCCTCGGCAAATTTTAGCTTTTTTTCGCGCACGAGCAGCTGCGCGTTGCTTAGCTCCGCGGCGTCTAAAATTTGCGCCTCAAATCCCAAAATACAGCGCAGCCCGAGAAATATGCGCTCAAGCTTTTTATCCTGCGCGCTTAGAACTTCGCGCTGTTTTTGCAACGGATCTGCGATGTAATCTCGCAAATTTTTAGGCGAGCTAAGGCGCGCCTGCCCGCTAGTGCCCACCGCAAATGCCCCGAATCCAGCGTAATCCTCGCCGCGCCAGTAAGCCAGATTGTGCTTACAGCGCAGTCCGCGCGCGGCAAAATTTGAAATTTCATACTGGCTAAAGCCGCTATCCGCCGCAAGGGCAAGGAAAAATTTAGCTAGAGCTGCGCTTTCTCTTTTAAAGCTTTCACGCCCAAAAAAGGGCGTATTCTCCTCAAGGCTTAGCGCATAGGCGCTTAGATGAGGCACTTCGCAGCGCGCAAGCTCATCCATTTCAAATTTTAAATTCCTTTTATCGTCAAATTTGCTCGCGTAGATTAGATCTAAGTTTATATTGTCAAAGCCCGCCGCTTTGGCATTTTGCACCGCGAGAAAAATCTGCGCCGCGCTATGCGCGCGACCTAGGAACTTTAGCTTGGCATCGTTGAAGCTCTGTGCGCCGAAGCTGATGCGATTTACGCCGAGACCGCGCATCGCGCTAAGCCAAGCGGGGCTAGCGGAGTTAGGATTAGCTTCCGAGCTGATTTCGGCTTTGGCGGTAAAATGCGGCGCAAGCAGCGCAAAAATTTCATCATAAAGCCCTGCATCTACGGCGCTTGGCGTGCCTCCGCCGATAAAAAGCGTCGAAATTTGCGCATGCGGATTTTTCGCCAAAAAATCGCGCACTTCAAGCTCTAGCGCGCGAAAGTAGCTTTTTGCGAGGCTAAACTTATCGCTGAAGGAGCCAAAGGCGCAATAGGGGCATTTAGAGGTGCAAAACGGCACGTGGATGTAGATGTGCAAGGGCGGTCCTATGGGCTAAATTTATGTCGCAAAATTTAGCGAATTAATTTGAAAATTTATATAAATTTTAAGCCTCTTAACGCAAATTTTAATATTTTTAGGTAGAATTTTGAGAAATTTTTTGTGAGAAAACGAGATGGAAAAAGAGAAAAATTACAGACCGAATGTCGCTGCAATCGTACTTTCGCCCTCGTATCCGTTTAATTGCGAAATTTTAATCGCGCAACGAAGCGACATCAAAGGCGCTTGGCAGTTTCCTCAAGGCGGTATCGACGATGGTGAGACGCCTAAGATGGCTATCCGCAGAGAGCTAGGTGAGGAGATCGGAACAAGCAAAGTCGATATCATCGCTGAGTGTCCGAAGTGGCTTAGCTACGACTTTCCCGATGGGGTAGCTCAAAAGATGCGCCCATACGACGGGCAAATTCAAAGGTATTTTTTGGTGAGATTGCGAAGCTTGGCCGATATAAACATCAATACTAAACTTCCGGAGTTCGACGCATTTAAATTCGTAGGCGCGAATGAGGTTCTAAGGCACGTAAATCACTTCAAAAAGCCGATTTACGCGACGGTTTTAAAATATTTTAAGGAGGAGGGTTACATTTAATGCTGATCGTTCAAAAATACGGCGGTACGAGCGTCGGTACGCTAGAGCGGATCGAGGCGGTCGCGCAGCGCGTGATAAAGACTAAAAACGAAGGGCACGATGTCGCGGTAATCGTCTCTGCGATGAGCGGCGTTACCAATCAGCTCATCGAGCAGGCGGAATTTTTTACTAAAACTCCCGTAGGCAGAGAGATGGATGTGCTGTTAAGCTCGGGCGAGCGCGTTACGAGTGCACTTTTAGCTATCGCGCTAAATGCCAAGGGCTATGCTGCGATCGCATTTAGTGGGCGTGGTGCGGGCATCGTGACGGATAATTTTCACACCAAAGCTCGCATCGTCTCGATCGATTCAAAAAGCATGCAAGAGGCGCTAAAGCAGGGCAAAATCGTCGTCGTTGCGGGCTTTCAAGGTATCAGCACCGCAGGCGAAGTAACTACGCTAGGGCGAGGAGGAAGCGATCTTAGCGCAGTCGCCGTAGCAGGAGCGCTGAATGCCGATCTGTGCGAAATTTATACCGACGTAGACGGCGTATATACGACCGATCCGCGTATCGAGCCCAAAGCTAAGAAGCTTGATCGTATCAGCTACGACGAGATGCTTGAGCTTGCGAGCTTGGGGGCGAAGGTTTTGCAAAATCGAAGCGTCGAGCTTGCGAAGAAATTAAATGTAAATTTGGTGACGCGAAGCAGTTTTAACGATCATGAAGGAACACTCATAACAGGAGAAGAAAAGATGGAAGATGCGGTAATTAGCGGCATTGCACTGGATAAAAATCAAGCAAGAATCACGATTAGAAACGTAGAGGATCGCCCCGGCGTCGCGGCTGAAATTTTCTCCGCGCTTGCGAGCAAGGAGATCAATGTCGATATGATCGTGCAAAATATCGGACGAAACGGCGAGACGAATTTGGGCTTTACCGTGCCGCAAAACGAGCTAGAGACGGCCTATAGGGTAATGAAAGAGGTAAATCCAAATCCAAATTCCATCATCGAATCGGATGCCGATATCGTAAAGGTTTCTTTGGTGGGCGTGGGTATGAAAAGCCACAGCGGCATAGCCAGCAAGGCGTTTAAGACGCTTGCGGACGAAGGGATAAATATCCAGATGATCTCCACGAGCGAGATTAAAATTTCGATGATCGTAGAGGCCAAATACGGCGAGCTCGCCGTGCGCGCGCTGCACAAAGCCTACGATTTGGATAAATAATGCAGGATCTGCACACTTGGAGCGTTACGGCGATGCGCTCCGAGCCCGGACTTGAGTGGCTCGAGGATCGCAAGGAGGACTGGACACCGCTTTTGGCTTCAAAGCTGAAATTCCTCCACGACGGCTTTGCTTTCATCGTCATCTGCGACGATGAGCGAAGCTGGTTTAGCGAATATATCATCAAAAAGATCAACTCCTCTACCAACTCCCGCCCGCTGTTGCCGTTTTTTTCGCTGCGCTCGCTTTATCGCGGCGGAGTAAATAGCCTGGAGGACGCGCTGTTGCTAAACGATATGCTAAGCCTCGCGTTTGCCAATGGCTTTATATATTTTTACATCGGCAACGGCAACCATCCGCTAGCCAAGATCGCCAAAAGCCACGAGGACAGCTATCTGTGGCTCATCGACGAGAGGCTGCAAAACAGCTTCTATATGAGCGAGAGCGATCCGAGCCTGGATCTCAAACTGATCCAACTTTTTAAAATTTTAGACAAAAGCATCGACGCCGTGCTTTTTGACGAAGTGGTGCTTTGAAAATCGTAAATCAGATCGTTTTGACGAGCGATTATGAGGGCTTTAAAGATAAAATTTTAGCCGAAATTCCACGCAAAAATTTAAGGTTTTTCGAAAGCGTCGAGCTTAAAATCGACGAGGCGCGAAAGATCATTGACGAAGCCTACGTCGCCGAGCGCGAAGATAAAATCATCGTCATCGCCGCTACGAAATTCGGCGAGGAGGCGCAAAACGCTCTGCTTAAAATTTTAGAGGAGCCGCCCAAAAATACGGTGTTTTTCCTGATCACCCCTTTCATCAACGCCCTGCTGCCTACCATTCGCTCGCGTCTGATCGTGCAAAACCTCTGCGTGCGAAAGCCCAGATACCGCACGGGTTTAAATTTAAGCAGGCTCAGCCTAAAGGAAGCGGTAGAGTTTATCGACGCGCAGATGGCGCTGGAGCGCAAGGGCGAGCTGGATAAGACGGCGCTAAAAGCGCTCATCGGCGAGATTGCGCTGGAGTGCTTCGAAGCAGGCGTCAGGCTAAGCGGCGATGAGCTGCAGCGGATTGACCGCTTAAGCTACCTCGCCGAGCATAACGCCAAAGCCCACGCCGTGCTTACTCCGTTACTGTTGATGATCGAGGAGAAAAGATGAAAATTTATAAAATTTCAAACGAAGCCGATTTCGCGCTGATTTGCGAGCGCATCGGCGTGCGAAATGCGGGGCGGGCGATAATGCAGAAAAAATCGCGCCTAAACTTTTTCTATCTAAAAGATCTGCGTGCGCCCGCGGCAAATATTTTAAAGCAGGATGCCCTTAGTATCGGCGCCGAGCTTGCGTGTAACGAAGGAGTGATCCTAGGGCGCGATGGTACGGACGCGGTTTTGATCGCAAACGACCGTCAGATCGAGGTTTTGGCGCAAAGGGAAGCTCTGCAGGATTTTGGGCTAAAAGAGCTCGCGAAATTTCTAAGCGAGAAATTTGCTAAGCCGCAAAGCTGCGAAATAATGGGCGTAGTAAACATCAACTCCGATAGCTTCAACCCCGCAAGCCGCGCGGCAAGCTTAAAAGAGGCGACCAATAAGATCGAAAAGATGATCGAGCAGGGCGCCGCTATCATCGATATCGGCGGCGTGAGCTCGCGCCCGGGCAGCCGGTACTGCGGTAGGGATGAGGAGTTTGCGCGCATAAAAGACATCGTGAACGAAATTTATCGCCTGCGTCTGCACGAAAGGGCTAAATTTAGCCTCGATAGCTTCGATGAGTATTGTTTGGAATTTGCGCTAGATCGGGGCTTTAGCATCATCAACGACATTAGCGCAAACCTCGCTCTTGCCCCGCTTGCGCTTCGCTACGACGCCGCTTACGTGCTGATGCACATGCAAGGAAAGCCGCAAAATATGCAGCTTGCGCCCAAATATGACGATCTGATGGGCGAGATCGACGAGTTTTTTGCGCAGAATTTGCAGCAGCTGCAAAGCGCAGGGCTTAAAAAGATCATCCTTGACGTGGGCATCGGCTTTGGTAAGACCGCCGAGCAAAATTTGGTGCTGATTAAAAATTTGCAGCATTTCTTGCGCTTCGGCTGCCCGCTGTTAGTGGGTGCGAGCAGAAAGAGCGTTATCGATTTTTACAGCCCCTCTGCGGTCGAGGATAGGCTCGCAGGCTCGCTGTATCTGCACCAGGTCGCCGCTTTAAACGGCGCCGCGATCATCCGCACGCACGACGTTTTCGAACACACGCAGATGCTGCGGCTAATGCGTGCGATGGACGCCGCTGCGGTAAAATTTTAGAATTTTGCGGAATTTTCACGAAATTCCATATTTTTCACGAGATTTTTGTAAATTTGTCTTATGCGGAATTCTAAAATTTCTTAAGGAAATATTTTAATTCTCTTAAAATTTTGCGAAAGAGCTTTTGCGGAATTTTATCCGCGTTTTATTTTGCGCCTAAGCTTTTGCGTGCTTGCTCGTCGAAACTTATAAAAATTTATAAAATTTCGCTCGATTTATGAGGCGCGTCAAAACAGCGAAGCAGGACGGGATAAATTCTAGCGACGATTTGCACGGATTATTTGCTGCGCGAGCCGAGTTATTTCATTTTTGGGCGAAACGAGCGCT
This sequence comes from uncultured Campylobacter sp., assembly GCA_963522765.1. GTDB lineage: Bacteria > Campylobacterota > Campylobacteria > Campylobacterales > Campylobacteraceae > Campylobacter_B. Next base: position 1,522 of record CAUQZM010000013.1, on the reverse strand, counting down.
TTGCGTCAAAGCCCTTGCTAGCGATTTTTATATCATTTGGTATCGTGCCCGCCGGGGCAGAGGCGTCCTTTTTGGCGGATAAAAACTCAACTAGGCTTTGCCAGACAAAGTCGGCATCCAGATAAAACCCCATCGCGTTAAGCTGTGGATTTATCGCTGCGGTGTGAATGCTTTGCGTGAGCTTAAAAAATACGATTGGGGCGCTCAAAATTTCATCTTTGCTTATAATTTTATCGTCGCGAACAATATTTTTTAGCGTCGTTTTGCGGTCGCCCTCTAGCGCTACGAGCTGCAAAATTTCCTCGCGCGTAGCTTGCTCGCCGACCTTGCTGAGCCACGAGACGATATGGGCACGAAATCCATCGCTAAAGCTCAAAGTTCTGTCATTCTGATACTGCCTTCTTAGCTCCGTCTCGTCAAACTCTAGGCTTGTGTAAATTTTACCCTGAGAGGCGAAAATATGGACTAAATTTTTGCCGATGAAAATCACGGAGTGAAGCAGGCGCGGCAGCTTATTTACGTCCGTTTTGCTCCAGTTTATAAATTTACCGCCGATAAAGCGGTACCCGCTAAGCTTCCTTTCAAAGACCTTTTTATCGCCCTCGTCAAGCCTCCATAGCTCGTCCGCATCGACTAGAGTAGAGTTTCTGCGATCATAGACCAAAGTCTCGTCAAGCCCGTATTTTGACACCATAAAATCGTAATTATCTTTAAATTTCGAGATAATTTTCATGTTTGTTTCCTAAAATTTTATCTTCCAAAAGCTTCCTAATCGGCGCGCTTTGTACTGGAACCGAAGCAAAATTTATCATCGTAAATTCGCACTGCGAACCTCGCAAATTTTACTAAAATTTACTGCTAAATCGCCAAAATTTATATCGCAAGCTCACAGCTCGCTCAATTTTACCGCGTGTCGGCGAAATGGTAAAACCGAACGAAAAGCGTGCGGCGCGGCAAATTTTAAATTTATTTTACGCGGCGACGTAGAGTTTTAAAATTTATTTTCTGCGATGGCGCAAAATTTCAAATTCATCTGCCGCAAAAACAGAGGCCTACCGCTTAAGTCACAAATTTTAGTAGCGGTAAAAACCAAAGTCGCTACCGCTTAAAGTCGTGAATTTGTATATTCGCGCCATATTTTTTGCAAAGCTCGCTTACTTTTTCTTTCAGCTTTTCCTCGTCATAGCAGATGAGATCGATGTATGCGTGCCTCTGCCCGGTTGCGCCGCCGATTATCTCCAAAAACGAGCCGCAGCTTTCTAGCTCATCGTCCTTGATCTTGTTTCGCAGATCAAAGCCCGCCTGCACGTCGCCGCCGTTACCTACGCTAAGAAAGCAAAATTTGATGCCGAGCTCGAAGGCTTCGTTATAGATGTCGCGCTTGCCGCCTAGGTACTCGCCTATGAGATTTCGCAGGCAGGTGGTGCCCACGATCACGTCCTCGCGCACTTCGCTTCCGCGCGGCTGCATCTCGTAGCTGAAAAAATTCTTTAGCGGTTCGCGCGCGGCTTTTTCGCCGAAT
>CAUQZM010000012.1:0-63430 GCA_963522765.1 uncultured Campylobacter sp. | reverse complement strand
CGCCGATCGAGCGGATGCGGCGATTGCCGAGATTATCGCGATCGTCGATGAAGCCATCGCCGTTTTTGACCCTGATTAAATATTTCGCCGTCTTGATAATATCCTCGCTGGTTAGCACGGTTACGTACTCCGGCGCTTCGATACCCAGCTTGTGGTTCATCTTCATACGACCCACTTTGGTTAGATCGTAGCGCTCCGGATTAAAAAATAGATCGTTTACGAAACTCTTTGCTGCTTCTTTTACCACCGGTTCGCCCGGACGCATAACTTTGTAAATTCTAATCGCTGCCAGATCGTTCTCGTCGTCTATGCCCTCGCTTTGTTGTAAAAGCTTAAGCGCATCCGCATCTTGAATGAAGGAATTTATAATCGAAGTATCTACGCCGCTAGCTAGGTCGTTAGCAATCGTAAATTTTTTCTCGGTGTTAGCGATCTTGGCTAGCTTACCCTCATCTAGCGCAGTTAGCGAATCAAAAAGCACTTCGCCGCTGTTTTTGTCGACGATGGCGTCGGCTAGGTAGCGCTCGGCTAAAATTTCAGCCGGATACTCAATGAGCTTTAGTCCGTCCTCTGCTAACTTCTCTGCTTTTTTGGATGTTAGGCGCTTACTTGCTTGATGAAGCACTTCGCCCTTTTCGTTTATAATGTCGTAATCGAGCCTGCCCGCGTATTCTTTCGGATCGAAATCGGTTAGGAATTTTCCTTTTTTAATATAGATCGTCTTAATAGGATAAAATAATTTTATTATGTCTTGTTTTTTGTAGCCGAGTGCGCGAAATAGGATCGTGATCGGAACCTTGCGCCTTTTATTTATGCGCACGTATAGTACGTCTTTTACGTCGTATTCGAAGTATAGCCAGCTACCGCGATCGGGTATTATTTGAGCGGTGTAGATGAGTTTATTTAGAACCGTCGGGCTCTCTTCCTCTTTGAAGATTACGCCCGGGCTTCTGTGAAGCTGATTTACGACTACGCGCTCTACGCCGTTTATAATAAATGAAATTCTATCGGTCATTAAAGGAATGTCGCGAATGAATATATCTTGCTCTTTGATCTCTTTTACGCCGATTTTTTTGCCTGTCTTTTCATCGCGCTCATGCACTAGCAGACGGAGCTTCATCTTTAAATTTACCGAATAAGTAAGCCCTCTTTCCATGCATTCTCTAATCGAATACTTTGGCTTTGAAATTTCGCTACTTACGTATTCAATACTTAGTCTATTCTGTGCGTCGTGGATAGGAAAAATGGCTTTGAAAACCTTCTCTATGCCGCTTTCTCCACCCGAGTTATCAAGATTTAAAAAATGATCAAAACTTTTCTTTTGTAGTTGTAATAAATTCGGAATTTCGATGTCTTTGGGAACCTTTGAAAAATCCACTCTAAGACGATTTCCTGAATATAGGCTGTTTAACATTCCACTACCTCGTAGTTGTATTTTAAAGAAAGAAGTGCCGATGCGACGCACCGGCACACATTTGTATGCAAAATTTTAAAATTTCGCGATTTATTTGAGTTCGACTTTGGCGCCTGCTTCTTCAAGCTCTTTTTTAGCCTTCTCGGCGTCTTCTTTATTAAGTCCCTCTTTAAGAACGGACGGAGTAGCCTCGGTAGCGTCTTTAGCCTCTTTTAGACCAAGGCCTGTTAGGGCACGAACAACCTTAATTACGTTGATTTTCTTGTCACCCGCATCAAGCAATACGACGTCGAATTCCGTTTTCTCTTCAGCCGCTGCCGCACCTGCGCCGCCAGCACCTGCGCCGCCAGCTACCATAACCGGAGCTGCGCTTACGCCGAATTTTTCTTCGAATTCTTTAACTAACTCGCTAAGCTCTAGCACCGAAAGATTAGAGATATACTCTAAAACATCTTCTTTTGAAATTGCCATTTTATTCTCCTAAATTTTAATTAAGCGCTAGCTTCTTTTTTCTGCTTAAGCGCATTTAAGCCGATCGTAAAATTTTGGATCGGCGCATTCCATACTTGAAGCAGCATCGCGATAAGCTCGTCTCTCGAAGGCATCTTCGAAAGCGCCCTAACCTTATCTACGCCGGCTACTTCCCCATCGATATGAGCGGTCTTAAGCTTAAAAATTTCATTTTTCTCTTCAAATTTAGCCGCTACTTTACATACAGAAAGTTGCTCGCCCCATAAGAAGATATTGGTATCTTTAAAGCTAAGTCCGTTTTTTTCGGCATTTTTTAAAGCGATATTGGCTAGGGTGTTTTTGATAACCCGAACCTTTACGCCCGCTTCGCGCGCGCTATTTCTAAGATCTTCAAGCTGCTTAACGCTAAGGCCTTTAAAATCGGAAATTACTATAGCTTCGCTAGCTTTGAAAGCCTCGCCAAGCTCCGCTACTATCTTTGATTTTTCGTCTCTCGTCATTAGGTCTCCTTTCCGATCGGTGATTTCAAGCCAAGCGATCGAAATTTTAAAATTTCGATCAATTAAGTTAAAAACCTTGAGCTATCTCCAATCTAAGATAAAAATTTAAAATTTTATTTTAAATCGATTATTTCTTGATTATCCAGTGTAACTGCAGGGCTCATAGTGAGTGAAAGCGATGCATGAGTTACGTATCTGCCCTTCGCAGTCGCCGGCTTATGCTTATTTATGGTTTTGATAAACGTTGTAAGATTGTCTAAAAGCTGCTCTTTACTAAAGCTCGCCTTGCCAAGACCTGCGTGGATATTACCCTGCTTATCGACGCGGAAATTTACCTGTCCACCCTTAGCATTTTTAACGGCCTGAGCGACATCCATAGTAACAGTACCAGTTTTAGGGTTCGGCATAACGCCTTTTGGACCAAGAATACGACCTACCTTACCGACTAGTCCCATTAAATTTGGAGTGGCGATAAGAACGTCGAAATTTATATTTCCCTTTTGAATCTCTTCGATCAGATCATCGGCACCCACGATATCGGCACCTGCTTCGCTAGCCTCGCTAGCCTTTGCGTCCTTTGCAATCACGGCTACTCGAACGCTCTTGCCAGTACCGGCGGGCAAAACGACCGAGCCACGCACCATCTGATCGGCATGTCTTGGATCTACGTTTAGTTTAAGAGCGATCTCTACCGTCTCGTCAAATTTAGCAGAAGCTAGAGTTTTTACCGTGCTTACCGCTTCGTCTACGCTATAAATTTTATTTACGTCAACTTTTTTTAAAAGTTCGTTGAATCTTTTTGAATTTTTTGGCATATATTTCTCCGCAATTAAAGTGCTACCGCTTTTTTAAACCTTAGCGGTCAAAAGGTCTAGTCAGTAACCGTAATACCCATAGAACGAGCCGAACCCGCTATAATCCTAGCCGCCTGCTCTCTATCTTTGGTATTCAGATCGGCGATCTTTTTCTCGACGATCTCTAAAACTTGAGCCTTAGTTAAGGACGCTACCTTCTTTTTAAGAGGGTTATCCGAACCCTTATCTATCTTCGCCGCTTTTTTGATCAAATCCGTCGCAGGCGGTTGTTTAGTGATAAAAGTAAAGCTTTTATCGGCATAAACCGTGATGATAACAGGAATGTTGAAGCCTGCCATATCTTTGGTTCGCTCGTTAAACGCTTTGCAAAATTCCATAATATTAACACCCTTTTGACCTAGTGCAGGACCTACCGGCGGGCTTGGATTTGCTTTTGCGGCCGCTATTTGCAGCTTGATTTCGCCAACAACTTTCTTAGCCATAAATTTACTCCTTATAAAATTTAAATAATCTTTTCAACTTGCGAGTATGAAATTTCAATCGGCGTGCTTCGTCCGAAGATCGAAACATTGAGGCGAAGCTTGCCGTGGATCATATCATACTCTTCTACGATGCCGTTGAAATTAGCAAAAGGTCCATCGACGATCCTAACCGTCTCACCCTCATCAAAATTAATCTTGGGCTTAGGAGCCTCTCGATTATTGATCTTTTCTAGAATTATTTCGATATCTTTTTCCGGTAACGCAGAGGGCTTTTTCGCCTCGCCGATAAAGCGACTGACCTTAGGCAGCATCTGAATTCTATGCCACAAAGTGGTATCCAGATCCAAATTTGCAAAGCAATACCCAGGATATAAGCTGCGCTCTTTAATGGTTTGCTTTGTATTTTTGACCTCTATAACATCTTCGGTAGGCACTAGCACTTCGCCGATCTTAGCCTCAAGCGCTTCGTCTTGCTTTAGCGCTTCTATCGCGCGCTTTACCGCCATCTCGCTGCCGGCGTAAGTTTGTATCGCATACCATTTATTTGCCATATTGTATCCTTGCCTAAGCCGTTATCAAAGCGGACATAATCAGATCCACTAGCGCTAAAAACAGTGCGATAACTACGACTACGACGACCACAGAGATATATGCTGTTTTAGTCTGATCTTTAGTCGGGAAAATTACCTTATCTAACTCTACTTTTGCTTGTTTATAATACTCTTTTACTTTTTCCATACCCAATCCTCGTGGCAGGGCAAGAGGGATTCGAACCCCCAACCATCGGATTTGGAATCCGGCGCTCTACCGTTGGAGCTATTGCCCTATAAAACAATTAGCCTTTTAACTTTACTTCTTTATGAAGCGTGTGCTTTTTTAATCTAGGGCAATATTTTTTAAGTTCTAGTTTTTCGGTCGTAGTTTTGCTATTTTTATAAGTAGTATAGTTGATATCGCCACTTTCGGAGCATTTTAATCCGACCTTTACTCTACTTGAATTCTTTGCCATTTGGTTTCCTTGAATAAAAAAGCAGGCGGAATTTTAAAATTCCGCCTGCAAAAAATTAAGCGATGATTTTCGAAACGACGCCTGAACCTACGGTATGACCGCCTTCGCGAATCGCGAAGCGAGTACCTTGCTCAAGAGCGATCGGAGCGATTAGCTCAACGGTGATTTTAACGTTATCGCCAGGCATTACCATCTCGGTCCCCTCAGGAAGAGTAATCGAACCGGTAACATCTGTCGTACGAACGTAAAACTGCGGTCTATAATTATTAAAGAATGGAGTATGGCGTCCGCCCTCTTCTTTAGTTAGGATATAAACCTCGCCCTCAAATTTAGTATGAGGAGTGATAGATTTTGGTTTGCATAAAACCATACCGCGCTCTACTTCCTCTTTCTTAGTACCGCGCAATAAAACACCTACGTTATCGCCAGCTTCACCTTGATCCATCTCTTTTCTAAACATCTCGACGCCGGTAACGGTAGTAGTCTGAGTAGGTTTAATACCTACGATCTCGATAGTATCGCCAACTTTAACAATACCTTTTTCGATTCTACCGGTTACAACGGTACCGCGACCGGAAATCGAGAAAATATCTTCGATCGGAAGAAGGAAATCTTTATCAGTATCGCGAACAGGAGTTGGAATATAGCTATCAACCGCATCCATAAGCTCCATAATCTTTGCAGACCATTCGCCATCTTGTCCGGCTTTGGCTTCCTCAAGAGCCTTAAGAGCAGAGCCCTTAATGATTGGGGTCTCGTCGCCAGGGAATTTATACTCTTTTAGAAGATCTCTAACTTCCTCTTCGACTAGCTCTAAAAGATCCGGATCATCGACCATATCGGTTTTGTTTAGGAAAACTACGATGTATGGAACGCCTACCTGGCGAGAAAGTAAGATGTGCTCGCGAGTTTGAGGCATAGGGCCGTCCGCAGCAGAAACAACTAAAATAGCGCCATCCATCTGAGCCGCACCGGTAATCATATTTTTTACGTAGTCGGCGTGACCAGGGCAGTCAACGTGAGCATAGTGACGCTTCTCGGTCTCATATTCGATGTGAGACGTAGCGATAGTAATACCGCGCTCTTTTTCCTCTGGAGCGTTATCGATATTGTCGTAGTCTTTTAGCTCGGCTAGACCCTTCCTGGAAAGAACAGCAGAAATAGCAGCTGTCAAAGTAGTCTTACCATGGTCAACGTGACCGATGGTACCAATGTTTACGTGTGGCTTGTTACGATTAAATTTTTCTTTAGCCATCATATCCTCCGTTATTGATTTGTGGATTACACAACAAACTAAGCGACTCTATTTTATGGAGCTCATAGCGGGACTTGAACCCGCGACCTCTTCCTTACCAAGGAAGTGCTCTACCTCTGAGCCATATGAGCGTTACAAACGCTTGGCGTTAGAGAATTTTTTAAAAGCATAAACAACTAAATGAAATTAAAAAGGTGTGCCGTAGAAAATGCATAAAATTTAACATTTTTATCATCTTACAGCTCCCAGTTTAGTTCCAAAATCTGGAGCGGGAAACGGGGCTCGAACCCGCGACCCTCAGCTTGGAAGGCTGATGCTCTAGCCAACTGAGCTAATCCCGCATCAAAAATTCATGGTGGTGAGACGTGGATTCGAACCACGGAAGGCAAAGCCAGCAGATTTACAGTCTGCCCTCGTTGGCCACTTGAGTATCTCACCCTTTGATGAAATCTGGTCAAACACTGTTACAAAAAATGGAGCTGGTGGACGGGATCGAACCGCCGACCCACTGCTTACAAGGCAGTAGCTCTACCAGCTGAGCTACACCAGCATTTTGAAATTGAAGTGGCAATTATAACCGAAAAATCCCCAATTGTCAAGGCTAAAACAGCCTATTTTAAAATTTCATAAAATTTCTGCTATAATGCGCGCAATTTTAAATTTTAAGGAATTTTATATGAAAATCGTACCTTGGATCATAATAGTTTTTATGATTTATTTGATTTATTATTTTATCTCCCGCTCCGAAAAGCGTCTAAATACCCTTGAAAAGCGCTTAAATAAAATAGAAGAAAACTTAAGTGAGATAAAAAAAGCTACCGAAGCCAACAGGCTTTTGATCGAAGAAGCAAAGCTGGACTCTGAAGATGACGCAAAAGAGCAAGAATAAAATTAAATTTAAATCCATGATCTCGCTAGCTTAGCCTTTTTGCCAAATATCTCGTGCTGAAAATTGTGAGTATATTTTATGCATACTTTGGCATTTTTGAAAGAAATTTTGCCCCAACGCCAAAACCGCGAAGTGCAAGAAGCTCATACGTAACTAATTCTTTAAATTTTACGAAATTGAAAATTCGCGCTTTAATCCTGCTCCGCCACGCAAATCCACGCAAATCAATAAATCAAAATTCCAGCCATTAGCCGCAAATTCCATAGAATTTCAAATAATGCCATAAAAATTAAAATTATGCCAAAATCCATCCCCTAATTCAACTGCTTAAAATTTTGCGCAAAATCGCTCAACAAAATTCTAAACCACAAAATTTTAGTATTTAAAATCATATTAATCAACCCCACCGCAGCAGCAAAGCCTATGGGTTCACACCGCACGCCACTTCAGGCCGATATATCCGAAAGCTTAAAAGTGTAGACCATAACCTCTACAAGCTAATGATAAAATTTCATCATAATTTTTAAAAACCAAAATTTAAAAAGCACGGAATTTTGTCCCAGGATTTGAATTGAGTAAAAAGCCGGCGAAATGCAGGAATTTCACAAATGTTAAATTTTATCCATTGGAATTTTCCTCACTCATAAGCGCCTCAGCGATGAGCTCCAACGGATTTACGCACCTCGTCTGCGAGCCGCTTAAAGAAAGCGAATTATTTAGCTGCATCCTGCACGCACTGCACTCGGCAGAAACTACGCGCACGGGTAGATCCGCCATTGCACGCGCCTTAGCTAATCCCACTGCGCGCGCGAGCTCGTAGTGCTCGGCCTGCATCGTCGCGCCGCCAAATCCGCAGCATTTATTAGGCTCATCCATCTCGGTTATTTCGTAGTTTTGAGCGAGCAAGCCGCGCGGTTCTTTCCAAATACCCTGCATTTTGCGGGCATGGCACGGATCGTGATAAGTAATCGCTAAAGCCCTTTTGCCGCGGCGCATCAAAAGATCACTTAAGTTTGTAAATTTATAAAAGTATTCGCTAGCCATAAAAATTTTACTCGCAAGCTTTTGCGCGCGAGCTTTCCATTGCGGCTCGTTTTCAAAAAAATACGCGTAATCGACCCTCAGCATTGCAGAGCACGTAGCCTCGGGCACGATAATCGCATCAAGAGCAGGCAGAGCTTTTTCGAAATATGCTATATTAAATTTTGCCACGCGTTCAACCGCCGCAAAATCTCCCGTAAAATACGCAGGAGCGCCGCAACAGGCTTGCTCCTTCATCAAATTTACGTTTAGCTTTAGCGCTCGCGCGATACGTAAAACCGCCTCGCCTACGTCCGTGTAAGCGTAGTTTGCCATGCAGCCTATAAAAATTCCGATAGTTTTTTCGCCGCCGTTGTCGATAAATTCTGCATGAGAGTTCATAAAGCTCTTTTTCGCAGGAGCAGGCAACAAGCGTTCTTTTTTAAGTAGTGGCAAGTCAAATCTAGGCGACATAGAGCTTTGCGTATCTTTTCGCATCTTAAAGCCACAGCTAAGAAACACGTATCCAAGCGCTGCTGCTAGATCCAGCGCTTTGCGGTGCCCGAGCAGCCAAAACGCAGCTTTTTTGTACCACGCGATGCCAAATTTTTCCGCAATGCGCGCGCGAACATTCTCGATTGCCGTATCTATGGGCAAAGACTCGCCGCAAATATCTACGCAGTTGGTGCATAAAAAGCAGCTTTCAAAAATTTTCTTAGCGTTTTTATCAAGCTTTAGCTCATTCCTGCCGTAAGCGCCCAAAAGATCCACAAATCCGCGCGGGCTCGTTACTTCATCGCCGTTAATGCCATGAATCGTGCAGACTTGGATGCATTTACCACATTTTACGCAACGCTCGCTAAGTACCGCAAAATCGAACGCTCCAAGCTTTACCCTACTCATAGCCACGCCGCTTAGACGGTTTTAGAAAAGCGCTTTTCGCCCAAATTTTTATCCATATACTCATCAAAGCACATCGCGATATTGCGGATCAAAAGTGTGCCGGTAGGCGTTACTGAAATTCTATGCGGCGAGACTTGCACGAAATCCTTTAGTGCCTCAAGTTGCTTTAGGCTCGCTCTAAAATGCTCGAAAAATTTTATCTTAAATTTCTCCTCGATCGCCTCTATATCGACGCAAAAATTACTCATCAGCCCCATAATCACCTCTTTGCGCAGCAGATCCTCTTCATTTAGCAAAATGCCCCTACAATACGGCAGCCTGCCCGCATCGATCGCGGCCTCGTAAGCGTCCATATCTTTGAAATTTTGCGCGTAGTGGCGCGCGCCCTCGCCGATGCTGGTTAGCCCGATACCGATCAGATCGGCGCCGCCCTTGGTCGTATAGCCCTGGAAATTGCGGTGCAGCGAGCCGTTTTTAAGCGCGATATGAAGCTCGTCTGCGGGCTTTGAGTAGTGATCCATGCCGATCATCTCATATCCGTTCGCGCTCAAAAAATCGTGTGTAAGCTTTAAAATTTCAAGCTTTACTTTCGGTTCTGGCAGGGTCGTCTCATCAAATTTACGCATCGATTTTTTTATCCACGGCACGTGCGCGTAGTTAAAGATCGCAAAGCGGTCCGGATCAAGCGAAAGCGCAAGCTCCAGCGTGCGCTTAAAGCTAGCTAGGTTCTGATACGGAAGGCCGTAGATCAGATCCATATTTATCGATTTTATCCCCCTCTCGCGCGCCATGGCTATGACGTCCCTCGTAAGCTCGAAAGGCTGGATGCGGTGGATCTCCTTTTGCACTTGCGGATCGAAGTCCTGCACGCCGTAACTGATGCGATTAAAACCGTTTGAAACGAGCACGTCAAGCTGCTCGGCGTTTAAAAAACGCGGATCGATCTCGCAGCTGATTTCGGCTTCGGAGCTAAAGCTCTTAAAATATTTTTTGATATTTTTTATGTGGCGCGCGAGCTGTTCGGCGCTAAAATATGTAGGCGTGCCGCCGCCGAAGTGCATCTGCACGACCTGGCGCGAGCCGTCCACGACGCTGCTTAAAATTTGCATTTCGCGCTCGATATAGTCCAAATACCGATCCATCTTGTCGCGCTTACCGGTGTAGATTACGTTGCAGCCGCAAAAATAACAGGCGGAGCGGCAAAACGGCATGTGAAAGTAAAGCGACAGCGGCGTAGAGCTTTTTTGATTTTTCAGCTCGTTTAAATACCCGTCGTAGCTGAAGTTTTCGCTAAATTCCAAAGCGGTCGGATAGCTCGTGTAGCGTGGTCCCGGGCGCGAAAATTTCGCGTAAGCGTCGAAGTCTATGTTATTCACGGCCGCCCGCCTTGGCTTTGACAAGCTCTTCGATGTCGATGAAAAGATTCGGATGTAGGCTTTTTACGCGCGAGACGACGGCATCGACGTCTAAGCTTAATCTTTTCACACTCGGATCTGCGCCCGTTAGCCTTCTGATCTCGTCCATGCACACGATCCACGCGTCGCCGAAATCCACCGGCGTATGCTGCAAGATCGAGCGCTCAAGCTTGAGGTTAAAATTTTCCTGCATCGCGTTTTTGGTCGCGGCGATGAGATTTGCAAGCGATTTTATCGAGATCATCGTGTGCACTTCGTTATTTTCGTCGATGCCGAACCACGGCTCCTCGTCGCTCCACGAGCCGCTTTTCAGAGTGAGTTTTTTCTCGTTGTCTTCGCCCTGTGAAATTTCAAAAACCGTCCTTTTCGAGCTATCCAGCCCGAAAAATTCGCTCGCTTTGTCGATCTTTTTTAGCGCCTTATCTTTTTCTTCCATGCGTTCTCCTAAAATTTACCTTTTTTGATCCAGCCAGACCATAACGCCCTTTTGCGCGTGCAGGCGATTTTCCGCCTCTGCAAAAATTTCATCCGCGTGCGCTTCAAACACGGCCTCGCTCACCTCATATCCGCGGTACGCCGGCAGGCAGTGCAAAAAGATCGCGCCGCTACCTGCTAGAGCCATTAAGCTTTCATCCACGCAAAAGCCCGCAAAGTCGCGAATCCTTTGCTCCTTTTCGGCTTCTTGCCCCATCGAGACCCAGGTATCGGTCGTCACGACGTTTGCGCCCGCTACGGCTTCTTTTATATCGTTCGTTATTAAAATTTTAGCGCCTGAAATTTTAGCATTTTCTTGCGCCTGCGCCAGTATCCGCGGATCAGCCTCATAGCCTTTCGGCGTCGCTACTCTTAGCTCAAAGCCAAGCTTGCTAGCAAGCATCAACCACGAGTGCGTCATATTGTTGCCGTCGCCCACGTACGCGGCTTTTATCTTTGCAATTGAGGTGCCGCACTCCACGATCGTCATAAGATCCGCCATCAGCTGCACGGGATGAAATTTATCGCTTAGCCCGTTTATCACCGGCACGCGGCTAAATTCCGCAAGCTCCATTAGCGTCTCGTGGCGATTTACGCGCGCCATGATTAGATCGCACATTCGCGAAATCACGCGCGCAGTGTCTTTGATCGGCTCGCCTCGCCCGAGCTGGATGTCGCGACTGCTCAAAAATAGCGCGTGTCCGCCGAGCTCGTTCATCCCTACGTCAAAGCTAACGCGTGTCCTAGTCGAGCTTTTTTCAAATATCATCGCCAATTTTTGATCTTTCAAATATGGCTTAAAATTTCGCGCCTTCGCCTCTTTTTTAATCTCAAACGCTAAATTTAAAATTTCGATTATCTCGTCTTTGCTAAAATCGTTTAACGTAAGAAAGTGCCTCACATCGCTCCTTTATCTTTTATAAATTTACTAAAAAATTCTTTTAAATCACCTTTCGTCATATCGCCCGTAGCCACCTTTACGACTACCTCTTCCATCGCCGCATAAAATTCCTCATCGTCCAAAATTATAGAATTTGCCGACAAAAATATATCGGCTAGCAAAATTGCCGTCCTTTTATTGCCGTCGGTGAAAGGATGAAATTTTATGCACGAATGCGTCAAATGCGCGAGTTTATCCGCCATAGTAGGATAATACAGATCGTTTTTTATATTCTGCAATGCGGACGATAAATAGCCGAGCGAAGTTTTATTGCAACCTTTGCTTCCGCCTATTTTTTCTAGCATTTTATCGTGGATAAAAATAGCCTGATGCAGCGTTAGATATTTCATTTGTCTTTTTCATTTATCCTTTAGGCGCTCAAAAACCGCCCTATTGCTCGGTTTATCCAGTTTCGCAATAACGGCGCTAGAAAGCTCGCCAAAATTTTCTATATACTCATCCCTATTTTCGGGTAAAATTTTAGCTTCAAATTTCATCTTTTTTGCTAGCTTCATCACCGCATCCAAGACAGCTTCCATTTCGTTACTTTTAATCTCTAATGCTATTTTATTCATCGCTAGCCCCTGTTTAAAATTTCCGCGATCTCTTTAGCGTGGTAGGTGATGATCATATCCGCGCCGGCGCGCCTTATTCCTATCATCGTCTCCATCATCACGCGCTCATAATCGATCACGCCCGCTTTTTTACCCGCCTGCAAAAGCGAGTATTCGCCGCTTACGTTATACGCGCAGATCGGCAACAACGTGCGCTCCCGCAGATCTCTGATTAGATCCAGATACGCAAGCGCGGGCTTTATCATCAAGATGTCCGCTCCCTGCGCCTCGTCTTGCAGGCTTTCGTTGATCGCTTCAAATCTATTTGCAGGATCCATCTGGTAGCTGCTACGGTCGCCAAAACTAGGCGCTGATTCTGCCACGTCGCGAAACGGTCCGTAGTAGCCGCTGGCGAACTTGCTCGAATACGCCATAATCGGTAAATTTTCAAATCCGCCGCGATCAAGCGCTCCTCGCAAAATCTCGATAATACCGTCCATCATGCCGCTTGGAGCGATCATGTCTGCGCCCGCTTTGGCGTGAATGAGCGCCTGCTGCGCCGAAATTTCAAGCGTCGCGTCGTTATCCACCGTCTGATGCACATGATCGATGATTCCGCAGTGCCCGTGGTCGGTGTATTCGCAAAAGCACAGATCGGTGATGACGAGTAAATTTGGAAATTTAACCTTTATAGCGCGTAGCGAAGTCGCGATGATGCCGTCCTCGCTTAGCGCGTCCGAACCGATGCTGTCCTTTAGTGACGGAATTCCGAAAAGTAAAATTTTATCCAAACCGAGCGATATGAGAATTTCACACTCTTTTAAAATTTCATCCAAGCTCATCTGAAATACGCCGGGCATCGAGGCGATCTCCTTTTTGATGCCGCTTCCTTCCACCACAAAAAGCGGATAGATTAGAAAGCGGGTTTGCAGATCGGTTTGTCGCACTAGATCCCTAAGCGCGGGGTTTATTCGTAGTCTCCTAAATCGTTTAAACATTATTTTTCCTTTTTTAGCTAGAATTGTGAGATTTATAATATCACAATCGGAGTAAATTTAAGCATGGATATAAAAATTTCAGAGGTCGCAAATCTCCCCTCTCGCTTCGGAAGCTTCCGCGTTCAGTCGTTTAAGCAAGGCGAGAAAGAACATTTAGTGATATTTAAGCAACCTTTGGAGGGCGTCGTAAACGTACGTATCCACTCGGAGTGCCTTACCGGCGATGCGATCGGCAGCCTAAAGTGCGACTGCGGCGAACAGCTCGAAGCGAGCCTAAAATATATCGAAGCACGCGGCGGCATGGTGATCTATCTGCGTCAAGAGGGGCGCAATATCGGACTTTTTAATAAAATCAACGCCTACGCGCTGCAAGATCAGGGTCTCGATACGATCGAAGCAAATCATCAGCTCGGCTTCAAAGCGGACGAGCGCACCTACGAAATCGTGGATTTCATACTCGCTCATTTTGGAATTTCGCGCATAAATCTACTTACGAACAACCCGCAAAAGCTGCACGATCTAAAAGTCGAAGTGGTCGCGCGCGTGCCGATAATCATCACGCCTAATAAATTTAACGAAAACTATCTGCGCGTCAAAAAAGAGCAGATGGGGCATCTGCTGTGAAGCTTGCGCCGGACGAAAGCTTTAACGAGCAGGTCGCTAAATTTAAAGCATGCCTGCAAAAATTTAACCGCGTGCATAGCCTCACGAATTACGATGATTTGGACGCGGTGGTGCGCGACAGCCTAAGCGGAGCGAATTTCATACCGCGCTATCCGCGTATCGCATGCGACATCGGCTCAGGAGCTGGCTTTCCCGGGCTATTTTTGGCGCTAGCGCTACCGCTGTGCGAGTGGCATCTGTTTGAGCCGAACCTTAAAAAAGCGGCGTTTCTAACCTACGCGAAGGTTAGCCTTGCTCTAGCTAACGTAAAAATCCACGCCGAGCGCGTACAAGATGGCGCAAA
The DNA here is from genome assembly GCA_963522765.1 of uncultured Campylobacter sp. Lineage (GTDB taxonomy): Bacteria > Campylobacterota > Campylobacteria > Campylobacterales > Campylobacteraceae > Campylobacter_B. The sequence continues at coordinate 49,324 of CAUQZM010000012.1, read as the reverse complement.
GCTGCGCGCCGATCTGATAAGCTCGCGAGCGCTAATGAACGCGCGAAGTTTAGTCGAAATTTGCCGCGGCTTTTACGATCAAAACACGACGTTTTTACTCTACAAAGGCTCGGGCGCAGAGGCGGAAGCGGTGGAATTCTGCAAGAAATTTACGAGCGCGAACTGCGAAATTTTTAGCGGCGAAAACGCTTTGAAAAATAGAAAATTTTTAGTAATCAAAGGGGTGAAATAATGGGAAAAATTCTAGCCGTCGCCGTTATCGCAGCGCTCATATATTTTTTGATAGTGCCTAGATTTCGCGTCAAAAAAAAGGACGATGCGACCGAGCTTTTGGCGTGCGACGAGTGCGGGACGTACTTTAGCAACGACGAGCTTGCTCTGCGCGATAAAAAGCGCCTTTGCAAATCCTGCGAAGCCAAACTAAGGGGCGGCAAATGATCATCCTAGGCCACGCGCTCGTGCCCTACGAGCCGCTGTATCTCATCAAAAACGGCGACGAAGTTTTCAAATACGACAATCTAATCTTTAAATTTAACGACAGGCTCATCGCCGCGGCGCAAAAGGCGCAGAAAAAATTTAGCGTTATCACGAACGATATAAATGAAATTTTGCTCGCAAACGGCGCGGGCGCGCGCTTCATCGTCGTGGATAAAAAATCAGCCGCAGCCGCGCAAAAGCTAGCAAACGATTATCTTTTCGACGCCAAGATCGCGATGTTTATCGGCTCTGCGCGGGCGTTAAAAGGCCTAGCCGAGCTCGGCATCGATGCGGCGATCTTTAAAGACGCGATCGCAAACGCACCCAAATCGCTACTTGCAAGTATCGGAGATAGCGTGGGTTCGAAATTTCACTTCGGGCTTTCGAAAAAAGATGAAATTTTCGGCGGCGCGCAAAAGCTCGCGGATAAAATTTCGGCTCTGGATAAGAAGCTAAGCGCGCCCGCAGCCAGCAAAAACGACGATATCTGGAAAAAATAGCGAAATTCTAAGCTAATTTGTTCGCGGGCGTAAAATTTTTATGACTCATGCAAATTAAAATTCCGCGCATAATTTTGCCTAGCCTCTCGGCTTAGAATTTAACGCGAGATTTCGCCTGCTTACGCGGATCGGAATTCTACGCGGAATTTTGCCCTCTTTCGCAAATTGGAATTCTGCGCGAAATCCCACGCGTCCTCTGCAAAATTTTCTCGCTTACTCAATTTAAAATTTTATCCGCTCGGATAGATTTAAATTTTACGTAGAATTTCGCCTGTCCTCGCGGCAAGAAATTTCAAATAAAATTTTATCCTCCCGCGCGATGCCAAATTTTACTAAATTTTCTACGCGCGATATAAAATCTACGTAAATTTTACTCGCGCAATTAATGTAAATAAAATTCTGCCTCTGCCTACGCTTCATAGAATTTTGCGCAAAATTTACCCGCGGAGACGATATAAATTCTTAGCCATTATTTAAATTTTACTCGCGTTTTAGCTACTTTTACACGCATGATAAGGATTTTTTAAAGCTAAAATTTTATATAATTATGCGTTTCAAAAAGGCATATTTTGAGTACTAAATTCTTTCTAGCGATCCTCGCGATAGGCGTTATAATGGGGCTTTGCGCAGGGCTTTTAAACTTCGGCATCAACGAAATTGAAACTTTTGCTTTCGGGCATAATGATGAGGAATTTCACATTATCACGGAGCAAACCACTGCGCTTAGGCGCTTTCTTAGCGTCCTCGCAGCCGGCGCAATCGTAACTTTAATTAGAATTCTGCTAATAAGACTGAAACCTTTTTTAAACGTAGCTTCGATGATGGATGGGCGAAATCCGCCGTTTTGGCAAAATTTAATCCACTCGGTTTTGCAGCTAGTAGCCATCGCTCTGGGCGCACCGGTAGGCAGCGAGGCTGCTCCGCGAGAGCTGGGCGGCTTGTTTGCGGCTAAAATCTGCCGCGCCTTAAATATCGGCGGAGATGAGCTTCGGCTATTTGTCGCATGCGGCGCGGGAGCGGGACTGGGCGCTGCATATAACGTCCCGCTAGCGGGCGCGCTTTTTAGCCTAGAAATTTTGCTTAAAAGCTTTGATACTCGAGCAATTTTATGCGCCTTTGCCACTAGTGCGGTGGCTACAGCTACGGCGGAATTCGGAGCTTCAAAAGAAATTTATTACACAGTTTCGAATTTCGCCCCTACCCCACAGAATTTACTCGCAGCAGCGCTAATCGGGCTTGTCACGGGGGTTGCGGCGAAATATTTCCAAGACGGGGTGCGCTTGTGCGAAAAGCTGCGTATAAAAAGCCTCAAGATCGCGCTTACACTGCCATTTGCATTCTTGCTTACCGCGGCGATCGGCGCATACGTACCAGAAATTTTAGGTAACGGGCGCTCCGCGGCGCAGTTTGCTTTCAACTCCGCATCCTTTAGCCCGTATTTGCTTGCGATCTTGCTTTGCAAAGCGTTTTGCATTCTGATGATCTTTCGCTGTGGTGGATACGGCGGCACGCTAACGCCGAGTTTCGCGCTAGGCGCAGTTTTAGGGCTATGCGCGGGGTTTGCGATCAGCGAAATTCTGCCTATTAGCCTAAGTGCGGCGGGGGTTTGCGGAGGGGCTGCCTTTTTAGCGATCAATCTAAACGCGCCGCTTTGCGCCTTTGCCCTAAGCGCGGGATTTTGCGGGCTAAATCTCAACTCATATTCGGTCGTCGTTTTTAGCATCGTATGCGCCGTGATCACTAGAAATTTACTGACGAAAAATTTATCGTAGTCGCGGCGCTGATAATTCATACGCTGCAAATCTGAATAGACGGGCGCGGCAATGATGGTCCAAGAACCTGCCGTCGCGCATAGAGTGAGCGCAGTAGGTCGCATCACTGGGCTAGGGCGGAGCCGTAAGGATATGCATCTAAGCTGATCCTTGGTAAATTTAAGATAAAATTTCGCCACTTTAACCAAAGGAGAAAATATGGGTTTACTTTCATTCGTAGCCGAAGCAGGCAAGAAACTACTAGGTCTAGGCGATGACGCCAAATCCGTAAAAGACGAGATCGCCACCAATCTCAGCTCTACGCCAGTAGAGGGGCTAGAGGTCGAGGTACAGGGCAACACCGTCAAAATAAGCGGCAACGCAGATAAGGAAACTCTCGAAAAAGCAGCCCTCATCGCGGGCAACACCGCAGGTATCAAAAACGTGCAGATCGAGGGCATTAGAGAGGATAACGCCGAGAACTACTATACCATCGTAAAGGGCGATAACCTATCTAAAATCGCGAAGAAATTCTACGGCGATGCGAATAAATACAAGATTATTTTCGACGCCAACCGCGAGGTTATCAAAGACGCGAACCTCATCTATCCGGGGCAGAAGATCAGAATTCCAAAAGCTTAAGCTCGCTTTTGAATACTGCGGTTTGGTTTTGCAAGCCGCGGATTTACTTTTGCGCGTATTGCGTTGCGTTTTATGCGAGCCGTGATTTATCAGCCCGCAGTGCAGCGCGGTTTTGGCAAGCTAAATTTTACTAGTTAGCGAGGCGCCGCGGTTTTTTACGCTTTAAGAGGCGCGGTTTTTTTTGTGGGGCGTGATTTTTGAGCTGACTGTACAGTGCGATTTTCAAGCTGCAATTTTATGAGCAGACAGTGCGGCATGATTGTGTAAACTATGGATTTTACAGACTGCGGATTTACGAGCTGCGAATTTGTTTTTGCAAGACGGGTTTTGATTTTGAGCTGTGACGCGGTTTTACGAGCCGTACGGCGGCGGATAGTGGATTATCCGCCGCACTTGCGCGCCGCCGCCCTATTTGAGAACATATAAAACGCTTTGAAATTCTATTTATAAAGAGCTAAATTTGGATAAATTTAAAATCAGTACTACGCTAGAAAAGGCTGAGTCTAGAGACTACGACAAATATCCGATAATAATAAAAGACAACTCGATAGAGATGATAAAGCTATATCTGCCGATTGTATTTATTTTGGACTTTCTTTCACATTTTGCACCATACAGACCACCGCATCCAGGAGAGCTAAATGAACGTCCAAAAGAGCTAGGAAGCTGCTATATTAAATTTAAAAATTCCGCCATAGAGTATTTTTCTACGAAGAAGAATTTAGTCCTACTCGAAATAAAATTATCAAATATAGTGGGGATAAAACTAACCTTTGGGCCTTCCCAACCCCAATTGCCGACAATCACAAAAAAGTTTGTAATTAGCGTCGTTATGATCTACTTCGTTTTAATGTCCGCGGTTTTTTACTTTAAGGGCTATGCGATAGCCCCATTTATAGTGCCGATAGCATTTGGGCTCGGTATACTCCCGCTACTGATTTTTAGATTGATGAACGGGCTGGGGCTTGGACTGGATATGCTAAGCGGCGATAGTTTGATCATTTTCGATAAGCACTTCATTATTGACGCCTCGATTTTAACGAACAAAGAATACAAGGAGCTAAAAACCTATTTTCTACTAAAAACGGGTAAAAATTTAGACAAAATCCAGCCGCAAATTTTTATATAAATAAAAGGAATAAGTAATGGCGACACAAAGTAAAAATCGATTAGGCTATGCGAAAAACCATTACGAGAAATCAAAATTTCATAAAAAGAATGTAAAGTAATGGAAATTTATAATAAGCAAAAACCCAGGGACTACGACAAAGAGCCGCTAGTCATCAAAGATGAAACTAATCAAGTCATAAAAATTTCGATTATTTTGATGCTTGCGTTAATGACTTTCGGAATTTTAAGAAACGTATTTTTTGGCGGCAACTCCGATATATTTAAAATTTCATTATACTTTTTGCTCGTCATAAGCAGGAGAAAATTTGATATGAATTTCTATAGAAACGCTTATGTCTATTTTTACAACGATAAAATTGTCAAGATAATTGACGGCGAAATTTTTGCGGAAATTACGCCGCGTCAAATACGAAAGCTTCACAAAACAGTATCCTACGCGCTTCCGATACACTATGGGCTAGATAGCGTCGGCGGTAAAACAGGCATAATATTTCTTGTCGTTGTCATGGCGGCGATGTTTGTAGTGCTACCCGTATCGACATCCATTTTTATAATTTTAGCGACGATTTGCATGGTGCTTTTGCCTCAGATCATTTTTCATTTTGGCAAGGACATTGATAGCGTTTTTGATATGATATTTTTACAGAGCAAAAACGGTTTGTTTTGTAATTTTATGATCAGCGATCCAAGCGATTACGCCGAGCTGCGTAGATATTTCAAAGTCGTTTGCAACAAAAATTTAGACCTAGCCGAAAAGAAAATCACGGCGTTATTTGAAGTAAGTAAATTGGAGATAAATTTATTAGCCAAATTCATCACGGAGCGCAACAAAAAGGGCGATGCCGGCGACGCCAAGAATCAGTCGTAAAATCACGATCTGCTTTCAAGCCGCAAAATTTTATAACCACGCTCGTCTAAATCCAAATCCTCACATTCAGTTTTAAAATTTTAACGATACTCAAAAAGTTTAGAATTTCGCTCTTTATCTCGCTTGCGGGGTCGCGGCGCAGCACGCTTTCATAGACGCTAGGCTCGAAATTATCGCGCCCGGTGTGCACGAAAATATGGATCCGCCGCTCTCTGATGCTCGCCCAGATCTGCGCCCCGAGCGCGTCGCCCACCGTCAAAAACCGCTCCATAAATGCAGGGGTTAACACATACATCGCGTTTTGCGGCTCGTCGCTAAGCACCTTGTATCGCGCGGCAAACTCCACGTTATCCATCGCAACAGGCTTTAGACCTATGTGCTGTTTATTTTGTATCTCGCGCGGATAGATGAAAACGGGCGCGATGATGCGTTTGTTAAATTCCGCTACGAAAAACGCCCCCACGAGCTCGTGCTGCAAATTTTGATGGAAAAAACTCACATCGCTAAACTCGAAGCTCACCCCCTGCCACGCGCCGCCTACGCGGTCGTTGCCGCGCAGATTTTCGATAAACTCGAACAGATCGCTCTGCACCACGCGCCAAAACGGCACGCTGCCATAGGAGACGTATTCGTAGCCAAGCTCGCGCACGAAAGGCGCCAGATAGTGCTGTTTGTAGCTTTGGCGGTATCGCCCCGTAAATATCTCCTGCATGCTTTTTACACCGAGCGCGTAAAGCCGCGCCGCTAGCCACACCGCAAGCGCAAGCGCGGCTAAGCCTATCAGCGCCTGCGGCAAGGCCGCGGAGTATTTGAAGATCAAAAACGAGATCGCGACCGCGCCGAACTTTAAGATATTTTCCGTGCCGATGAGATCCTTTTGCCAGCCGTTCAGATGCACTTCGCGCAGGCTTACGGCGAGCGAGGCGACCGCCAGCAGCATAAGCATCGTCGCGCTAGAGCTCTGCACGCCCTGCATGTCTGCAAAATACGCGATAGCGCCGAACACCGCAAACAAGACGATCGTGCTTACGACGACGATAAACTTTAGCTGCTCCACGTGCTTTTTCGCGTCCAGTCGCAGGCGCTCCAAATCATAAATAGTCAAAATTTCGCCCTTCTTTAAATTTGCCCGCAATTTTAGCGAAATTCTGGGAATTTTGAAATTTCAAAGCTCGCTCGTCCGTACATAATGCGAATTTTTTATATGAATTTTACACAGCGTCCCAAATTTAAGGGTAAATTCAAAGCTCTAAGTTTAAAATTTTGCCGTAGCGGGGGCGGCGCACGGAAATGAAATTTCGCATAAAAGCGGCACTGAATTTCAGCACGCGGAAGCAAAATTTAAAGGAAATCTGCGCGCAAGCAAACCCCGCAAATCAAATCATGGAGCAAAAATGAGATATATTTTCGGGCCCGTCGCCTCGCGTAGGTTCGGGCGCAGCCTCGGTATCGATCTGAGTCCGCAGTGCAAGCAGTGCAACTTCAACTGCGTCTACTGCGAGCTGGGCGCGGGCAAGCCGGTAAGCGCGATGAGCGAGCCCTGTGAGATCGGCCCGGTCATCGCTGAGCTTAAATCTGCGCTAGCAGCACACCCTAACATAGACGTCATCACGATCACGGCAAACGGCGAGCCCACGCTGCATCCGCGCTTTGCAGAGCTCGCAAGCGCACTAAAGGCGCTGCACCTGCCGCAGAAACTGCTCGTTTTGTCAAACGGCTCGCTCGTGCGCGAAAACAGCGCGGCGCTAGCGAAGCTTGATATCTGCAAATTTTCGCTAGATAGCGCGCTTGCGAAAAGCTTCCGCAAAGTGGACGGCCCGCACGCAGGCATTAGCGCCGAGGATATCGTAAGCGCGATCGCAGATTTTGCGCGCGAGTTTCGTGGCGAGCTTGATATCGAAATCCTAGTTGTGCGCGGGCTAAACGACACGCAAGAAGACTTTGCGGCGCTGAATGCGGCTTTAGCTCGTATCAATCCGCACCGGATAGATCTTGGCACTATAGATCGTCCGCCTGCATACCGCGTGCAGGGGGTGAGCGATGCGCAGCTGCGCTATCTGGCTACTTTCATCGAAAATCAAAACATAAATATCATCGCCGCGCCCAAATACGCAAGCGAGCGGCTGAGCTTTAGCGAGGATGAAATTTTGCGCACTCTCTCGCGCCGTCCGCAGCGCATGAGCGACGTGGAAGCGATGTTTGACGAAAAAAGCTCGCAGCTTTTAAAGCGCCTTGTGGGTGCGGGTAAAGTCGTTTTTGAGGATGGCTACTATAAAATCGCCAAGAAATAGCGGCGGAATTGCGAGGTAGAATTTCGTTTCGTAATTTAATGGAAAAATTTTATCGAGATTTCGCATGTGGAATTTTGCGTCCAAATTTTTAATAGGTAAAATTTTACGTAAATAACCCGCGATGATGTGATGAAATAATAGGGCGCGTAATCCAGATTTAAAATTCTGCAAAGAATAAATTTAATCGACGAAAATTCTAATGGCAAAAAATGCGGGCGCAGATACTTCGGCTACAGAAAATTCCGATATCAAAAAAATATAATTCTAAAAATCCCGCCTCGCAAAGCTCTGGCAGCGAAGATCAGAGTGCCGAAAATTCTAACGACGAAAATCAAGGTGCCAAAAATTCGGGTGCGCAGAATTTCGGCGCGTAAAATTTAGCTCGTATGATGAAAAATAAAGCTACGTTAAAATTTAAAAATTTCACCGCCCACTCGCGCTCTTTTTGGATTCGTCTAAGGCTCACGCGAGCAGGTGCGGCTATTTGCTGCGCATGTCTTACCGAAGTTATTTGTCCCGAAAGATCAAGCGCCGACGCGAAGCCAAGCGGAGTAGGTAAAAATTTTAAAAGTCTAAATTTTAAAAGCCGAAACGCTATGAGTATGAATTACAAGGCAGGTCACTACATAGATTTTAGCGCGGATTACGATACGGATCGCGACATACGCTTTATAGCATATTGCTGCAGCACATGCCAAAGTATAAACTTTAACGCAGATCGAGACTTAAATTTAAATATATGCCACGATATAAATTCTAGCGCGGATTACGACATAAATCTCGTCAAGGGTCACGGCATGAACCCAAGCGTGGATTATTACGATATACGCCTCGGAGCGGACCTAGACATAAATTCTGGCAAGCATCGCGCCGTGAATTTTAAAATTTCAAACGCAAATTTAAAAACAAATTTAGCAGTTTTAAAAGCAGATTTAAGGACGGATTTTAAATGATTAAATTTTCAAATTTAAAAGTTGCCGCTGCCGTGCTCGCGCTGCTGCCCGCGGGCTGCGACGGATGGAAGCACCATCTAAGCACTGACTGTACCTCGCTTGCTTCCAAGTTCGACCCTTCCGAGCGCACGCTAAAGATCGAGGGCAATGATAAGCCGCTCGTGCTGTTTTTCTATACTAGCAGCCGAATTTAGAAATTCTGAAATTTTCAAATTTAGATAAAATTCTACGATTTGGAATTTTGATAAAATTCCGTAACTACCAGCTTCCGCTAGCACCGCCTCCGCCGAAACTTCCGCCGCCCCCACTGAAGCCGCCTCCGCTAAAACCTCCACTTCCTCCAAATTTGCCAAAATCTCCGGATGAGCTACCTCTCATGCGCGATGAGCGCGCGATTTCACTTATGATGTCTGCGCTCGAGATTATATCCTCGTCGCTTCTTCTGCGACGCGTCACGCGGCGACTTAGTATCGCAAAAAGCAAGACCGCAAAAAGCACCATAAAGATCGCAAAGTCCTTGTTGCTCGGATCCTGCTGCGCGTTGGCGTTAAGCGGATCAAATTTTATATCGCCGCCTTCGATCGTGCTAATGATCGCCGAAATCCCACTAATGACGCCGCTTTCGTAATCTCCCTGTCTAAAATAGGGTAGAATTTTATTGCTAATGATGCGTTTGGCGCGCATATCGGTTAGTACGCCCTCTAGCCCGTATCCGACCTCGATACGCACTTTATGCTCATGCGGAGCGACGAGCAGCAGTACGCCGTTGTCGCGCCCTTTTTGCCCGATACCAAGAGCGCGCGCCTGCTCTACGCCGATTTCCTCGATAGAGTAGCCGCCGAGCGATTTTAGGCTTACGAACATGATCTGGTTTGAGGAATTTTTATCGAAAGTCGTTAAAATTTCATTCAGGCTCTCTCTTGCGGCTGGGCGTAAAATACCAGCCTCATCGATTACAGCGGTGCCGTTTGGGCGGGCCAGATACTCGCTAGGTGCGGCGACGCTTATTACAAATAGCGCCATTATGGCAAAAGCAAATCTCCAAGCCACTCTCATTGCAGCTCCACCAAGGTCTCTTCTATCTCGTTATTTTTGCTATCTTTAGGTACTCGCATGGCTAGCTTGCACAGCGCGTCCATCGCCTTTAAAACAGCAGGCTCAAGGCCTTGCGTGCTAGGGTTAAATTCCGTCGTGATACGTTCAAACTCGCCCTTAGAGATAAACTCCGCCGCTCGCGCGCCGCAGATGATATGAGCGCAGCGCTCGCGGACGCAGACACAAAACATTATCGCTTCTTTTACGCTGCCGTAGCACTCGTAAAATTTTAGCATCGCAAACTCGCCTGAGAGCCGAAGTCTGCGGGATTTAGGCGTGATTATAGTTAAAAGCTCAGGGCATTTAGCTAGCAGAGCTTTAATCGCTATGAAGCTGGGCGCTACGATTTGCAGTAGCTCAGCTTTGCTTATTTGTGGCACGAAGCACAGAACGATGCCGATCGCAAACGCCGTCACTGCCGCCGCGCTATAGCTAGCTTCGCAGTCCTCGCTTGCTTCGCGCGCGACCACGCAGACGATCTGCGCACCGCTTGCGGTTTCGGCTTTCGTGATTAGCTCGTGGATTTCTTGCTTGCACTGCTCGCTTAGCATTTGCCGCCTTTAGCGTTATTTAAACGAAACGCTAGGGGCTTTTTGGCTTGAGCTATCAGCGCTAAAGCTAGGTTTGGCGCCGCCTAGTCCTACGATGCGCGCGATGATATTTGTAGGGAAGGTTCTAATTAGCTTGTTGTATTCCTGAACCGAGGCGATGTAATCCTTGCGCGCTACGGCGATGCGGTTTTCCGTGCCTTCGAGCTGATTTTGCAAGTCGGCGAAATTCTGATTTGCCTTAAGATCCGGGTAGCGCTCGACTACCAGCATCAAGCGCGATAGGGCTGAGCTAAGCTCGCCTTGAGCGCCGTTAAATTTCGCAAACGCTTCCGGATCTTGCGCTAAACTTTCTGCATTAATATTGACAGCAGTTGCCTTAGCGCGGGCATTTATGACGCCTTCTAAGGTATCTTTTTCATGGCTTGCGTAGCCCTTGACGGTTTCTACGAAATTTGGAATCAAATCGGCGCGACGCTGATATTGGTTTTGCACCTGGCTCCACGCGGCCTTAACTTCTTCATCTTTGCTTACGAGTTTATTGTAAACAGGCACTGCAAATATCGCAAACGCGATCGCTGCAATCACTAAGACGATTAGAGCTTTGATTAAGATATGAAGCCCTCCTTTTTGGCGTGGATACTCTTCTCCGCCAAAGCTCTCGCCTCGCGCGGATAAGTCTTTATCGTCGTAACCTATACGCTCGTTATTTTCTCCTTGCAGCTCTTTCATTGAAATCTCCTTGGGATGTTGGAATTTAATTTGACTAAAATTTCATATTCGATCGTGCCGAAGTGCTTTGCCCAGGCTCGCGCATCGTCCAGCACGCAGATGCGCTCGCCACCGAATTCTGCACAGAAGCTATCCATCGACATTTTTCCGAGCATTTTTTGCCCGCTTGCAAGCGCTAGCTCGTCCTCGCCGTCGTAGCGAAATAGCCCGTCGGCGTAGCCTAGATCATAGGTGCCGATCCTCATATTGCGTGACGCTTCAAATTTCGCGCCGTAGCCCACGCGCTCGCCTTTTTTTAGCACGCGCGAGCTGATTAGATCGGCATAGAGCTTTAGCACAGGGCGTAAATTTAGGCTCTCGTCAAATTGCGGATATCCAAATTGCGCCATGCCTACGCGCACGTATTCGTCCTCAAAGCCCGCACTTCGCTCGATCGCCGCGGAGTTGCTCGAATGAAATTTTAAATTTTCAAAGCCCGCGGCGGCGGCCTTTTGCCCTGCGAGCCGCTTAAATTCTATAAAATTTTGCCTCTGCGAGAAAAAATCTCCGCTTAGCTCGTCGCTTGCGCGAAAGTGTGTGAAAAAGCCACGAAGCTTAAATCCGCCCTGCTTGCATAGCCTAAGCGCCTCATCTAGCTCGCTCGCACCGATGCCGTTGCGGTGCATAGCGGTATCTGCAGCGATATAAATTTTAAGCCCTCGTTTAAGACGCGTGAAGTAGCTCAGATCATTTACTGTGTAGCAAAACCGCTCATCCTCGTCCCCGCGCGGAATGTGCGAGAGCACTAAAATTTCATCAAATAAATCCGCTATCTGCGCAGCTTCCGCAGCACTTCGCGTTACGGCGCGTACGAAGCCTAGTTTTGCCGCTTCCTCGCAGCAAAGTCTGCAGCCATGGCCGTATGAATTATCCTTGGCTACCAAAAATACTCGCTCCGCTCCACCTACTTTGGCGGCGATTTGCGCTAGATTGTGCGCATAAGCGGCGCGGTCTAAGATGATCTCAGACATCGAAATTTAGTCCGTAAGTGCGGTACAGATATGGCAGCAGCTTGCGCGTGGCGTAGTCGTAACCGTAGAATTTCGCATAAACTTCTTTCAAGCTAGCCGCACCTGCACGCTCGAAATCAAATACGTCGGTACCCGCGATCTTTGGCACGCGCTCATCTAAGAATTTAAAAAATTCTGCTCTCGCAGCCAAAAGCTCTTTTATATTTTTTTCAACCTTTTGCTTTTCAGATTCGTTCATCTCTGATCCTTTAAATTTTCTAGTTTACCTAAAAATACGCGCTGCATCTCGTCGCGAAACTCGGGGCTGCTGGCCTCGAAGCGAGTTACGATCACAGGCGTGGTATTGCTTGCCCGTACGAGTGCCCAGCCGTTATCAAACCTCACTCTGATGCCATCTATTTCGATAATATCGCGGATGGGCGGTAGCTCCGCGATACCTGCGTGGATTTGAGCTTTAAGAGCTTCGATGATCTTAAATTTCGCCTCCTCGCTCGTATTAAATTTTATCTCGTCGGTGCTAAAAACTCGCGGCAGCTTGTCTAGCTCGGCGTCTAAATCATATCCTTTAGCTACGAGCTCAAGCACGCGCATCATCGCATATACGCCGTCATCGAAGCCAAAATATCGCTCCTTAAAATATATATGCCCGCTAACCTCGGCGGCAAGATCGATACCAAGCTCCTTCATCGCCTTTTTGATATTGCTGTGGCCGGTCTTGCCCATGAAGCTTTTGCCGATCTTATCGATGGTGTCATACATCGCTTGAGAGCATTTGACTTCGCCTAGGATGCGCGGGCGGTGCATGTTTAGAGCAAGCAGGCAGGCTAGCTCGTCGCCTTTGATGTTGCGGCGCGGCGTAAGCACGGCGATCCTATCGGCATCTCCGTCAAAACCGAAACCCAAGCTCACGCCGTCTTGCTTCATCGCAGCTTTAAGATCAGCTAAATTTTTCTCCTCGCTGGGATCTGGGTGGTGGTTTGGGAAATTGCCGTCCGGTTGTGGGAATAAAACTTTAGCGTTTAGTCCTAGCCTTTCTATGATTTTAGTAGTCGTAACGCCAGCGGCGCCGTTTGCGCAGTCAATTATAAAAGGCGTAGCAAAGCCCTTAAGAGCCGCAAATTCCTTCTCAAAATATGCTAGATACTCGCTTAAGATGTCGTACTTCTGAGTGCTTGTATCGGTTGGAATTTCAAAATTTGAACCGATCAGCTCCCGCACCTGCGCGCCCAGACGCTTCAAATCCGCGCCAAAGAAGCTGTCCGTGCCGATCGTGATCTTAAAGCCGTTGTAATTTTTGGGATTGTGCGAGCCGGTGATCATTACGTTTGCGTCAAATTTATGCGTAAATACGCTAAAATAACCCACCGGCGTCGGTAGCAAGCCGATATTATAAACCCGCAAAGCTGCAAAATTTAGCCCGCTTACGAAATAGCCAAAAAGCTCATCCGCGCTAAGACGGGCGTCGTATCCCACGCTAACGCGCTCAAGCCCTAAATTTGCGATATGTTTGCCAAGAGCGAAGCCGATCGCCTTTACGCTGCGCTCGTTTAGCTCCTCGCCCACGATGCCGCGAATATCGTATTCTCTGAAGATATCTTCGATCATAAAATTCCTTTAAATTTAAATCGCGGTATTTTATAAAAACTTGCTTAATATTTATATTATAAATGATAAAATCGCCGCTAAAATTCCAAAGGATGATTATGAAAAAATTTATTCTAGCAGCGATTTTAGCGGCTTTTGCTTGCGCGGGCGATTACGAGCTTGTAGGTAGCGTAAATACTTCGTTTAGAATTTTTGGCAAAGATGATCGCATCGAAGTTATCGCGGTTAAAGATCCTAAGATCGACGGCGTGACCTGTTACGTCTCTTACGCCAAAAAAGGCGGTGCCAAAGAGATCATCGGCGTGGAGGAGGACCGCTCCGAAGCCTCTGTTTCGTGCGTGCAGACAGCGCCTAAAATCATCATCAAAGAGGAGCTGAAAAAAGAGGATATTTTTGAAAAACGTAGCTCGTTAATTTTCAAAAAGACCCACGTAGTTAGGCTTTACGACGCGGTGCAGGGCTCGCTAATCTATTTAGTTTATTCAGATAAAGTGATCGATGGCTCGCCTAATAACTCGATCTCGGCAATCCCGTGCCACCAAGCCGTGGGCGACGTGTGCGAGCTCGCATATACTCAAGGCAAAAAATAATAATAAGGAATTTCGCAAAGATAAAATTTTATCGCAGCGGAATTCTAAATTAGAAATTACACGATGAGATGACGCACAAATTTAACAGAATTCCGCTAAATTCCGCAGCATTTTATAAAATTTTATCCGCGCCGTTAAATTCCTGTGCGAATGCCTAAGATGAGAATTTTACCGCCTTATCAAAGCATCTTAAACGCATATTCGCGCTACGCTAGTAGGCGTGCGCTTGCAGGTCGTAAAATGAAAAATTAAGCAATTTTTGCTAAAATCTCGCGATTTTGAAAACCCTCGTAAATCTAAAGGAAATCAATGAAGACATTTTTTAGTATGGAGTGCGCGTCAGTGATGCTACTGATTTTGGCGCTAGCCTGTGCGATCGCCACTTTTGTAGAGACCGCTTACGGCACGGAAGTAGCTTGGGCGATGGTTTATTCTACTGCGTGGTTTGGCGCGCTGATGGTGCTTTTGGGAATAAATTTAACCTACAATATCTATCGCTACCGCATGATTAAGCTTCGCACGCTGCCTGCGCTAATCTTTCACGCAAGCTTTTTGTTTATGCTTGTTGGAGCGATTTTGACTAGATATTTTGGCTTTGAGGGCAATATCCATATAAGAGAGGGCGGCGAGAGCTCGATCGTAACGACTAAAGACGAGGTCGTTCAACTTCTTACTTTAGGCAGCGACGGCGAGTTTATATCTGCTGACGAGAGCAAATTTTTAAACGGCGCAGGACGGATGAACTTCGATCTCAATCTAGACGTAGAGGGCAGGATCGCAAATTTAAAATTTAAAGAGCTAATAGAACACGGCGAGCTAAAATGGGTGCAAGATCCGACCGGACAGGCTCCTGCGCGCGTGGAGTTATTATTTTCCAACAACATTGGCAGCCAAAACGTCTCCTTGCAATCAGGCGAGAGCATGGAGATAGGCGAGCTTAGTATCACTTTTAACGCAGAGCCTAAAAGTAAGAATTTCATCTACATAAAATCCAAAGACGGCAAATTCTATTTAAACTCAAGTCTTGATATAAACGCCACTAAAATGGCTGATATGAGCACTGCGCCGCTTAAGAAAAACGAGGATAATCCTCTAGGCAATCTCTTGCTTTACAGCTTCGACGGGATAAATTTCGCTCCCGTTAGCCTACTTAGCTCCGCGGTCGAGAAATTCGTCCCGGTCGATGCGAATTTACCGGGTGAGCCCGGCGTAGTAGCTACGCTAAGCTTTGCGGGGCAGAGTCGCGAAATCTACGTGCCTAGGGATTCGCATGGCGCTAGCTACAAGGTGGGAGATAAGAATTTCATCGTAGCCTTGGCACCAAAGATGCTTCATCTGCCTTTTAAAATCGCGCTTCGCGACTTTGTGATGGATCGCTATCCAGGCACCAATTCGCCCTCCGGATATAAAAGTGAAATCACGCTAAAAGACGGCAATACTAGCTTTGATTATGATATTTTTATGAATCACGTGCTCGATTACGGCGGATACCGATTTTTCCAAAGCTCATACGACACGGATGAGCGCGGCACTGTGCTTTCGGTCAATAAAGACCCTGGCAAAGTTCCAACTTACATCGGCTATTTTTTGCTTTGCATGGGGATGTTTTTTAACTTTTTTAACCGGGGCTCGCGCTTTTTCAAGCTCTCGCGCTTAATCAGCGAAAATACGCATCTTGCTCAAGAAAAAGATGTAAATTCTAAAAATTCCGCATCTAGCTTGGCGCCTGCGAGCCCAGTAGAAAGCTCTGCATCAAAACGCATCAAAAAATCGCGACGCGGTACCAAAGGTGCGGCATTGGCATTAGTAGGCGCGTTGGCTTTGAGTTTGGCCGCATTGTATCCTAGCACAGCAAATGCCGAACAAAACTCTACGACTCAAAATTCTACTTCGCAAAGTTCTGCCTCAAATACAGCCGCAGAAAATTCCGCGTCGCAAAACCCGGCTAGCGTGCAAGATCCGGCTTCGCAAAATTCTGCGCAAAATTCCGCGCAGAATTCCGCCGCTAAAAATTCCAAGCAGGGCTCCGCTTCGCAAGAATCTGCGGCGGAGCAAGACTCCATCCCGCCGCATAATTTTTCTACTATGGGAGGCGAGCTAGCTGTGCCGAAATTTGATCCTAAATTTAGTGAGGATCTAGCAAGCCTCGTAATTCAGGGATTTGATGGGCGAATGGAGCCTTTCGATACCGTTTCTAGGGAGCTTTTAAATAAAATTTACCGCGCCGACAACTACAAGGCGCCAAATGGCGAAATTTTAAATCATAACGCCGCTGCGCTTTCGTTTATGCTAAATCAAAGCTACTGGAGACGTGCGCCAATCATCAAGGTTAGCGAGCCGGAGCTTAAGAAAATTCTAGGTATGGATGAGAAGCAAAGCCACGCCAGTATGATGGATTTTTTTGAATTTAAAGGCGGCGAGAGCTACTACAAACTCGATAAAATGGTCGAGGAGATCAA
The DNA here is from genome assembly GCA_963522765.1 of uncultured Campylobacter sp. Classification (GTDB taxonomy): domain Bacteria; phylum Campylobacterota; class Campylobacteria; order Campylobacterales; family Campylobacteraceae; genus Campylobacter_B. The sequence continues at coordinate 32,672 of CAUQZM010000012.1, read as the reverse complement.
CCGCAAGCCTTTGGGCAATCGCGGCGTGCTAGATAAAGAGATCATCAAGGTAAATGAGCGCGTAAACGTCTTTTACTCGGCGTTTATGGGGGATTATTTTAGAATTATTCCGGTTAAGAACGCTAAAAATAACGAGTGGCTTTCGCCGCTATATCTAGGCGATGCGCTGGATCAAAACGAATCAACTGAAGTTAAAAAAATGATGGGAATATTCGTTTCGTCCGTGGTCTATGCCCAAGAAAGCGGGGATTGGAGCGGCGCAGAAAAGATGCTAAGCTACGTCAAAAAATACCAGGCACAAAACGGCGCAAATTTAATGCCTAGCGAGAGCGCGATAAAATATGAAATTTTATTTAATAAGGCTAAAATTTTTTCTCGCCTCTTTCCGATCTACACTATCTCGGGATTTTTGCTTCTGATCTTTATCTTTTTGCGAATGATGAAGCCCGCTCTTCGCTTAGGCGGCGCGTTTAAGCTCGTTTACGTCGTAAATATCGTCGCTTTCATCGCGCATACCGCAGGCCTTGCGCTACGCGGCTACGTCTCTGGGCACGCGCCGTGGAGCAACTCCTACGAATCGCTCATCTACATCGCGTGGGCGCTGTCGCTAAGCGGAATATTTTTCTCGAGAAAATCCGCTATTTCACTGGCGCTAACGTCAATAATGGCGGGCATAACGCTGATGGTGGCACATCTTAGCGACATCGATCCGCAGATCACCAATCTTCAGCCGGTTCTAAAATCGCACTGGCTTACGATCCACGTCTCGGTAATCACCGCGAGCTACGGATTTTTAGGCCTTTGCATGCTGCTTGGAATTTTCACTCTCGTAATGTTTTTGTTCGACAAGAAAAACCCCGAGATCGCGCGCAACATCACAGAGGCGACGCATATCAACGAAATGTCGATGATCCTAGGGCTTTGCTTGCTGACGGTCGGCAACTTCCTAGGCGGCGTGTGGGCGAATGAAAGCTGGGGGCGCTACTGGGGCTGGGATCCGAAGGAGACCTGGGCGCTCATTACGATTTTCATCTACGCGGTGGTCGTACATTTTAGGTTTATGCCTAAGCTCAATAATCAGTTCGCCTTTGCCGTAGCCTCGATGTTTGCGTATTTTAGCGTCATAATGACCTATTTTGGTGTAAATTTCTATCTAAGCGGCATGCACTCATATGCTAGCGGCGAGCGTATCCCCGTGCCCGGCTGGGCGTACGTGATGGTTGCCTCGATGATAGCCCTTGCGATCGCGGCGTATTTCCGCTCGGGCAAATCGGCTAGGCTTTAAAATCCCGCAGAATTTTATAGAATTTTATGGCTCGCGATTACGCTAAATTTTAAAATTTTGCATCGCGACAGGACTTTGATGCTTAAAATTTTTAAGACGTCGTAAAATTTTAATGATTTGGAACTTGCGCCGCTATGGGGTTTTAAGCTTTAAATTTCGCTTCTAACGGAATTTTTACGCGCAATGGAATCGCAACAAATTCTAGAATTTTAAAATTTCAGCTAGCGCGCTAGTGCAAAATTCGCCCCGCCGCAGCCATAACCGAGCAGTGAAATTTTAAAATTTGATTTTATAAATTCTATGCTCATCTTTAAATTTAAAATTTAAAATCTCGCGCTTTATGAAATTTTATTTATGATGTCGAAATTTTAAAATTTCGCATGCCATTGTCGCAATAACTCTTGCGCGACAAAATTTTAAAATTTTAAATTCCGCGCCATGATAGAACATGACAGAATTTGAAAATTTATAAAATTTTAAATCGCTAAAACGCCTCGCTAGGCATTAAAATTATCTTAAAATATAATTTAGCTTGCAAGGTTAAGCTAAATTTCTGCTTATAATCATATTGATTTAATCTTTATTTGGCTAAAATTGACGCTTGTCAATTTCTTAATTTGAAAGGATAAAGATGTCTGATCTAAAACAGGATAGACGAGGCTTTATCGGGCTTACTTTCGGCGCGGTTGCCGCTGTGGGTGGCGTTTTCGCACTCGTGGGGATGAAGAAATCGTGGGATCCGCTTCCTAGCGTGCGCGCTGCGGGCGTCACTACGGTAGATTTAAGTCCGATCAAAGAGGGCGAGCTTTATCAAACGCAGTGGCGCAAAAAGCCGATTTTCGTGCTTAAAAAGACTGCCGATATGCCTAAAAACGATGCCCGTGACGTCGTCGTGGGAGATGCTAGATATACGCTTTGCATCGGGCTTTGTACGCATTTGGGCTGTATTCCCAGCTACAAGCCATCGACGCAACAATTCATCTGTGCATGTCACGGTGGGATTTTCGATGCTAACGGCGTAAACGTGTTCGGTCCGCCGCCGCGTCCTATGGATATACCGCCCTTTAAAATAGACGGAACGAAACTCGTTTTAGGCGAAGAGGGCCCCGAATACCAAGCCCTAAAGCAGAAAGCATAGGAGGCGCAGATGGCACATATAAGAAAAGCTACGGGAGTTTGGGATTGGTTCGACCAAAGGCTTGCCGTAACGAAATTTTTCAAGGTGATGGTAAGCGAGTATTGGATTCCTAAAAATATCAGCTTCCTTTGGGCGATGGGCGTTATTTTGATGACGCTATTTATAGTTTTGTTCGTTAGTGGACTAATGCTCGTGATGTATTATAAGCCGGATGTCAATTTAGCATTTAATAGCGTAAATTTCACGATTATGAAAGAGGTCGAATACGGCTGGCTATGGCGTCATATCCACGCGGTATCGGCGTCGGTGGTGTTTTTGATATTATACATTCATACTTTAGTAGCTATATATTACCGCTCGTATAAGCAAGGGCGAGAGATGATTTGGGTAAGCGGAATGCTGCTTTTCATCATCTTTTCGGCTGAGGCTTTTAGCGGCTATATGCTTCCGTGGGGGCAGATGAGCTACTGGGCAGCGATGGTTATTACTAATCTTTTTGGTGGAATTCCAGTAGTTGGCGATGCAATAGTCGAATGGATTCGCGGCGATTACGCTGTTAGTGATCCGACGCTGACGCGATTTTTTATGCTTCACGTCTGTTTACTACCTCTCGTGGTGGTTGCGGTGCTGGCGGTGCATTTTTATTCGCTTAGATTTCCGCATGTAAATAACCTAGACGGCGAGGAGATTGACTTTGAGCTCGAGGGTGAGAAGTATCTGCAGGGCAAAACTAGCGAAAGCAAGGTAATTCCATTTTGGCCGGGCTTTTTGGCGAAGGATTTTTTCTATGTCAGTATCTTTATGATATTTTTCTTTTATCTGGTCGGCTTTCACTTCGATTTTGCGATGGATCCGATAAATTTCGAGCCAGCAAACAGCCTCAAAACCCCAACGCATATCTATCCGGAGTGGTATTTCCTCTGGGAGTATGAAATTCTGCGCGGATTTTACTTCGACGTAGGACCGCTTAAGGCTGCCGACATCGGACTTATCGCCTTTGCCTTCGCTGGAGTTTCGCTATTTTTTATCCCGTTATTTGATCGCAGCAGCGTAGTGGCGCCCGCGCACAAAAACAAGGCATTTTTCATTTGGTTTTGGGTTTTGGTAATCGACATGATCCTGCTTAGCCTTTTCGGCAAGCTCCCTGCAGACGGCGCGGAGCTTGGTATCGAAAATAAATACTGGGGCTTTGCTTTATCGATCATCTATATCGGATTGCTTGTCGTAGTGCTTCCGCTAATTACAATTGCAGAAAGAAAGAGGGTCTAACTATGAAAGAGATAAGAACCCTAATCTTGGTGCTTTTTTGTGTGGGAATTTTATACTGGTTTATCGAGCCTTATGCTCATACTAAGCTTAGTCCGCACACCGATCCGGTAAATTACGATTTTGCAGCAGGCGATACGGCTTTAGCCGCGCATAACGTAGCCGCAGCAGAAAGCGCTTTGGCCGCAGCTGAAAAAGGCGGGGATGAGACGATGATAAAAAATTCTAAAAAAGCCCTAGCCAGTGCGAAAGAGCAACAAGACAAAACGGTGCTTTTTTGGGACGAGATAAATAAAATAGATCTTAGCAAAGGCGATGCCGTGCGCGGCGCCGAGACCTTTACAAATGCAGGCTGCACCGCATGTCATGGAGTAAAAAGTGCAAATATCCCCGCTCCTATGGACGCGGCAAGCGCTAGTGCCGCATACGGCGTCAATCCTCCGGATCTTAGTAGCGCGGGCTATCTATACACCGATAAATTCTTAGCTGCGCTCATCAAAGATCCGATCATGGCTCTTAAGCTAGATCAGAAATTTGGCGACGAAAAGCCTTTTCCGATGCCCGGGTTTTTCGGTGCGGGCGGTGATCTAAATCAAGAGATCGCCGATATCGTAGCCTATCTAAAATCGCTCGCTCCTAGCGAGGATAAGCTAATCGCCTCTGAGGCTGCTGCTAGCGGCAACAAACAAGGCACCGAACTAAATGAAGCGCAGAAAAAATTCCTTTTGAGCAAGGCGGTTTTTAAGGATGCTTGTCTAAGATGCCACGATGTCAAGTATGATAAGCTCTTTGCATCTAGCGATAAGGCTAGCCTGGCTGCGTATATGGGCTCGACGCCTCCGGATCTTTCGATGATGATCCGTTCTAAGGGCGCCAACTATCTGCACGAGTTTATCAATGATACGCAAAAGAAGCTTCCAGGCACTTCGATGCCGCGCGTAGGCTTGAACGAAAACGCTGAAGCCAAGGTCGTGGAGTATCTAGCTGACGTAGGCGATAGCAAAAAAACTGAGCGTGAAGCTACAACCATAAATATTATGATTTATTTCTTGATCCTTTCTGTTTTTGCAGGTCTTTGGAAAAGCAAAATTTGGTCGAAACTTCACTAAAATTTTAGCAGTCGGAGTAAAATCCGACTGCCGTTTAAAATTCCGTCATATCCTAAATTCTATTAAATTCCATCTATCAAAAAGCTCTCGCAATTGAGAATTTAGCCGCTTTCGTGCTTTATGATAACCGCTTTTTTTATTACTTTTTAAGATTTTTCTACATATAATTGCCGCTCAATTTTGAAATTTAATGTATGAATTCAACTCAAGAAGGGTCAGATGAAATTTTTTAAATTTGCGGTTTTAGCTCTAATTTTTCCGCTTGCTATGCTTTTTGCGGATACGGATTATCGTGCCGAAGCAGCGACGATAAAAGAAAAATTTGCTCAAGCGATCAAGCTTTATGTTGATGGTAACAATTCTGAAGCTAGAAAAATAACCCAAGAGGCGTATTTTGGGCATTTTGAAAATCTAGAAGCTGGCATCCGCATAAATTTGGGACAGAAAAAATCCTACGATATGGAGAAGCAATTCGGCGATATCCGTAAAGCGATCAAGGCGGAAAAGCCGCTAAATGAGATCCAAGCGATGATCGATAATCTAAATCGCGAGATTGATGAGGTTCTGCCTGCGATCGAATCTGGTCATCGTCTCGTAGCCGAGTATCAAGACGGAGGCGACGGCAGCACTTCTACGCCAGCCTCAGGCGGGAATTCCGCAGCATCCGGCACAACTTCGCCTTGGATGAGCGTCTATACAGAATTTAAAACTGAGCTGGATAACGCTAAAGCTGCGTTTGATAAAAAAGACACCGCTGCGTTAAAGGCTGCGCTAAATCGCGCTAAATTTGATATCTACCGCAACGAACGCCTAGAGGAGGCGGTACGAAAATATGTCTCGTCTCAGACCGATCAATCAATCCAGCAGATCATCGGAAATCTCTTGCGCGAGGATGCAGATACGGACAAATCAAAATTTGATGAAGCGATAAACGCCCTAGATAATCTAGCATTAAAAGCTGTAAATGATTTGCCGCAAGAAAGCTACTCCATAGCGCCACAGACTGCGTTAGCACAAAGCGATACTAGCGAGGATGAAGGCAAGGATTTTGCACCGATCGTGCAAAATATCAAAGACAAAATGGCTAAGGTTTTGCAGCTTTACGAGAGCGGCAAGGTTGATGACGCGATTGACGAAAGTGGCAATATCTACTTTGATGAATACGAAGAGAGCGGTATGGAAAATATCGTCGGTGCTAAAAATACTCAGCTCAAGCTAGACACCGAAGCAAGCTTTAATAAAATTTCGGCTCTTATGCGCGCGGGCGCTTCCAAAGAGCAGATCGTAGCGGCGCAAAATAAGCTATTTGATCAGCTTACCCAAAGTCTAGAGCTAACGAAGAAATCAAGCAATTGGGATCTATTTTTATACGCGTTTATCATCATCTTGCGTGAAGGATTTGAAGCGCTCATCATCGTAGCCGCAGTCATCGCTCTACTTATAAAATCCGGCAACTCAAAGCACCTAAATATCGTTTACAGCGCTCTTGGCGTCGCGGTTGTGCTAAGTATCGCTACGGCTTACGGGCTGAATTATATCTTCGGTAGCGAAAATGCAGGACAAACGCGCGAAGTGATGGAGGGCGCGGTGATGTTAATCGCCGTGGTGCTGCTATTTTACGTGGGCTTTTGGCTTCTTTCAAATGCAAGCTCCAAAAAGTGGAGCGCCTATATCCAAGGTCAAATTTCAAACAGTCTAAGCTCGGGCGATAGCAAGATGCTTTGGTGGACGGTATTTTTAGCGGTTTATCGCGAGGGCGCAGAGACAGTGCTATTTTATCTGGCACTACTTTTCGATGCCAAAAGTCCGGCAGCTACCAGCATGGTAGCAGCAGGCTTCGTAGCTGGTCTAGCGGCTCTTATCATAGTTTATATCGTCATCAAAAAATTCTCGCTTAAAATCGCTATCAAGCCATTTTTCATCGCCACATCGGTCATTATCTTTTATATGTCCGTCGTATTCGTGGGCAAGGGCGTGATGGAGCTAGTCGAGGGCAAGGTATTTGTGCCTACCGTGATAGATGGGCTTCCTACGATTACGTGGATCGGATTTTATCCTTACGTCCAGAGCCTCGTGCCGCAAGCGGTGATGATCGTGCTTTTGATCGTAGGAATTTTGATCTTAAAAAATAAGCAAAAAAACAAATCTTAATAAGGAGAGAAAAGATGAAAAAGATTTTTTCAGGTATGTTGGCACTAAGCCTAGCCTCTGTTATAGCAATGGCGGGAGAGCATCCAATCGGCGAGCCGATTGAGCAAAATGGAATGGAGATCGCTGCTGTGTATCTTCAGCCTATCGATATGGAGCCTAAAGGCATTGATCTAGCTCCTAGCAAGGCGGACATCCACCTTGAGGCGGATATCCACGCTATCAAAGGCAACGCAAACGGATTTGGCGAGGGCGAGTGGATCCCTTACCTAAAGATTGCTTACGTACTTAAAAACCTAGATACCGGCAAGATTCAAAAGGGAAATTTCATGCCAATGGTAGCTAGCGACGGTCCTCACTACGGCGCCAATATCAAGATGGTAAACGGCGTAGGCAACTACGAGCTAACCTATAACATCGAAAATCCAAGCGCCAATGGATTTGGCCGCCACGCAGATAAAGCGACCGGCGTAGGTAAATGGTGGGAGCCATTCTCGGTTAAATACACCTTCCAATACACAGGCGCTCCTAAAGAGTAAATCATAGATGGCTCCGCCGAGTCCGTTTTCGGCGGAGTCCTAGCGGTATTGGGTTTAGCCGCACGCTTTAAATTTAAGGCGGGTTACTTTAGCCCGTTTAAATTTAAATGTTACGCCGTAGATAAAGCACATCGTTTTGCTTCAATGCGTTTAAGCTTACGAATGTTTTAGCTGCGGCAAATTTTAAAATTTCAAGAGGCTTGGAATTTTAAAATTTTAAATTTATCGCAGCGCTAGGGCGAGATAAAACCAAAGCAAGAGTGAGGCGAAATTTCTATTTATCAGCAGGCTCTTGCCGCTGCAAATTTTTTGCAAGCGGATTTGAAATTTTAAAATTTACAAAACGACGTAGGTTTTAAAATTTTAAAATTTAAGCAATTGTAGGCGATTTACGCGCATTAGGCTCGATGAGGATTTTTAATGACGATATTTTTTTATCACGTTAGCTTGGCTCTGTTTCCGCTCGCGTTTTTAAGCGCGTATCTGGGCGGCAGGCGCTTTATCAGCGCATCGTTTTTGCCCGCGCTTTTTGGAGCTGCATTTGGGGCGCTGTGCTTTAGCGCATTTGCGCGCTCGGCAAACGCTGATGCAGGCAAGATTGTATTTGACGCACTCGCACTTTTGGCGCTTTTGGCGCTGCTGTTTGCGTTTAGGCTTAAGCGATTCTATCTTACCGGCACAGTTATTTTTGCTCTTGGCTGCACATATGGATTTGAATACCGCTTTATAGGGATGAATTTTAAAATTTTCTCCGGCGAGCTGCTGGACAGCTTCAGCCTAACCAACCTCTTTATGGCGGTTTTAGGTGCGCTGGCGCTCATTTTATTCTATTTTATTTATCGCTCAGCTCTAGTGCGCGCGAGCAGAGGCGCAAAGCTGGTGTCGTTCGCTCTTGCGTGGGTGTTTGCCTTCATCGCCAAAATCGGCTTTTTAGGTCTTGATCTGCGCCAGGCGGACGCGCCCAAAGCGCTAGCTGCGAAGGGTTTTGAAGGACTTTCAAACGCGATCGGCTCGTCCGAGTTTCTAAGCGTCATCGCCAAAATCATCCACTACAACAACTCCTATCTGACGCTAGCTCTTTGCCTTATAGCCGCGCTAATTGCGCTGCTTACGGCATCTCGTGCGCCAAGTCGAGTGTCTCGCGAATCGGACATTATAAAATTTAGAGAGGTTAAAGCGGGCAGATTCGCCATTTTTAGAGATTTTGGTCTGATCTTGTCGCTTGGGGTTTTAATTAGCTTTTTGGGGCTTTATTATATCTTGGTCGCTTCAAAACCGCCTACGATCGACGAGCCTAAGATTATCGAGCCGCAAGGCGCGGAATTTATAATCGATGCAAACATCGTAAAGGACGGCAAGCTGCACCGTTTTGCCTACGTCACCGACGACGGGCACAAGGTCAGGTTTTTTCTACTAAACCGCTTCACGGACAAATTTGCTCCGGTCGCGGTTTTTGACGCGTGCTCAATCTGCGGCGATATGGGCTACATCAAAAAAGGCGACGAGCTCATTTGCATCGCTTGCAACGTGCGTATCTTTTTACCAAGCGTCGGCAAGCTTGGCGGCTGCAATCCGATCCCGCTGGATTATAAGCTAGAGGGGCAAAATATCGTTATCGCGCTTAAGACGATCGAGGACGGCGCGTCCTATTTCTCGGAGATCGTGGATAAAAAGGTAATCGATCCGGTCAGTAGAAAAGAAATTTTAAACACCTCTAAATTTAGCTATCTTTACTACGGACGCACCTACTTTTTCGAAAGCGAAGCGAATGCAAACGCCTTCACCGCGCACCCCGAACGCTATGTAGATGAAAACGGCACGCTAAAGGAGCTTAAATAATGTTTTTACGCATCATCAAATCCTCCATTTTAAACTCCAGGGATAGCAAAATTTTAGCGTTTTTGACCATATTTTTATCGGTCTCGCTGATCGCTTGCATGCTAAATATCACGCTAAAAATCGGTGATGAGGTCGCTAAGGAGCTACGCAGCTACGGCTCGAATATCGTCGTGCTACCGCGCTCGCAAAGCCTAAGTATCGAGATCGGTGGGCGCGAATACTCGCCGCTTAAGAATGACGATTTCTTAAAAGAGAGCGAGCTGCATAAGATAAAAGAAATCTTTTGGCGCAACAATATCACCGCCTTTGCGCCCTTTTTAACTACACACGTGGGAAATTACGACGTCGTGGGGACCTACTTTGAAAAGGACGTGGGCGTTAGCGACGAGCCTGATTTCAGATCGGGCGTGCGCTCGCTCTATCCGTTTTGGAGCGTAGAGGGGCAGTGGGTAAAAGACGGTGCCGAGAATGAGGTGCTCGCAGGCGACGGGCTTGGGCTAAAGATCGGCGATACGGTTAAGCTTGGAGATTATGAGGTTAAGGTCGTTGGGATTTTGCACGGCGCAGAGGATGAAGCCAAAAAGCTGATTGCAAATTTATCTTTGGTGCAAAAGCTAACGCACAAAGAGGGTCTCATCGCCAAGGCAGAAGTCAGCGCCATGACAATCCCGGAAGACGATCTGTCCGTAAAGGCAAGAAGGAGTCTCGATAACCTGGACGCCACAGAATATGACACCTGGTATTGCTCAGCATACGTTAGCTCCATCGCATATCAGATCACCGAGGAATATCCAAACGCGACCGCCAAGGCGGTACTTAGCGTCAGCGAAGCTCAAAGCGGCATCACGAAAAAAATTCAAAATTTAATGGGTGTCGTAAGCATTTTATCGCTGCTGATTTCAAGCATCTGCATCACGAGCCTATTAAGCAGCGAAATTTATAAGCGCAAAAAGGAGATCGGCTTGCTTAAGGCGCTGGGAGCGAGCAACTTTATGATCTATATCCAGTTCGCCGCTGAAATTTTCGTTATCTGCGTAGCAAGCTCACTCGTGGGCGCAGTCGTGGGCTACGCGCTTAGCTGGGCGATCGCGTATCAAATTTTCGGCTCCTTTATCGGCGTGTCGCTAATGGTCTTTCCGCTTAGCATCGTCTTTGGACTTCTTATTTGCATTATCGGCTCGATTTTGCCGCTACGCGGAGTGATCAAGCTACTGCCTGCGGAGGTGCTTTATGGTAGGAAATAACGGAGCGTTTTTTAGAGGCGCGATCTTTAAAAGTATCATCAACAGCGGCATTCGCAGCTTCGTGATTTTCGTCGCGATAATGCTAGGCAGCGCGGTTTGCGCGGCGTTCGTAAATATCTACGCCGACATCGATAAAAAGGTCGCCAGCGAGTTAAACAGCTACGGCGCAAATTTAATCGTAAGCCCTGCGAATTTAGAAAATTCTCATATGGACGAAGCGGCGCTCGATGCGAAATTTGCCAAAATTCCAGCTCTAAAAAGCGCGAATAAATACCTTTTCGGCAGCGCAAATTTAGGCGTCAATTCAGGCATTATCATGGGGGTAAATTTCTCCTCTCTGCGCGATACGATGCCGTTTTTGGATCTTAAAGAGGGTTCGTTTATCGGCGTGGATTTCGACGATAAAAACGCTCTCATCGGGCAGGATCTCGCCAAACTTTTGGGCGCGAAGCTAGGCGATAGTATCGAGATCACGCCGATCGGCTCAAACGAAACGAGCAAGGTAAAGATAAAAGGCATCGTCTATGACGGGCAGAAAGAGGACGGCATGCTGCTAATCTCGCTGCCGCTGGCGCAAAAAATTTTAAATCAGCCTGCGCAGGTAAACTACGCCGAAGCGATCGTAAGCGGCGATTTTAAGCAGCTTAGCGAAATTTCAAAAAGCCTAAGCGACGGGCAGATGAGCTTCGCGCCGATCGGCAAGGTATCCAAGACCCAGGGCATCATCTTAAACAAAATCAAGCTTTTGATGCTTCTTATCGGCATTACGATCCTTCTGATCACCTCGGTCTGCATCAACACGAGCCTTAGCTCGATCCTGCTTTCGCGCATCAAAGAGTTCGCGCTCATTCGCGCAATCGGTGCGAGCAAACAAAATTTGCTCCACCTAATCCTGAGCGAAATTTTAACCGTCTGCGTCGCAGGCTCGCTAGCTGGAGTATTCGTGGGATACCTGCTCGCGATCTTGCTGGGGCATCTGATATTTTCAAGCAGCGTGGATTTTAGGCTAATCAGCCTCTTTGCGGCGGTTGCGCTGAGCCTGATTTTTGCGCTCGCGGCAAGCTACTATCCGATCAAAAAGGCGCTGAATCCGAATTTAGCGAATCTATTAAGGGAATGACATGGAAATTTTAAAATTTGAAGGCATATGCAAATACTTCGGCGAGGTCAAGGCGCTCGATAATATTAGCTTCGACGTTTTAAGCGGCGAGTGGGTTAGTATAATGGGCCCAAGCGGCAGCGGCAAGAGCACGCTCGTAAATATCCTAAGCCTGATGGACACCCCCACTGCGGGCAGATATATCCTAGGCGGAGCCGACGCGAGCGCGCTAAATGACGAGCAAATTTTAGAATTTCGCCGCAAAAAGATCGGCCTCGTGTTTCAGCAATTTCACCTAATCCCATATCTAACGGCAGTCGAAAACGTCATGTTAAATCAATACTACCACAGCTGCGTGGACGAGGACAGCGCCAAGGCAGCACTTGAGAAAGTAGGGCTCGGACACCGCATCACGCACCGCCCTAGCGAACTTAGCGGCGGCGAGCAGCAGCGCGTCTGCATCGCTCGCGCGCTCATCAATGATCCCGACATCATCATCGCGGATGAACCTACGGGCAACCTCGACGAGGCCAACGAGCGCGTGGTTTTGCAGCTCTTTCAGACGCTTCGCGGCGAGGGCAAGACGCTGCTTTTGGTCACGCATAACGAAGAGCTCGGCAAATTTGCCGACAAAGTGGTGCGCCTAAGACACGGCAAGCTCGATCGAATAGAACTTTTGGATCAAAGCACGATGAAGCACAATCTCGGCTCGCAGGATAAAATTTCAGATCGCAATCCAAACGAAAGCGCTTCGCAAAGCTCTAGCGGCGAAGATCGGGGCGCTAAAAATTTAAGCGGCGAAAATCAAGGTACCAAAAATTCGGGTGCATAAAATTCCGGTGCATAAAATTTAGCTCGCATGATGAAAAATGAAGCTACGTTAAAATTTAAAAATTTCAACGCCTGCCCGCGCTTTTTTTGGGTTCACTTGCAGTTTGCGCGAGCAGGTGCGGCTCTTTGCTGCGCGCGTCCTGCCGAAGCCGTTTGCCTCAAAATATCAAGCGCCGATGCGAAGCCAATGAGTAAAAATTTAAAAAGCCGAGATTTAAAAAGTATAAATTTTAAAAACGGAAACGCTACGAGCGCAGATTTCGACGCGGATCGCGATATGCGCCTCAGCGCGTATCGAGACATAAATTTCAACGCATACCGCTATATAAATTCTAGCGCAGATCGCAGCATGTGTCACGGCATAAATTCTAATACGGATCGCGCCATAAATTTTAAAATTTCAAACGCAAATTTAAAGGCCGATTTAGCGCACCAGAAGGCGGATTTTAGATGATAAAATTTTTAAATTTAAAAGTTGCTGCCGCCGTGCTTGCTCTGCTGCTCGCAGGCTGCGACGGATGGAAGCACCATCTAAGCAGCGACGGTACCTCGCTCGCCTCCAAGTTCGACCCCTCCGAGCGCACGCTAAAGATCGAGGGCAACGATAAGCCGTTCGTGCTGTTTTTCTACACTAGCGGCTGCGGCGCTTGCAAAGCCCAAGTGCCCGCGTTAAACGAGCTGCAAGCTAGCGGCGACGCGCTGATTATCGGCATTCTAGGCGACGGTAAAGGTCTGGAAGCCGACGCCGCGGTCGCTCGCGAAAAGGGGATAAAATTCCCAAGCGTCAGCGGCGCGAGCTCGGTGAAATACTTTGAAACCATCGTAGGCGGCATTTTCGGCACCCCCACGTCGGTGATCTACGATAAAAACGGCAAAGCGGTTAAAAAGCTCATCGGCCTCTACCCCAAATCCGCCTTCGAAACACAGCTCAAGCTTATAAATTAACGAGCAGAATTTATGCAGCCAGCTTTTGCGGCGGCAGATTGCAAATACCCACTAAAATTAACACTTCGAGTTTAAAATTTTTTTCAACTTGCAGATACCTTTGCATTTAAATTTCAAAATTTAGGCGCGCAGCGGATTTAAGTATTCGCCGAGTTTTGCTAAAATTAGCTTTGTCACTAAGCTGCTTGAATGGCTAAAAAGCGGCGATATCAAAATAGAAAGGAGACGGCAATGAGTAAAAAATCCCTTGCTTTAGGCGCTGCCGCGATGCTTTGCGGCGCGCTAAGCCTAAATGCCGAGGTTGCGGCGACGCAGAGCGTGCAAATAGATCTGAAATTTAATGCCGCAAATTTTACGCAAGAAAGCGTGATCGTAGGCGGCAAAAAGATAAAATTTCGCGCCTACAAAAACATAATCTACGTCGCAAAACCCGTAAGCGCGCACTATCAGAGTATAAATATCTTTATCCCGCAGCAGTATTTTGAGGGGCGCAAGAGCGGCAAATTTGACGCCGCGAGCGCGCCGATATTTTTGCCAAACGGCGTGGGCGGCTACATGCCCGGCGAAGCGGGCGAGGTCAAAATAGACGCAAGCGGCAAACCAAACGCGATCGCTACGGCGCTTTCGCGCGGTTACGTCGTAGCCGCTCCCGCAGTGCGCGGACGCACGCTAAAGAGCGCAACCGGCGATTATATCGGCAAGGCGCCCGCAGCGATCGTCGATCTAAAAGCCGCCGTGCGGTATCTGAAATTTAACGACGCGGCGATGCCCGGGGACGCAAACAAGATCGTCTCAAACGGTACGAGCGCGGGCGGAGCGCTCTCGGCGCTTTTAGGCACGAGCGGGGACGAGGCCGCGTACGAGCCGTATCTGCAGGAGCTGGGCGCTGCGAAGGCGAGCGATAAAATTTACGCGGCGTCCGCATACTGCCCGATCACAAATCTAAAGCACGCGGACGCGGCGTATGAGTGGATGTTCGGCGCGCAGAGCGAATATGAAAAGATGGATTTTAGCGGCCTTGATGCGGCGGGATTTAACGAGCGCGGCGAAAATTCTAGCGGCGCTGAAAAAAATTCTAAAAAAGACGCAAATCAAAGCGCCGCAAAGCCCGCACGCAAAACCATTAGCGGCAAGCTAAACACAGCGCAGATTAAAATTTCAGACGAGCTAAAGGCGCAATTCCCTACCTATCTGAACTCGCTAAGCTTAAAGGATGAGGGCGGCCGCGCGCTAAGCCTGGATAAAAACGGCGACGGCAGCTTCAAAGATTACATAAACGGGCTCATATCGGCCTCGTTTGCTAATTTTGCGGCGAAAAATCCGCGCGCGAAGGCGCCCCTATACCTAGCCGCCAAGATCAAGGACGACGCATCGCAATCGCATATGCTTTTTTGGGGCTACGCGACCTCCGAGCCGCGCGCCAAGACCCCGCCCGCATTCGACGGCTTCGCGCTTGAAAATCCCGAAAACGAGCTGTTCGGCGGCGCTAAATTTAACGCGGCGCATTTTACGGATTTTAGCGCGATGAATGACCCCGCCAAAGGGGTGCTAATCGCAGGTGCCCAGCTCGTAGAGATGATGGATGCGATGAGCTTCGTACGCAACGAAAACGGCGCGAAGCATTACCGCATCCGACACGGCGCGAGCGATCGCGATACCGCGCTTGCGATCCCTGCTATTTTGGCGCTTAGCTTGCAAAACGCGGGCAAGAACGTCGATTTTGCGGTGCCTTGGGGGCAAGGACACGCCGGCGATTACGATCTGGATGAGCTTTTTAGCTGGATCGACGAAATAGTCGCGCGCTAGACTTAACGGGCAAAATTTTACTTTGGAATTTAGAATTTCGCCCGCAACTCTGCCTCAAATTTTATCGCCCAAACACTCTCTAGCAGATACGCCGCGCGGCGTAAAATTTCGCTGCAAAATTCTATCGCGTCAAAATTTTAGCATCGCCGCAAGGCGCGCAACGGCTTGAAATTTTGCAGCCAGCATTCAAAAAAATCCATAGAATTTTATCGCGGCAAAACGGCGCGAATTAAATTTTATCGGCTGCGACGATTTATGATGCGGAGTTTTAGCGCGATCTACGCTAAAATTTCGGCACAATCAAATTCTGCGGGCTAAATTAAATTTAAAAACCGAAGTATGCGATAAAATTTTACGGTGTTTATGCACTTCCGATCGCAGGTATTTTAGCGCGCAGGTATCGTGCATAGCGCGCATTCGGCGCGCGGACGATTAAAATCCGCCAAAATGAACGCAAAAACCCAAAGAAGCACGGTAAGCAGGCTAAATTTAAAGGCGTGCATTCGCGATCTCCCGCAGGTCCAAGCCCGCTTTTGCCATACATTAGGCCTGCTTCAATAATTCACTGGCGCCCAAAAAGCGCCATTTGGAGTCTGTATCTTTGCGCCGTATGTATAAATTTCATAATTTAACGGCGCTTTTAAGCACCGCTTAGCCTATTAAAGACCAACGCACGCCGCGGCAGCATCGTTTCCTAAAACCTGGTGCACCACCATCTTTGCGGCAGCGGCGCAACTCGGCGCTAAATTTAACGCTAGCCCTCCTTACGCCGCCTCTCTAGCTCGGCGTGCGGCGACACAGTTTGCTACGACGTCTAAATGCAAGCCGCTTTTTGCCGCGGTGCGCCGCAAAAGAGCTTTTAAAATTTAACGCCCTAGCCTTTTGCGATCTCGTAAAAACCGTCTTTAAAAACGACCTTACCCGCATCCGCAAGACGCTTTAAAAGCTGCGCGCTTTTTTCGTCAAACATCGCCTCCACGTCGCTCGTGCGCTGCGGACGACGTGCCAAAGTATGCAATATCTCATCCTCGCTAAAGCTCAGCCGCTCGCTTGCGTATTTGGGCGCGGCGATGATATTTACGTTTTGATTTTCGATGAAAGTGGCCAGATAGCGCAGCTGTGCTTCGCTTACTCCCTCTGCGCGGTATGCGGGCGGGCGATCTATAGTGCCGAGATCTATCCGGTGCGGGTTGATGCGAGCTAAAGCCGCATTCAGCGCCGCAAAGTCCTCTTGCGTGTCATTTAGCCCGCGCACGACTAGGATTTCGATATCAAGCTCACCGTGAAACTCACGCGCAAAATCCGCGATCGCGCTTATGATATCCTCGGCACTAATGCCCGCGTGCGGGCCGTCCACCTTGCGAAAACTTTTCGCAAGCGCGCTATCTAGCGAAAATTTGCAGATATCAAGTTTCATCAGTGCTGCGCTGTTTTCGCGCACGAGCGAGCCGTTTGACAAAACGAGCAGCTTCTGCGGCAGATGCAGCGCCTTTAGCGCGCTTGCGAGCTTGGCAAAGCGCGGATGCAGCGTGGGCTCGCCGTTTGCGGTGATCGTGATGACGTCTATGTTAGGATGCATCGCCAGCGCAGTTTTCAGCTCCTCTATGAGTTCAGCTATGGGTGCAGGCTCGCTCATCGCGCTTACCGGCTTGCCCGCGCCCAGCTCGCAGTAGACGCAGTTGAAGTTGCACTGCTTGCACTGCGGACTCAGATCGATACCGAGGCTGCGCCCGAACCTACGCGAGGCGACGGGCCCGAAAATATATCTCATTTTTGCTCCATGATTTGATTTGCGGGGTTTGCTTGCGCGCAGATTTCCTTTAAATTTTGCTTCCGCGTGCTGAAATTCAGTGCCGCTTTTATGCGAAATTTCATTTCCGTGCGCCGCCCCCGCTACGGCAAAATTTTAAACTTAGAGCTTTGAATTTACCCTTAAATTTAGCACGCGAGCCATAAATTTAAACTCGCAAGCTTGCGGTATTTTACGCCGCCGTGGACACAGCGCGTAGAATTTCAGATCCTCGCTCGGCATAAAATTTCAAATTTAGGCTAAATTTTAAAATTTAGCGATACCGCCGCGCAAAACGGCGCAGAATTTTAAATTTTAAAATTTTACGTTCTGCGAGCTGTTTTGACGGCGTGAAAGCGGTGCAAAATTTAAAATTTACGGATAGCGGAAAAAATCGCGCGGAAGCAAATTAAGCAGCCCAGGCTAGCAAAATTTTAAACTACGACTCTATGAAATTTCACAGCGGCGCGCTGCAAACAGGCTCTCGCAAAATAAGGTTTTAGCGCGCGCTTAGCTCGTGCACCAGATCCACTAGATATTTGGCGTTTTGCACGCTTACGTCGGGCAAAATTCCATGTCCTAGATTAAAGATATGCGCAGCACCCTTCATCGCCGCTAAAATCTCGCGCACGCCCGATTCTATCGCGCCGCGGTCGTATAGCCGCATCGGCTCCAGGTTGCCTTGAAGCGCAAATTTGCCCCCGAGCTGCTCGCGCGCAAGCCCCATAGGAGTGCTCCAATCCACGCCCCATACGTCAAAGCTCGCCGCGCCTCGCTGCCCCGTGATACGGCTCAGCCGCGACATCTGCGCGCCCGTGCCCTTGGCAAAGACGATGAGCGGGATATGCGGGAATTTCGCCTTTAAAAATTCCGTAATTTCCAAGATGTATCGCCAGCCAAACTTCTCATACGCGCTCGGCTCCAGCGCACCCGCCCAGCTATCGAAGATCTGCACCGCATCGACACCCGAGCCGATCTGGCGCGCCAGATAAAGCTTCGTCGCCTCCGTAACGAGGCGCAAAATTTCATGCAGAAGCTGCGGATTTTCGTAGAGCATCCTTTTGCAAATGGCGTAATTTTTGCTGCCGCCGCCCTCTATCATATAGGTAGCGATCGTCCACGGCGCGCCGCAAAAGCCGATGAGCGCTTTGTCCGCGGCAAGGCGAGAGCGTGTAAGCGAGATCGTATCATAAACGTATCCGAGCTCCGCCGCGGCCTTTTGCGGATAAAGGCGCGCCAAATCGCCCCGGGAGCGGATCGGATCGCTAAATTTCGGTCCTTCGCCCGCTTCGAAGCGCAGATCCATACCCATCTGCATCGGCACGACCAAAATATCGCTAAAAAGTATCGCTGCATCGACGCCCAAAATCTCCACGGGTTGGATCGTTACCTCGCTCGCGGCGCGGTAGTCGCGGCACAGGCTCAAAAAATCGCCCGCCCTCTCGCGCACCGTCATGTATTGCGGCAGGTAGCGCCCCGCCTGGCGCATCATCCAAATGGGCGTGTATGGGGTCTCTTTGCCGAAGCATGCGTCGATGAAAACCATTTTTATCCTTTAAATTTACTCAAAATGTACAAAGCCAAACAAACCGCAAAGATAGCCCCTGCAAGCAAAAGCATATCCAAAGGGGTAGTAAAATCGGTGTGCAAAATTCCCTTGAAAAAATCCACTACGAGCACCATTATGATGACGCTGCCGAGTTTGTGCTTCAGCTCATCTAGCGAGGCAATCTTTAAAACTTGTAAATTTAGATCCACAAACTCGTCGATAAACAGCTCATAAATTCCAAATACGAAGATTAGCAGCACTATAGCGACCAGATACAGATCGATCGCCGTTATTATTTCGCTTAAAATATCAATGTAAAGCGCTCGCTCGCTCTGCGGAGCTAGAAAAAATTCTACGATTTTATAGAGCGCCGAACAGATTTCGTAGCTTGCCGTCACAAATATCGCCGCACTCGCTGCAACACAAAAAATAACAGGCAGAAGCGTTAGAGATTTGCTGCAAAGCAAAAATTTTTCAAATATAGCTTTCATTTCTTCCTTAAATTTTAATTCGGGATTAGCTGCTCCGCAAACGAATGTATAAATTTAAAAGCCGCTCTATGCCGAAGTGTTCGTTTAAATTTACGCTCGTTTGCAATCGCGTAAATTTATCTCTTTTGATCGCGTCCGTTTGAGTCTTTAAAATTTTACGCCAGGTTAAGGCGCAAAATTTCAGCTCGCGGTCTTAAATTTTAACTAGACCAATTTGCAAATTTATTCGCACGGTCTCGGCGCCGAAACGGCGCGCGCAACCGTATCCGCGCACAAAGGCTCGGCAACTCTGCTAAATTTATCCTACTTGTCTTGCTGCATATCGATCCAGCGAAGCGCGATGCGCACGGCGTTTGTAGCCGCTCCGACGCGGATCTGATCGGCGCTGCACCAAAGATGCAGAATTTTATCGTCGAAATTGTCCCTGCGAAGCCTGCCGACGTAGGTTTCGTTCGTGTCGCTCGAAAGTAGCGGCATCGGGTATTCGTTTTTGCTCGGATCGTCTGCAAGCACGATGCTAGGCGCGTTTCTTAAAATTTCGCGCACACGGCTAATCTCAAAATCTTTTTTAAATTTTATCGTGATCGCCTCGCTGTGGCTGCGAAGTACCGGCACGCGCACGCAGGTAGCCGAAACGGCGAAGTTTTTATGCAAAATTTTCTGCGTTTCGTTCACCATCTTCATCTCTTCTTTGGTATAGTCGTTGTCCAAAAAGACGTCTATGTGCGGGATGACATTCATCGCGATCTGATGCGGGAAAACCTTCGGCTCGCACTCATCAAGCTTAAAAGCGAAAAACTGCTGCAACTGCTCTACAAGCTCGCTCATACCCTCTTTACCTGCGCCACTTGTCGCCTGGTAGGTGCTTACGTCCACGCGCTCGATATCAAACGCGTCATCAAGCGGCTTTAAAATTTGAACCATCTGGATGGTCGAGCAGTTCGGATTGGAGATGATGCCCGTCTCTTCCCATAGCTTTATATCCTGAGGATTACACTCGGGCACTACAAGCGGGACATTTTCTTGCATGCGAAAGTGGCTCGTGTTGTCGATCACCACCGCGCCGCTTGCTGCAGCAAATGGCACATAGTGCGCCGAAATGGAGCCGCCCGCGCTAAAAAATGCGATGTCGATCTCGTTTTCGTCGAAGGTGCTGTCCGTTAACTCCCTCACGACGTATTCTTTGCCGCGGAATTCCACCTTCTCGCCCGCGCTCTTTGCGCTTGCAAGCGGCAGTATGTCCTTTACGGGGAAGTTCATCTCGTCTAAGACGCGCAAAATCTCCTCGCCTACGGCGCCAGTAGCGCCTACGATGGCGATATTGTAACTATTCATCCTCTCCTCCTTTTAAAATTTCATCGCTAGAGCCGTCACTCTGCGAATCTTTACTATCCAAATTTGAATTTAATAAATTTTCATCCTGCGCAAGCTCATCCGCTTCTCCCTCGTCGCCCTCCTCGGCTTTCGGGCAGGTCGCGATGCTCACGACGTCATCGCCCTCGACATTTACGACGATGACTCCGCTGGTATTGCGACCCGCTTTGCGAATGCTTTGCATATCGACGCGGATCATCTTGCCACTCGTAGTAAGCGCCATGAGATCCATCTCCTCATCGACCATCACGACGCCGATGAGCTCGCCCGTGCGGTTGGTGAGCTTCATGCAGATGACGCCCTTGCCGCCGCGGTTTGTGAGGCGATACTCGCTCGCGGTCGTGCGCTTGCCGATACCCTTTTGGCTCACGCTTAAAATTTCTTGCATATCGCTTAAAATAAACGCGGCGCCGATGACCTCGTCGCCTTCTTCTTTAAATTTAATACCCTTTACGCCGCGAGCGATGCGCCCCATCTGGCGAATTTTATTTAGATTAAATTTAAGACACATTCCCTTTTTAGTAGCGATAAAGAGCATATTTTCGTTGGCGCTTTGCAGCTCACCCTCTTGCGCGCCCTCGTCTTGCGAAATTTCATCTAAAATTTCATCCTCGCTTCCCTCTAAAATATCCTGCTCGGTCTGCTCTAGAATTTCCTCAGCCTCGCCGCCGTCCAGATCGTCGCCGCTTAGAGCGCCTCCTTTGTAGTTTTGCATCTCCTCGGCGCTGTTTGGAGCGATGAGAGCAGTTACGAGAGTGTCGTCCTCATCTAGGCTGATAGCGCGGATTCCGAGTGAGCGGATATTTTTAAACTCGCTTAAATTCGTGCGTTTTACGATGCCGTTGCGAGTAAAAAATACGAGCGACTTGCTCGGATCAAAATCGGTCGTAGGGATGATCGCCATGATCTTTTCGTCCGCGCCGAGCTGGATTAAATTTACTACCGCCTTGCCCTTTGCGGTGCGCGAGCCTTCCGGAATTTTATAAACTTTGAGCCAGTAAAGCTGCCCGCGGTCGGTGATAAACATAAGCGTGTCGTGGGTATTGGACGTAAAAAAGCTCTCGATGAAGTCATCATCGTACGTCGTGACCGCCACACGCCCCTTGCCGCCGCGCTTTTGCTTCTCGTAAGTCTTGCTAGGCACGCGCTTAATGTAGCCGCGATGAGTGATCGTAACGACCATATTTTCATTCGCGATTAAATCTTCGATGTCGATATCCTCGTAATCATCGACGATTTCGGTGATGCGCGGGCATTTAAATTTATCCTTGATCTCCAAAAGCTCGTCTTTGATGATACCCTCAATCAGCTCCTCGCTCTTTAGGATCGCATCAAGCCGCTTTATCTCGGCTAAAATTTCTTTTAGCTCCTCCTCGATCTTTTCGCGCTCAAGTCCCGTTAAGCGGCTTAGCCTCATATCCAAAATCGCGCCCGATTGCGCCTCGCTAAGGCCGAATCTGCTCATTAAATTTTCGCGCGCGACGTTGGTGTCGGCGGAGTTTCTAATCACATCGATCACTTCATCGATATTATCTAGCGCGATCTTTAAGCCCTCCAAGATGTGCGCTCTAGCGCGGGCTTTTTGAAGCTCAAAAATCGTGCGGCGAATGATGACGGTTTTTCTGTGGTTCAAAAACAGCTTCAAAAGCTCTATCAACGTGAAAATCTTCGGCTCTTTGCCGTCGATTGCGAGCATTATCACGCCGAAGGTTGCCTCCATCGTAGTTTGCTTAAATAGATTATTCAGTACGATCTCGCTCATCGCGTCGCGTTTAAGCTCGATTACTACGCGAATTCCGTCGCGATCGCTCTCGTCGCGCACCTCAGAGATTCCTTCGATCTGCTTTTCCTTTACGAGATCCGCGATTTGCTCGATCAAGCGCGCTTTATTGGTCTGATACGGCAGCTCGTCGATTACGATGACGTCTTTACTAGCTTTTTTTTCGATATGGGTTTTAGCGCGAATTTTAACGCGCCCTCTGCCCGTTTTATACGCCTCGATGATCCCTTTTTTACCGTAGATTATGCCGCCAGTCGGAAAATCCGGACCCTTGATCTCGCCCATGATCTCCTCTAGGCTTGCGTTTTTATTCTCAAGCAGTATCAAAAGACCGCCCACAAGCTCATCTAGGCTGTGCGGCGGGATATTCGTCGCCATTCCAACGGCGATTCCGCTTGAGCCGTTAAGCAGCAAATTCGGCACGCGCGCAGGTAATACGTCGGGCTCATTTAAGCTCTCGTCGTAGTTCGGCACGAAATCGACCGTCTCTTTATCCAGGTCTTTTAGCAGCTCCTCGGCTAGCGGCGTCATACGCGCTTCAGTGTACCTCATCGCCGCCGCTCCGTCGCCGTCGATCGAACCGAAGTTACCTTGACCGTCGACGGAAGGGATTCTCATCGAAAAGCTCTGCGCCATTCGCACGAGCGCATCGTAAACGGCGGTATCGCCGTGCGGATGGTATTTACCGATGACGTCGCCTACGATACGGGCAGATTTTTTGTATGGCTGGCGAGAGCCCACGCCAAGATCGTTCATCGCGTATAAAATTCGCCTATGCACGGGCTTTAGGCCGTCTCTAGCGTCGGGTAGCGCGCGACCGATGATAACGCTCATCGAGTAATCAAGATAGCTCGTCTTGATCGATTCTTCGACGTCGATATCGATGATCTCCTGATTTTCAAACATATTTGATTGCATAAATATCCTTTTAAATTTTAAAGCGCGATTATAGCGAATTATTCTTTTGCATTAGCTAAAACCAAGCCGCACACGGGCATAAAGCCGCCATCAATCAAGGTCTCGCGCGCTTGCAGCATGCTGAGGCCCGAGGTGATGATGTCGTCTACCAGGATCACAGGGAATTGCGGCGGAGTTAAAATTTTAAAATTTCGCTTGTGTTTTAGGCGAAATTCCAAACTCTGCCCCGTGTATTTGACGCGGTTTTGCGCGCGCAGGCAGTGAAATTTTGGCTCGATTAGCTCGCTTTTTAGCGCGTGAGCTAAGATCGCCGTGTGCGAATAGCCGCTGCGTACGTCATCATCCAGCGGCACGGCGTTAAATTTAAAAATTCCGCCTGTTTTAAACGCTTCGTAATTTTGCGGATTTGCTGAAATTTCACGCTGCAGATGAAGCGGGA
Organism: uncultured Campylobacter sp.; assembly: GCA_963522765.1. Lineage (GTDB taxonomy): Bacteria > Campylobacterota > Campylobacteria > Campylobacterales > Campylobacteraceae > Campylobacter_B. The sequence continues at coordinate 9,083 of CAUQZM010000012.1, read as the reverse complement.
ATTTCGCTAAGCTTAAAGAGGCTATGCGCGCAAGCACCGCAGCGCCGTATTCATGATGTTTAGAAAGTATAAGCTCGCGAATTTCGGAGTAGCCGTAGTAGTAAAACACGCTAAAGCCCTCCACCTGCCGCATACTTAGGTGGCATTCGGCTAAATTTGCGGCGCAGGCGGCGCAGATCATGCGCAGGCTAAACGCGCCGCAATTTACGCAGCGCATCTAAAGCGTCAAGATGATTTGATCGGCGGATTTTTTGACGATGTCGCCAAGCAAGCTTTGCACAAAAGGATTAAGCGATCTAGCCGTGCGAAGCGCGGTAAATTGACTCTGATCCTGTGAAACGCGCTTGGTCGTAGTTTTGTTGCCCTGCACGATAGAAATCGCGATCTCGCCTCTTGCGCTCATATTTTCTTTAGAGTAGCCGTTGATGGCCGCCGAGATGCTTCTGATATTTACGGTTACGATATTCGGGCTTGCAGGATCGATCCTTACGCCGCGAGCCTCAAGCTCCGCGCGCAAAGCCTTGTCGAACCACGCCGAGAGATTGTTTTTCAAAAGCACCTCATCGACCAGCTTGCCGTTATTATCGTTGATGACGGCGATTACCATCTGATTTTCGCGCTGATCGTTGATCGCGTTGATATTTACCGACTTGCCGCTTACGGTCTGATCGGCCTTAGAAAGATACGGATTTAGGCTGATGACGCTGCTGGTTTGCGAGCAGGCGACAAAAAATAGCGCGAATACGCCGATTAAAAATTTTTTCATTTTTATCCTTTTTCTGAAATTCGGGCGCATTGTAGCACTAAATTTAAAATTTATAGATTTTTTTGTATCATTGCAAGATCAAAGGAGAAATTTTGCAAGCACTCGCTTTAAAATACAGACCCAAAAGCTTCGAGCAGCTCATCGGTCAAGACGCCGTCGCCAAAAGCCTCGCGCACGCGCTGGATTCGGGCAGACTGAGCCACGCATATCTTTTCAGCGGACTTCGCGGCAGCGGCAAAACCTCAACGGCTAGGATTTTTGCCAAAGCGCTTTTATGCGACGAGGGCCCCACCGGCAAGCCGTGCGAGATCTGCGATAACTGCGTAATGGCAAACGAGGGGCGCCACATCGACATCATCGAGATGGACGCCGCCAGCCATCGCAAGATCGACGATATCCGCGAGCTTATCGAGCAGACGAAGTATCATCCCGCAAGCGCGCGCTTTAAAATTTTCATCATCGACGAGGTGCATATGCTCACCAAAGAGGCCTCCAACGCGCTTTTAAAGACGCTTGAGGAGCCGCCTAGCTACGTAAAATTTATCCTTGCGACTACTGATCCGCTCAAGCTTCCCGTCACGGTGCTATCGCGCACGCAGCACTTTCGCTTTAAGCCGATCGCCAAAAGCGCCGTCGTAGCGCACCTCGCGCAAATTTTAAAAACCGAAAACATCGCTTATGAGGAGGGCGCGCTTGAAATTTTGGCGCGCAGCGGCTCGGGCTCGCTACGAGACACGCTCACGCTCCTCGATCAGGCGATTATCTTTAGCCGCGAAGGAATCACGCAGCGCGCGATCGCCGATATGCTGGGCTTGCTCGATCCCGCTAAAATCGGCGAAATTTTAGATGTCGTGCTGCGCCAGGACCGCGCGGGCGCAATCGAGATCATCAAAGAGGTCGAAAACTACAACGCCGAGACGATAATCGACGAGATGATCGCAAATTTAAAAGATAAATTCCTGCGCCGAGACGCGAAATTTAGCCTACTGATGTACGAGCGGTTTTTCCGCATTTTAGCGGGCGCTAAGAGCATGCTCGCCATCAGCCCCGATAACACCTACGCGATTTCTATGATGATTTTTATGATGATGGAGGCGGTAAATCTGCGCGAGATCGACGAGCTCATAGAGGTCGGCAGATCGCTGGATCAAGGCGAGGGCTATGCTTCTGCTTCGGCGCCGAATTTAAACGCGCAAAGCTCCGCGCCGAATTTTAGGTCAAATTCCAACCAAAGCGCGGCATTTGCGCCAAATAACGAGCCGAACGGCGCGGCTTTTGCACCAAACGACCAGGGTAGCGCAGTAAGCGGCGTGCCGAGCTTTACGGCGAGCGCAAAACGCCCCGCAAGCTCGGCGCAAAACTCCGGTGCGGCAAAACAGAACCCTGACGCGGGCGGCGAGATCAAACCGGGCGCGGTGGCGCAAGCGCAAAATTCTAGCTCTTCCATCAAAACGGGCGCTCAAAATGAAATTTACGAGAATTTTTTAGCCAAAATTTACGACCGCGATTACGATCTAGGCAAGAAATTTAGCAAATGCATAGAATTTTTAAAGCTCGAGCGCGGCACATTGTATCTGCTCTCGCGCGCGCAGGGGCAGGACAGAGAGTACCTACGCAAGGGTTCGCGAGCGATCAATAGCGTGCTAAAATCGCTTTTCGGCGAGAGCGCGGCCATCAAGATCGAGCAAGGCGCGCCGCAAAACGGCGATGTTCCCGCCCAAAGCGAGCGCGATCGAAATTCCGCGCGTGGCGCAACCGCTACGCAAAGCAAAAATTCTACGCAAGGCGCGGCTTCCGAATCCGGCGTCGATACTACACGCCCGAGAAATTCGAGCTCGCAAAGCCCTGCAAATTCCACGGCGCAAAATTTTACTGAAAGCCCCACCTCTAGCAGCGTGCAAGAAAATCCAGAATCTACGCAAGTAGGCGAGCAAGATCATAAGAATTTAACCGGCGCGCAAGCGAGCGAGCAGAGCTGTGCACCGCAAATAAATTCCGCCGCAGATGAGGCGCAAGCCGCAAAATTGCAAACGGATGCAGCAAGAAATTCTGAGCGGCAAAATTTGAAAAAATCCGTGGCGGATTCTACGACGCAAAATTCTGCGCAGCGAAATTCCGCTTCAAATTCCAAGCTGCAAAATTCCGAAATTTCTTCAGGAGATGACGGCGGGGAGAAAGACGATCTGCTAAGATCCACCGATCCGCAAAACTACGCCGCAAAGCCCCGCGATACGAGTAAGAGCGTACGCGCCGCCAAGGCAGGCCTCGCCGAGCTCGCAAACGGCGCGCAGGACGGCAAGGAAATTTTGATCTCCGAGATAAATAGGCTATTCGGCGAGCCCACCAAAATCACAGAATAACGCTCGCTGCGGATAAATTTACACTGCGCCGCGTGATTTTAAATTTAAGCGCGCCAAAACGATATAGAAATTTACGCGGCGAAGCAAGCCTGCGCGATTTTAAAATTTAAACGGCAAAGGCAGTATCTAAATTTACGCGGCGAATGGAGCTCGCACAATAAATTTTAAAATTTCGCAGCGCACAATCAAGATCTAGATAGCGAACTTTTAAATTTGATCCTCAAAGCGAGCTTTAAATTTTCGCCAAAGCAGACTTTAAATTTAACCGCCTAAAAAATCTAAGATTTATACGTCGCGATAGTCTAAATTTAGCGCGCCGCAAAGTATCCGCGCAGTCGTCCCGCACAGGCTTAAATCTAAATTTATGCACAATCTCCGCAGCTTTAAAAGATAAAATTCTGCCCGTCTGTTATAGAAAATATAAAATTCCGTGCTAATCGGCGCCCCGCCCTCTGCGATACGATTTTAGCCGTACCGCTGCTTGATGCGCTCCATCAGACTTTCATAAAACTTTTCAATACGGTTTTAACCACATCTGTGCAGCTACTAGCGAGAAAACGCGGGCTCCGATAACGATAACCCGCGCGCGTATCGGCTACAATCCAAAGCTAAATTTCGCCATGGTAAGACCGCGACAAGCCGAGCCGCCCTGGAATTTTAAAGAATTTATCTCGCAAGCGAGCGTCGGTTCGCGATGCACGCTTCGGTCCGCGATGCTCGCTTATGAATTTTACGCAAGCGCGGCGGGCGAATTAGCTAAAATTTAGCGCTTTTGGTGTAGAATTCGAGCAAATTTCAATCCAAAGGTCATCAAAATGCGCGGATATAAAATTTTCTCCGGCACCGCAAATCCCGAATTTGCCAAAAAAATCTCCAAATATCTCTCGCTACCGCTTAGCGAATGCGCGATCAAAACCTTCAGCGACGGCGAAATCAGCGTCCAGATCGGCGAGAGCGTGCGCGGTAAGGACGTCTTCGTCATCCAGCCGACCTGCGCGCCCGCAAACTCCAATCTGATGGAGCTTCTGATCCTAACCGACGCGCTGAAGCGCTCCAGCGCGAACTCGATCACGGCGGTCGTGCCCTACTTCGGCTACGCTCGCCAAGACCGCAAGGCAGCCCCGCGCGTACCGATCAGCGCAAAGCTCGTGGCGAATATGATGCAGACGGCAGGGATCGACCGCGTCGTCACGATGGATCTGCACGCGGGGCAGATACAGGGCTTTTTCGACGTGCCCGTCGATAACCTCTACGGCTCGCTGATATTTTTGGACTACCTGAAAGAGAAAAATTTAAAAAATCCGATCATCGCTAGCCCCGACGTGGGCGGCGTCGCGCGCGCCAGAAGCTTCGCCAAAAAGCTCTCGCTCGATCTGGTGATCGTCGATAAGCGCCGCGAGGAGGCGAACAAAAGCGAGGTGATGAACATCATCGGCGACGTCGCGGGCAAGGACGTGATCCTAATCGACGATATGATCGATACCGCGGGCACCATCGTCAAGGCTGCGGGCGCGTTTAAGGAACAGGGCGCGAAGAGCGTCAGCGCGTTTTGTACGCACGCCGTGCTAAGCGGCCCGGCATATGAGCGCATCGAAAGCGGCGCGCTGGACGGCCTAGTCGTGACCGACACGATCCCGCTAAAACAGGAAAGCGACCGCATCAAGGTAATCAGCGTCGCTCCGCTTTTCGGCGAGGTCATCAGACGCGTATATCACGACGAGAGCGTAAATAGCTTATTCAAATAAAATTTTAAAATTTAAAGCGTTGTGCGGTTTAAAACACGGCGCGAAAATGCGTAAAATAGTCGTCTTATAGTAAGAGATCGCGGCTCAGCCGCAAGTCAAGCACTTACGGTGGCAGACTCTAAATTTATAGCGTTTTAGCTCGCTGTCGATTTAACTTATTGTGGATTTAACTGCAACGCGAAATTTAGCTTCTACGCGGCAAATTTACCTCTGCACGGCATTTACTCCGCGCGGCGGAAAATTTAACTGCAATCCAAAAGTTAAATTTACTGCATTAACCGCTGCAAGCCACATTTTAATCCGCCGTACTAGATTCCGCGAGACTGCGTTTTAAATTTGCCGTAAAATTTTCTGCATATTTGATGAGATCGCGCAGCGCCGCTACGCTTTAAATTTATGATAATTTGCCGCGCATTCGCCGTCTGTCTTGTGTGGCCGAGCTTCTACAAAACTCGCACCCGCTAAATCGCACAAACCGCGTTTTTAAATTTCGCCGCGAAATCCGCAGCACGAACCGACAAGAATGCACCCGCCGATTACCATTTTAAATTTATCGCCGAAATTTTTTATACTTTAGAGCATTGCAGGAGCTCGAAATGCCGTATTTCCCAAGCGTTCGCCGCTTCATTGGCGAGAAGCTATCGATATGTCGGTAGCCCTCAAGCGATCCGCTTCTTTAAATTTTACTGCTCAAGCTCGCAGCGATTTTTTAAAATTCCGCTATTTAGAAGTTCGCAAGACGCCAAAAACTATTTATGATGGTTTAGATCATGCGAACCGCCACATACGCCCGCCAGTCGTGTTTTAAAATTTTACTGTAGTTTAGTTTGCAATGCAAAGCCCTTGAGCCGCTAAAAACCCTTTATAATCTCCATCAAATGCTTGACAAGAGCCGTAATTGCGGCATTTTCATAGCTATCATCCGTATTTTGCAACGCTATGGTTTTCATATTGCCGAAAAATCCCGGATCGTAATGCTCGATGTCATTTTGTACGTAGCTTCTTAAAATTTGGCCGTTTCTTACTAGTTTAACCTCATAAATAAACTCTATGCCACCGATTCTATCGCTAGGAAACGGAGTAGCTTCGCCGGTAAAGCCCCTGTGGTGCTTTATTGTAATTTTAAGCTCATCGGTAGAGTTTTGATCCAGCAGGTTCGCCTCTTTTAGCGCCGCTAAAAGCTGCTCGTTGTACTTTTTCTCGACCGCCTCCGGCGATTGATAGACAAATTTTTTCGGATTATGGTTTTGGATGTGGTAGTAGGTAATGCCTTTGAATTTATACGCGCTTGCGATCGGCACTTTCGGTTGAGACTGCCCACAACCGACAAAAAATAGCGCCGCAAAAAGCAAAGCAAAAAATTTTTTCATTTTTTCTCCTTTAAAATTTCATGAAATTATACAAAAATGGGGTTTAGCCCAGGCTAAATTTACGATCTTTCGGCGCCGCTACGCGTCGAATTTTTTATAAATTTGAGCGAAAGCGTAAATTTTAAGCGTAGCTTGGCAGCTAAATTTCAAATCCCTTAAATTTGAAACCCGCTTAAATTTCAAAGCCTTTTCAAATTTAAAATTTAATCCGAATTTGATCTGAAATTTTATAAAATTCTACCGTTTTAAACGGACTTTAAAATCACGCGCAAGCTGTTTTAAAACCCTGAAGAAAGGAAGCTGATGCCTACTTTTACTACCAAAGACTACAAAGCCGCCCTTCGCAGCCGCGGCGCACGAACCACGAGCGCAGGCGGATTTAGCGTCAAAAACGACAATTCCTTCATCGTGATCTTCGTCATTGCGATGATGGCTTTTATATTTTTTTACGGCATGTCGGCAGGGCTAGATTTAGATAAAATTTTTTTAGGAAACGGTCACGGACGCGGTGGAGGCGGGATTTTAGGACTTTTGATCGCCAGCGTAGCTTGGTATCAAGGGCGCGATGGCGGCGGGCTGTTTAAATTTAACGACCACGCGATTACTTTCATTTCAAACGAGCGCAAGAGCGAAATTTTGCTCTTTAATATCGACTACGTTAGGCTCACTCCAGGCTTTTTGCGCACCTGCACCGGCTACACGGCGCTTAGCCACTCCCGCTACGTAAAACACGAGCGACTCTTTAAATTCGGGATCGGATCGATGATCGTGCTATGGCTAGTGGGTATCGCTATGAGCGAGCGCGTGGGGATGGCATTCGTGATCATGGTCGTGGGCGTCGTGATATTTTTCTTCGCCAAGGCGCTCTCGTCGTGGCGACTAAACGGCGACTTTCATGACATCTTGCTGCGCGACACCGTGCTGATCCGCGGCAAGGATCTAAACGACCGCGTGCTGTGGTTTGCGATCACGCCCAGTCGCAACGACCGCCGCAAGCTGCGCGCCTATTTCAAAGAGCATCTTGATTTCGACATCGACGGCGGCTGATTTTGGCTTAAAATTTAAAGGCTCAGGCGCAGACCCGGTAACGGAATTTTACGGCGTAAAATTTAAGACAGAATTTCACGCGGCAGAATTCCGCGATGCAAATTCTACCAAGCAAAATTTCAAGACGTAAAATTCTACGATATAAATTTGCAGGGCAAAATTTCTCGGCGTAAATTTCAAAGCCCCAGAATGTACGGCACGAGATTTGCGGCTCTATACGGCAAACTTCACCTCGCTTAGCCGCCCCAAATTATCAAACGAAAAGAGCGCATCATTTTTAAAATTCGCTACGATCTTGCCCGCCGCTTCGCTAAATTTCGTGCCGTTTCTAAGCAAAAGCGCCCCCGATAAAACGGCGTGATTTAGCTGAAATGCGCCTATGTAATCGCGCGCCAAAGAGATAAGCTCGCTTGCGTCCATACCGCCTCTGATCGTACCATCTGGCGCCACGCACTCGCCTGCCGAGAACCCACAAACACCGCTCTGCCGGCGTGCGGACAGCGGTAGTAACATAACGGCTCCTGCGATAGCCCGCACGCGATCGCGCATAGAGCATGCCCGTTTATCTCCTCACTTAGTGCAAGCTTAGGCGTGCTAAGCTCCTCTAGCCCGTGCCGCAAGCCAAAATCGAGCACATCTCGCGCAAGGGCAAGCAGCCGCTCATCGAGGCGATTTATGTTCTCGTACCCCCACAGCCACGTGCGGCTGGCGTTTGCTTCGCTACCGATATACCAAATGGCGCGCGGTGCATCATCGCCGAAGAGGGTCTCACCGCGCTCAAAATCCACATACCGGCGCCTGCCCTTTACGATCAGCTTCGAGCCCGCCTCTTGCACCCTTGCGCCGCAGCCTAAACATGCCGAAAACAGATCGGTAAAGCTGCTCTTATCCACGCCTAAGCGGTCTAAAAATTTCATTTTTCTCCTTTTTTGCGTCGATAAATTTAGCGCTTTTGCTGAATTTATCGGGACGCTCTCTTTATACGCTACACACGCCGTTTTGCTATAAAACACTCGCACTATGGAATTTAACGCGACGCGCAGAAAAATTTAATCAAATTTTATAAATCCGCAGCGGATAAAATTTCATAGCAGAACGCCGCCCGGATAGAATTTTGCAGAAGGCGACGGGCACGGCGAGTACAGCTGCAGCCGAGCTGCGAACGCGATTGCAATAGTTGGCGAGCGGCGAAATTTAAACCGCTCGCGGGATGTTAAATTTGAAAGGCAAAATTTTAGCTTAACGGCGAGCAGTGGAATTCTACAACCGAGCAGTGAGCAATAGAGCTTAAAGCGCGCAAAACGGGCGCGCAGCAGCGAATGTATCAGCTCGGACGGCGAGCGATAGAACTTAAACGCCGTGCAGTAATAAAAATTTAAATCGTCTCTTAGGATCGTGAAATTTAAAGACGAAATTTCATACCGAACGGCGAGCCGCTAAATTTAAACCGCCCTAGCGATCGTCAAAATTTAAAAGCAAATTTTACAGCCGCGCAGTAAAAGATGAAATTTAGATCACCCGCTCAAAGATAAAATTTAATCGATCTTCAGCACGCTCAAAAACGCCTCGCTCGGCAGATTTACCTTGCCGATTGCTTTCATGCGCTTTTTGCCCTCTTTTTGCTTCTCGAGCAGCTTGCGCTTACGCGTGATGTCGCCGCCGTAGCATTTGGCGGTCACGTTTTTGCCCATGGCGCGGACGTTTTCGCGTGCGATGATCTTGTTGCCGATGCTTGCTTGAATCGCGACCTCAAAAAGCTGCCGCGGCACGATCTCCTTCATCGCTTTAACGAGAT
>CAUQZM010000011.1:0-64024 GCA_963522765.1 uncultured Campylobacter sp. | reverse complement strand
AAAATCGTATAAAAATGTAAAAAACCCCCCCCCCCCCCCCCCCCGTTGCCTTCAAATAGTAAAATTCCTGCCGTTCTCAAAGCCGAAAATTTCATTGCTGCTAGCTTTTGAATGAAATTCTATCGCCAAATACTCTCGATCAAAATTCCAACTCGAGTGAGCTAAGATTATCGCTAGAAATTCTCGCATCCCGAGTATTATCGATTAAAATTTTAAAGATCAGGCATTGCCACTAGTTTTTATCCGAGCTGCTGCGCGCCGTTTTGATTGAAGCTCCACCGACGCCGCTTCTGCCTTTGATTAAAATTTGATCTTTTAAAAAGCTCCTCTGACGCCGCCAAAATCAAAATTTCGCCGCTGCACCAATAGTTTTAATAAAATTCAGACGCCGCTTCCGCCGATACCTATTCAATTAGAATTTTATCGCCGCTGCTGCAAGTAGTTTGCGATCAAAATTCTATCATCGCCGATTGTATATCAAAAGTCCCGCCGCTGCCTCACCGCCACCTCCGCCACTACTGCCCTATCTCCACCGCAGCCGCCACAGCAAGCGCCGCAAAGCCGTCCGCGTCGCTCATGCCCTTTAGGCTCTCAAACCCGCGCATAAAGCGCAAGCGCACGCCCTCCCATTACTGCACCACGACGACGATCGATCCGCGCGATAAAATTTCCGCCGCCGCGCAACGTGCGTCAAGCCAAACGCTGCAAATTTTAAAATTTAAACCGCCTCTCGCCGCGCGGCACCGATAAATTCCAACCGATAAACTCCGCTAGCCAGTCCATCATTTTCGCATAAATCATAAATTTTCATGAATTTAACGCCGCCTTTCTTGCTTTATATTAAAATTTCGCTAAAATTACCGCATTAAATTTGAGGCGCAAACGGAGTTTAAGCTTAAACCGCTTGCGGGCAAATTAAATCCATTCAAGGAGCTTTTATGAGCGGTGTTGCGTTAATCATCTGCTTCGCCATAGCGGTCGTCGTGATGATTTTTTTGATCTCCAAAGCAGGCGTCCACCCGTTTTTGGCGCTAATGCTTATCTCCCTGGCGCTCGCGATCGTCGCGGGCATACCGCTAGCCAAGATCCCCGCGATTATCGGCGACGGATTCAGCGGCACGTTTAAGAGTATCGGTATCGTCATAATCTTCGGCGCGCTCATCGGCACCGTGCTCGAAAAAACGGGCGCGGCGCTCAAACTCGCCGATATGGTCGTAAACGTAGTCGGGCAAAAGCGCCCCGAGCTTGCGATGCTCATAATGGGCTGGATCGTAGGTATCCCCGTATTTTGCGACAGCGGCTTCGTCGTTTTAAATCCGATCCGAGAAGCGATCAGTAAAAAAATCGGCGAAAATCCGGTCGCTCTAGCAGTAGCGCTCTCGGGCGGACTTTATGCCTCGCACGTATTCATCCCGCCGACTCCAGGGCCGATCGCCGCAGCAGGCGCCGTGGGTCTAGGCGGCAATCTACTGCTCGTAATCGCAATGGGCGCGGTGGTATCATTGCCAGTGCTGATCGCTACATACTTTTTTTCTAAAAAGGTCGCCAAAAGCGTCCATATAAGCGAAGCTGAAGCCAATGAAGTCATCGCCAAAAGCTACGACGATCTGCTTAAACAATATGGCAAATTACCGGGCGGATTTTTGAGCTTAGCCCCTATTTTGATACCGATCCTATTTATGGCACTGGGCTCCGTCGCCAAGATCCTAAAAGTAGGCGGATTTGCGGGCGAAATTTCGCAATTTTTAGGAAATCCTATCATCGCGCTAGCCTTGGGCGTAGTTTTTGCGGTATTTTTACTCGTGCAAACCGACAAACTAGGCGAATTTAGCGAGATCACCAACGAATCCTTAAAAATCGTAGGCCCGATCCTCTTCATCACCGCAGCGGGCGGAGTGCTAGGCAAGGTCATCACCGACGCCGGCTTCGTAACCTACATCAAGGACAATGCGACCGCTATTAAAGCCGCCGGGATTTTCTTCCCGTTCTTAATCTCTGCCGTCTTAAAAACCGCGCAAGGAAGCTCCACCGTGGCGATCATCACTACAGCTTCGATTATGGGCGCATTTAACGCAGACGGCTCGCTGATGCAGGTACTGGGCTTCACCTCCGAAATGTCCGGCGCACTTGTCGTAATGGCGATCGCGGCGGGCGCCATGACGGTTTCGCACGCTAATGACAGCTACTTCTGGGTCGTTACGAATTTTAGTAAGATGAACCCGCAGCAAGGCTACCGCACTCAAACCATGTTAACCCTAATTATGGGCATTACGGGTATGATCAGCGTGTGGGTTTTGTCGCTGTTTTTGATCTAGGCTAGCTTATTCTAGCCGCTACCGCGCTAAATCCGTGCGGAGCGCTACGGGCATCTACCAGCGGCTAGCTACATAAAATTCTTTAAATTTACGTAGCTAGCTGTACCGCGCAAATGCCCTAGTATTAAAATTTCGTATAGCGGAGTTTTAAATTTACACACAAAGCCTCAAGGAGCGAAATTTTAAAATTCTATCGCTACGGAATTTTAAAATTTAGCCGAAATTCTGTGGCTTACAGAATTTTAAAATTCCACGACATGAAATTTTAAAATTTGCCCCATAAATTCGGCAACGAGATTTTAAAATTATACTCTTGCTTCAGTCTGTCATCGTAAATTTAGCCTATGCGCTGTAAAATTCCAAAATTTTAAAATACTAGCTAAAGGAAAAATATGAAAGTTTTAGTCGCGATCGACTCGTTTAAGGGCTCGCTTAGTTCGCTTGAGGCGGGCAACGCCGTAAAATCAGGCATCGAAAAGCTAGGCTGCGAGGTGCTCGTCAAACCTATCGCAGATGGCGGCGAAGGAAGCGTTGAAGCCCTTGCCGACGCACTAAAAGCTAGGTTCATGGACGTCATCGTAGCAAATCCGTTAGGCGAAAAAACGCCCGCGCGCTACGCCTTAAAAGGCGAGCTAGGCATCTTAGAAATGGCGTCCGCATCGGGTCTGCCGCTCATCGAAAAATCGCGCCGCAACCCGCTAAAAACGAGCACTTATGGCTTTGGCGAGATGATAGCGCATGCGATCGCACACGGCGCGCGAAAGTTTATCATCGGCATCGGTGGAAGTGCTACGAATGACGCGGGCATGGGGATGCTACGCGCGCTTGGTTTTAAATTTAAAGATGCAAATGGCGCAGAGCTTACGGGAGCAGGCGAGGATCTGATTAAACTCGCCACGATAGATTGCACTTCAGTGCTGCCGCATCTTAAAGAATGCGAGTTTCTCATCGCTTGCGACGTGGATAATCCGCTTTTTGGAGAAAACGGCGCGGCATATATTTACGCTCCGCAAAAAGGCGCGGATGCAGCGATGGTAAAGCAGCTCGATGCGGGACTTATCAATTTCGCAAGCGTCGTAAGCAAGCACCTCGGACGCGAGCTTTGGAATAGCCCCGGAGCAGGAGCTGCCGGCGGGCTAGGCTTTGGCTTCGTGAGCTTTCTAAACGCGACGCTTAAGCCGGGCATTGACATCATCACCGAAGAGATCGGGCTAGAGCGCGATATGCAGGGCACCGAGCTCGTCATCACAGGCGAAGGAAGGCTAGATTTTCAAAGCTCGATGGGCAAAACTCCCTGTGGCGTCGCGAAGATCGCCGCGCACTACGGCGTGCCCGTAATCGCGCTGGCAGGCGGTATCTCGCCCTGTGCCGGCGGCTGTAACGAGCGTGGCATAGGCGCATTTTTTTGCATCCTAAACGAACCGATGAGCCTTGAGCGTGCGATGGAGCCCGCCGTTGCGACACAAAATTTAGCCCGCGTCGCCGAACAAGTGGTGAGATTATTTCTGCTCGGACGCGGCGCGAAATAGGGATTTTGGACTGAAATTTCAAAGCGCGTCCGCTAAAACTTGCAACGAGCGCGGTATACATGCGCGGTAGGTATGGTTGCGAAATAAGGTGGCGACGGCTCGCAACAGACAAGCACGACAAAGTGCGGCAGGCGGCGAGCACGGCGAAGAAGCGAAATTTTATGCAGGATATATTTGCGTGCTTTAAAGGCACGGCGCGATCTTGACGCAGATGCGGTGACGCGTAGCTTACAAGGCATAAAAAATATACGCGAAGAAGCAGGTGAGAGCCTACAACGATGGACGTTAGTAAAGCGGCGGCTTGCGGCAAGAGGATACGGGCTATGACGCGCATACACGGCAAGCAAATATCACGCATCTCGCGGCGAGCGGCAGAATTTCATCCGCCGCAGACCGCGGTAAGTAGATAAATTTTGCATTAAAACGTAGCTTTGCTGAAATTCTAGCGCATTTGAAGATACGAAGTGATCGGATGAGAGGTAAGACAGCGGACGGCTCGGCGGTGACATAGCGGCGTGAAATTTTCGGCGCAAAAATTTATTTTACCGCGCGTTATATACGCAAGGCGCGATCTAAAACTCATTTTCCAATCAAGCGGTTCGCGAACCCTCGCAATACATAACCTCAAGGCCTGATTAAGACAGACAGAATTTTAAAATTTAACCGCTGTATTCGCAGCTTATGGAATTTGCAACGTAAATTTAAAATCGGCGATCCGCCTTATAAAATTCCGTTTCGAATTTTAGTCCGCGATATGTCGTCCTTTTTGAGGTGTAAAAGTCAGCTCAATCGTAAGATCGCGCTTCTTGCAAAGATGGCGGCGGCGCATTACTCCGCTCGCTCGCAAAGCCTGCCAGCCCTCCGATGACGCTTTGATGAGAGGCGGGGCGCGTCTGCGTAAATTCGTATTATTAAGATCGCGGATTTGCTTATCGCTAAATTTAGTGCATATGCGGTCGCCGTACGCCACTATGGTAAGAGTGGGTTTGTATTAATTTTGCTCCGATCGCGCTGTGTTTTGCGATAAAAATTTATGAAATTTCATTTTCGGTCGGCGCCGCAAAATTTTATAAAGCTCCATTTTAAAATTTTCAGCACGGGCACGTACCGATCAGGTCGTCAAGCTAAAATCAAATCTTAAAATTCTAAGCGACGAATGCGGAAAACCCTCGCGCCTAGCGTATCTGCGGCGGCGACACGGGCACGCTAAATTTATCGCTTTTAGGACGCAAAAGACGCGCAGGCGCGGGCAAAATTTATTGATTTTAGCGTTTAAAGCATCGAATTCGCGCGTCTAGGCTAAATAAAATTAAGCGCGCGACGCTTCGGACGCATCCGCGCGACTGCGAGCGCTCATAAAATTCGCCCGAAGCAAGGTTGTAAAACCGCGGGCGGGCGCAAAATTTATCGCCGCAAAAATCAAAACCGCGAAAGCAAAAAGGCTCCACGAGCGCTCGCTGCCGCACCCGCCCGAGCAAATTAAAATCGCATGATCCGCCTAGCCGGCATACGTAAAGGGCGCTGCTGCGGGCATTTGCACTTAAATCCGGTGCGATCGCAATGCGATTTAAAACTGCGCCTGCTTAAATTCGCGCCGTTTCAGTTCGCTCGCAATTGCATCTCGCCGCAGTAGCGTTTTAAATTTGCGCCGCCGCGATTTGTGCGCATTCAATCGCTACGGCAAGAGTAAAATTTCAAAATCTAGATCCATACGCGCCGATTTGCGCCGCCCAAAATCGCGCGGATCGAATTTACGCTACCGCACGCGCAGATTAAAGCGCCGCCGCTTAAAAGCGTAAAATTTATCTCTCAAACGGCGGCGCGAAATTTCGCTAAAATTTCATCTCTTAATTCGGCGTGCGATTTATAAAATTTCGCCCTCGCCGCGCTCCGAAATCTGCGGCTTAGGCAGCGCCAGGCTCTTTGCGGTTTTGCTAAAAAGTATCAGATCCTCGGTGCTTTGCACGCTCCACGGCAGCCGCGAGAGCGCGGATTTGAAAATTTCAAAGCAGGAAACGGCGTCGCTAAATGCGCGGTGGTGGACGTTTTGCACGCCTAAAAGCTCTTTTAACGAGCCGAGCCCGTATCTTTGCGCCTCGATCGTTCGGCGCGCGAGCTCGACGGTGCAGAGTCTGCGATTTAAAAGCATCCCGAAGCCGCATTTTTGCAGGCTCGCGTCGATGAAGCCGTAGTCGAATTTGACGTTATGCGCCACAAAAACGCTATCTCCTAAAAACAGTCTAAACCGCTCCAGCACGCTAGCTAGCGGCGGTGCACCCACCAGATCGTCCGCGCGGATACCGGTAAGCTCCGTGATATTTTCGGGCACGACGGGCGCGTAAACGAAGCTTTCAAAGCGGTCTAGTTCCTGCGTGCCGCGCGTTTTTATCGCGCCGATTTCGATGATCTGGCCGTTTGAGAGCCCGCCGTTCGTCTCGATATCCACGAAGCAAAATTCCTGATCGTCTATGTCCGTCTCGCGGGTTTTGAGCGTGATTTTGCCGTTGTCGAGTTTTATTATCTCTATGCCCAGCGCCCGCCACATCGAAAGGTCTTTAGGCTCGAAAAGCTCGGTAATTTCGGCAATATCGCTTGCTTTTGAGATGAAATCGTAATAATTTATGCTCTTTTGAGCCAGTAAATTTATGAGATTTTCGATTCTATGCGTCAAAATTTTACCCCTGTGCCGCGCCTAAATTTTAAGCGCACGGATCGCCTCCGCGTAGTCGTTTGAAGAAAATATGTAGTTGCCCGCTACCACGACGTCGGCGCCCGCTTCGTCGATATCGGCGATATTTAGCCCGTTTACGCCGCCGTCGACCTCGATGAGGCATTTTGCGCCTTTGCGATCGATCAGCTCGCGCAGCTGCTTAATTTTCTCAAGCGCCGAGGGGATAAATTTCTGCCCTCCAAAACCCGGATTGACGCTCATCAAAAGCACCATATCCACTTCGCCCAAGATAAACTCCAGCGCGCTAAGCGGAGTGTGCGGATTTAGCACGACTGCAGGCGAGACGCCGCTATGGCGGATGTGATCTATGAGGCGCAGAGGGTGCTGCTCCTCCTCGATGTGGAAGCTAAGAAATTTCGGCTTTAGCGGCAAAAAAAGATCGACGAAAAACGGCACGTTTTTAACCATCAGATGGATATCTAAAGGCTTACTGCTCGCCTTTGCCGCGGCGCTTGCTACGAGCGGTCCGATCGTGAGATTGGGTACGAAATGTCCGTCCATCACATCTACGTGAATGAGATCGGCGCCCGCTTCGCAGACTGCGCGAATTTCCTCCGCAAGCATTCCGAAATCTGCCGATAAAATGCTGGGTGCGACATACATTAAGATTCCTTTAAAATTTCAAGATGCGGAATTTTACTTAGTTTTGTCATAAATTTCGCTAAATTTGAACCGCGGCGAATTTTAAGCATAATTTGAAATTTTTTCGCTATAATCGCCATTTATTTCAATCACCAAGGATTTATTATGGCAAGAAGATGCGCAATCACCGGCAAAGGTGCGATGGTAGGAAACAACGTCAGCCACGCAAACAACAGGACCAAAAAGAAATTCCAGGTCAATCTACGCACCATCCGCGTTCAGCTAGAAGACGGCTCAACCAGACGAATCAAAGTAGCCGCCTCAACTCTACGAACTATGAAAAAACAATCAAAATAACCTCTTAAAGAGGAATTTATGTCTGTTTTGGACAAGATCAAGCGATTCCTCGACTGGTCCGGCTCGACTAAGCCGGACATCAACCTCTACACAGAAATTTACGACCAGCTACGTCCTTTTCGCTTACCACTGATAACCATCGTGCTGATGATGCTAATCGGCACATTAGGCTATGTTTTTATAGCGGGCTTTTCGCTAGTAGACGCCTTTTATCAGGCAGGTATGACCTTTACGACGGTAGGTTTTACCGAAGTAGCGCCGATATCGCCCGCGGGTAGAATTTTTACCGTCTTATTCATCCTCATGGGCTTTGGAACCTTTTCGTTTTGCCTGGGCGTCGTCGTCGAGGTCATAAAAAACGGCAAACTTCAAAATTTACTCAGGGAGCAACGAATGATCAATAACATCGCAAGGCTCAAAAACCACTACATTATCTGTTACAACAACATCTACTGCGCCGAGCTTGCCAAGCAGTTTCGCGAAAATCATCTGCCTTTTGTCGTGATCGACCCCGATCCCGCTCTAGCCAAAATCGCCGAAGAAAACCGCTATCCATATTTCATCGTAGGCGAGCCGCACGTAGAAACCACAATGCTAAAAGCACATCTGTCATCTGCAAAATCCGTCATCACGCTAAGTCCAAATTTAGCCGATAATATCGCGATAATCTCTCTCGTGCGCCTATACGAAAAGGAGCTTGGTCGCATCACCCCATACTTCATCATGGCAAATAGCGATGATGACAGCGACACCGAGAGGCTAAAAAAACTCGGCGCAAATTCTATCGTCTCACCATCCAAGCTCGCCGCACAAAGGCTCTCTGCGATCAGCGTGCGCCCCGATATGGAAAACATTTTGGAGCGATTTTTGTATAAAAAAGACTCGCTTATCGATATCGAGGAGATTACGGTGCCCGATTTTTCATGGATCCGCTTCAAGCGCCTAAAAGAAACTCGCTTGCGCGATTTTACAAACGCCGACGTCGTGGGAATCAAAGAGCCCAACAGCCGCTTCATTCCGATGCCCGATGGCGACTACCTCATCGGTACTGGGGTGAAATTTTTAGTCATCGGCACGGCAGAGGGCATTCGCAACACTAAAAAACTCATCCGCAGCAAATACAAGCCGCAGGAGATGAGATATGTTTAAAATCACTAAGCTCGAGGGCGGCTTGCAGAATGTCGAGGGCTTTTATTTTGACGGCGTAAATTCTGGCTTTAAAAAAGAGGGGAACGATCTAGGATTTATCCGCGCAGACGAGCCCTTTGCCGTAAGTGCGATCTTTACGAGCAATAAATTTCAAGCCGCGCCGATTAGGCATTTCAAAAGGGCGCAAGAGCGCGTGGGCGGGGAGTTTAAAACAAATTTTATCCTCGTAAATTCTAAAAACGCAAACTCGATGACCGGGGAGCAAGGCATCGCGGACATCGATGAAATTTTTAACGAGCTTGGCAAAAAGACCGCTCTGATAAACCCCGTCATGAGCTCTACCGGCGTTATCGGATACCGCCTTAAAAAGGAAAAAATTATCGCCGCCGCGCAAAATTTTAACCTCTCGGCGCGAAACTCGGATGCCCTAGCCACCGCCATTATGACGACAGATACGATAAAAAAGGAGCTTGTATATGAAATTTCTTTAGAAAACGGCGAGAAATTTCACATCGCAGCCGTTTGCAAGGGCGCAGGTATGATCAATCCTGCGCTTGCGACCATGCTCTGCTTCATCCTAACTGACGCAAAAATCCCGCGCGCTGATATGGACGAGCTGCTAAAAAAAGCAGCGGAGCAGAGTTTCAACACCATAAGCGTCGACGGCGACACCTCCACCAACGATACGATTATGCTCTGCAGTAGCGCTAAATGCGCTTACGAAAAGGACGCCTTCGCCTCCGCGCTAAACGCCCTGACGCGCGAGCTTGCGCTAATGCTTGTAAAAGACGGCGAAGGCGCAACCAAGCTGGTGCGATTTAAAGTAAGCGGTGCCGCAAATGCCGAAGACGCTCGCAGGGCGGCGAAGGCGCTAAGCAATTCGCCGCTTGTTAAAACGGCGATCTTCGGCGAAGATCCGAATTGGGGTCGCATAGCCTCGACCATAGGCGCCTGCGGTATCGAATGCGACGAAGAAAAGCTGCGCATCAAATACGACGACGTGTTGCTCTATGACGCGCAAAATCGCGAGCTGGACGCCGAGCGTGAGGCTGCGGCTCACGCCGTAATGCAGCAAAAAAGCTTTACGATCTGGTGCGATTTAGGGCTCGGAGAGGACGAGTTTAGCGCATACGGCTGCGACCTTAGCTACGACTACGTAAAAATCAACGCGGATTATAGATCATAAAGATTCACAGCTCGCTTCATAATAAAATTCCGTCTCGAAAATAGCGAATAGCAGCAGGGCTTTAAAGCTCTGCTCTTAAAATTTTATCATTTAAATTTGCCTGTTTTAAATTTTTAAAGACTAAAATTTCATCTCTTAAAATTTAGAATTTCATCCGCTAAACTCAGTCTAAATTTGATAGCTGAAATTAGGTTTTAAGCGCTTTATTGATATACTTGAATAAATTTTTTAAAGGAGTAGACATGTTTCATGAATACAGAGATTTAATCACTGAGTTAAAAGGCAAAAACGCGCGATTTGATTCGCTTTTTGAGAAACACGACGAGCTGGATCACAAGATCGCCGACGCACAGGCCGGCAGAGTGCATATGAGCGATCTGGAGATCGATGCGATGAAGAAAGAAAAGCTTCGCATAAAAGATGAGCTAGGCGCCCTGCTAGCGCAATATAAAGCCGAAAAGGCAGATAAATAAAGTTGCTTGCGGCGAAATTAAGATCCAGCAGAGTGCTAGCAAGGCTAATTTCGCCGCCAAGCTTTAATCCGTGTTTAGAATTTTCTAATCGCAATAAGTTTAACCGCTTAAATTTGCCGCGCGCGATAAATAAAAACAGCGCGCCAAAACGAGTTAAAATTTACACCGCACGCTCCACCTTGACACCGCTAAATAATTTTTACGTATCGGCTACATCACTGCATATACCAAACAATACGATATTAGCGCAATCAATTATAATTCGTTACGGCTCTCTATCGCCCTTTCCGCTTCCAAAAATATCTCTTGCTGAATGCACTTTTGCGCTACAGAGTAAATTAAAATTTACGCTGCGTCGCCCTGCAGCCTGGCTCTTAAATTTTTACTTTGCAGCGAGCATTTTTAGAAAATTTCAAATCTTGCGTTTTGCTTATTGCGGGCGCAATACCTACTTTAAAATTCTGCATTTCGAAGGAATCTAAAGTAGCGCTAGAATTTTAAATTATCGTTCGCGTTAACCGCGAAATTTTAAATTCATACCTCCAACTAAGCACTAGTTTATGTTAGAGCCTGCTTTAATCTCTTCAAAGAATTTAGCCAAGCTTGCTTATTTTAACCCGCTTCGTTGAGCTTTAAAAATTTAGATTATTTCTTTGATCGTATCGGATAATGCCTGCCGGCACGGAATTGCTCAAGCCACCCTATTTGCTATATACACAATTAAAAGCGGCGCTAACGCGGAATTAAATAGTATAAGTGAAATCTGTAAAAGGTGTGAAATTTAATCATAGAATTTTAAGCGCCAAGAATTTGCGATAGAATTTCGCCACGCAAATCAAATCCCAAAACTAACCTAGCCTACTCGAAAACCTTCGCTTCTAAGCCATGTAGCCTTTGCAAGCCGATATCGATATATTCGTTAAGCTTCTCATTATTTTCCAGCAATTTGTCGTAATAGCTCTTGGCTCTTTCTCTCGCGGTCGCATCAGGCTCGATATACTTTAGCCCACTTTTGAAAAGTCCTTTGGATTCCACAAAATAGATCGAGTGGATCTTCTCGCAGTGCGATAGCCCTGCTTCAGTGTAGTTTAAAATCGATTCGTACGCGATGTTGCCTAACAGCTCCTGCAGCCTATTTGCGGGATTTTTGAAAAACTCGGCAAACTCCTTATACGGCGTAAAAACCTGATCAAGATTTTTCATCGCATCGCCGTAGATACCCTTTTTCAGGCGGAACATCGTCATTTCTTGAGAACTTACAAACTTCTCTATTGCTTTTATCGTATCGTTTTTATTCACTGAATTTTCCCTTTTAAAATATGAAACGCTCGGATTATATCGTTTGTTTTATAAAAATCCGTTAAAAATCGGTTAAATTTTACCCTGGCGTTTTAGCCAAGCTTTTTGAGCGCTTTTTATTAAATTTCCCGCCTCAGCCGCCGCATTCGTCGCACAATCCTCGCACGAGCACGCTTTTGACATTTTTTTGTGGCAAAGCTGGCATCGAAATCTCCTCCATTTTATGGCAGTTTTCGCAGACAAAATACGCTTTTGCGCCGTCGGTGAGCTCATAAAAACTTTTATGATTATTCTCGCTGGTAATTATCAAATTTTTCTCTTCCAAAAGCGCTATATTGCGATATATCGTGGTTTTATTCGCACCAGTTCGTTCTACTAGTTCATCGTAGCTTACCGGGCATTTTTTCTCGCTTAGGATCTGCACGATCTGCACTCTAAGCGCAGTAGGAGCGATATCGTGACTCGCTAAAAAATCTTTGGGATCCATTTTACGCCTTTTTTAAAATTTAAGCGATGATAGCGAAATTTAGATAAATTTATATTAAGTTGCAACTAAGTTGCTTTTGATATACTTCCGCAATTTTTTTTGGAAAGGAATTTTATGAAAAAGCTTGTTTTCACGCTTTTAGCAGCTAGTTGCGTAGCATTCGCCAAACCTACGGTCACCACGACCATACTTCCGACGAAGTATTTTGTTGAACAGATCGCAGGTGATACTCTGCAGGTAAATACGATGGTCGGCAAAGGCGCTGATCCGCACACATACGAGCCTAAGCCTTCAGAGATGAAAATGCTAGAAAATAGCGATCTGTATTTTGCAGTCGGTATAGAATTTGATGAAGTCTGGCTACCAAAGCTTGCCGCATCGTATCCGAAGATGAAGATAATCCGCACAGAAGATGGCATCACCAAAATGGCTATGGCAGAACATCACCATCACGACGAACATGATCATAGCGCACATCACGATGATCACGATCATGACGCGCATCATGAGCATGGCGACAAAGACCACGAGGCGCACGAGCACCATCACCATCACGGCGGCTTAGACCCACATATCTGGCTAGATCCGCAGCTTGTAAAAATTCAAGCTAAAAATATTAAAGACGCGTTAACCAAACAGTATCCTAAGGATGCTAAAATTTATGAAGCAAATTTCGATAAATTTGCTAAAAAGCTTGACGAGCTAGACGCTTACGCAAAGCAGAAATTAGCGGGCGTCAAGGGAAAGAAATTTATGGTTTATCATCCGTCTTGGGGCTATTTCGCGCACCGATACGATTTGGAGCAGATCGCAGTCGAAGTGGAGGGCAAAGAGCCTAAGCCTGCAGATTTAGCCGAGCTGATCGAGGAAGCTAAAGAGGAGAAGATCAAGGTGATTTTCGTCGCACCGCAGTTTTCCAAAAAGGCAGCGCAAACCATCGCCGCGCAAACGGGCGCAAAAGTGATGGAGATCGATCAGCTGCCGCTAGATTGGTATGAGACGATGAAAAAGACGATCGACGTTTTCGGAGAAAATTTGTAGTTGATGAAATTTATTAAAATTTTACTTTTATCCGCGATCTTTAGCTCGCGGATATTTGCGTGCGCTCTGTGCGCCCTATACACGCCCACTGCGCACGTTAGCATTACTCCCGTCGTACAAGACGGCAAGATTGTGAGTCTGCATTTTTCGTGGCTTTTCTCTCAAAATTTTACCGACGTCATAATGCAGACCTACGATATAAATTCCAACGGTAAGCTTGAAAATAGCGAGCTTGCCGAGATAACTAAGGCGATGACCGATTATCTAACCCCCAAAAACTACCTTTGCGAGGCGGAATTCTACGATCAAGCGCCAAAAAACGCAAAGCCTGCGCTTAGCAACCTAGTAGGCACGCAGATCAAGGGAAATTTTAAAAACGCAATAAGCCTCGTCAAAAAGGGCAGACTCGTGTTTGAGTTCGATCAAAAGGTTGGCTTCGAGCTGCGAAACAACCGCGTTCTTAAAATTTCCATTAACGACGATCAGGGATTTTTCAATTTCAAAATGCTTGACGATAAGCCCATTAATCTGGGCGAGGGCTTTGTAGCGAAGCCTAATTCAAATTTAGCCACCACTTTTATAGAATTTAGCGGCGAAAAACCAAAGATCGCAGATAAAAAGCCGCCAATTTCAAGCGCGCCAAACTCCAATTTAGCGCAGGATGATCTTGTATCTAGCGAGCAAAGTCTTGCGGGCTCAGAGGATAAACTTGCGCAAGGCGGCCAAGCTAAACCGAATTCCAGCTCAGCGCGCAGATCAAACCAAAGATCCGTCGGCGACATCGTTTCGGAAGCTGCAGCAGAGGCGCAAAAAAATATAGCCGCTTCGGATACTCTCGCGCAGATTAATAAAGCCGCCAAAAAGGACGCGCAGGCAAAAGGTAGTCCCGCAAATTCTGCGGCGCTTGCAGATAAAGGCGTGAGCGAAAATTTTGCGGCGAGGCGAGATAATTCTTTAAATTCCGCGCATTCTACGCAAAATCTAGCGACGCCGCCCGAGGAGAGTTCTTTAAATTTAGCACAAAATAGCGCAGACAAAAACGGCGCCACATCCGACAGCGACGAGATTTCAAGCGAGCAGCACAAAGAGGCCGCGCTAGGATTTGTCGCGCAAAAGACGATGGATTTTATGAAAAGTCTCAAAACGGCGTTTCGCGCAAGCAGCGAGCATGCAAGCGCGAGCACCATCCTATGGGTCTTGGCGCTTTCTTTCATATACGGCTTTTTCCACGCGGCAGGCCCTGGGCACGCGAAGCTGCTAACGGCGAGCTATTTCTTAGCCCATGGCGGCAGCTACATCAAGGCCTTTGGATTTGCCCTTAAAATCGGGCTTCTACACGTCCTGGGAGCGCTCGTTTTAGTAAGTGCGAGCATGTTCGTGCTGCAAAACGTCGCAGGGCTCGTCTCTGCAAATTCCGCCTCGATCACCACGAAAATTTCGGCACTTCTGATCATCGTCATAACCGCGCTCATCATCTACGACAAAGCTCGCCGCGTAAGATCGGGCGCCGGCCACGATGCGGGCTGCTCCTGCGCCGCCTGCGCTTCCGCCGCAAACACCGCAGAAACGGACGCGCACTTAAAAAATACGGCGTTTGCAAACGCTATGGATTCTGCTCACGCAGCGTCAAAGAGTTATAAATTTTCTAAATTTAATATTCAAAGCGGCGAATCCGCGCAATATTTAGATGCTGAAAATTCGGACGTCGCAACGGCAGAGCTAAATTTGGATTCAAATTTAGCCGCAAATTTAGAGGAAAACTCGTCTAGCCAAAACGGGCAAGAAAAGGCTTTAAATTCTGCAAATTTCAAAAAGCAAACCTCATCTCGCTCGCTGCAAAAAGACGTAACTTCGGGTGGCGAGAAAGGGCGGGAGTGGCTTATCGCGCTTGCTGCGGCGCTCGTGCCCTGCCCAGGCACGATCCTGATTTTTGTACTTGCCTTCAGCCTCGGAAGCTTCGCGCTTAGCGTCGCAAGTGCGCTTTTCATCGGTTTTGGAATGAGCGTCGTGATATTTTTAGCTGCACTTTTCGGCGCGAAGGCAAACGAGCTAAGCTCGAAGCGGCTCGTAAGCTTGAAGCTTTACATCGAATTTGCGGGGCTTTTCGTGATGTTCGGGCTCGGGATTTTTATGTATTTCATCTCAGACACCCTCAGGATACTGTAATCGCAAGCTTTGGATGCAAATTTCAAAAGCGGCTCGCGTGAAATATAGGCTTCTATGATACGTTAAATTTCAATTCGGTGCGGATCTAATTCAAAGAGTAAAATTTTAAAATTTTACGCCGCACGGACTACATAAATTAAATTTCGATCTCGACTATTTAATTATGCGGCGGAATTCACTTTTTATGAATTCCGCTAAATTTCGCTACAATACGGGCGAAATTTTTATCAAGGACAGATATGTCGCCTTCTTTGCAAGATGCTATTTCGCAGACTTTAATCGAGCAAAAAGCGTGCGCTAGAGTTTTTAATAGATACCGCTACCTCAGTATAGCCGCCTTTTTTACAGTCCTATTCGCAATAATGTCTCTAGACGGCGTTAAAGCAGACACTCCTCTGATAAAAATTGCCGAATTTTTGAGCGCCCTGATCTTTTTTCCGATCTTTTGGATATTTTTTCTGCATTGCGCCGGTCAAAAAACTGAAGCGGAAATTCGCTACTACAAATTTTACAAAGAGATATTCGTCCACGCCGTAATAAACGATATGAACGCGGATTTAAAATACTATCCCTATACCGGTATGCAAGAAGAGGAATTTCAAAAATTTAGAATTGGTAGGAAATCTGGGATCGAAAGCGAGGATCGGATTACGGGCGTGCACTGCGGGATTCAATTTAGCCTCAGCGAGGTACATAGTAATAGTAGGTTTTACATGGGAACGGATAATCCGCTCATAGCGGCGATTGCGTTGATCAAAGTATTCTACGATAACTATATGGACTTTAACGGCAATGTACTGATCTGCGAGCTCGCGAAAAAAACCTCGGGCAAAACGATAGTGGTAAGCAGGGAGCTAAACGCCAAGATCTTCGGCGAAAAAGAGATGATGGACGATGTGGATTTTATGCGCGATTTTCGCGTGTTTGCGGATGACAAAGTAGAAGCGCGCTATTTGCTAACGCCCGCGTTTATGGAGCGTCTGCGCGAAATAAATCGCGAAACAAACGGCGAGTTCAGCTTGAGTGCGGTATTTATGGATGAGCGCTTATATCTATTTTTAAACGGTGCGCCCGATCTTTTCGAAACTACGCTTTTTGGTAGGCCCGCTAGCATAGAGCTCGCGCGCGAATACCAAACGCAGATCCGCAAAATTTTAAGCCTAATCGAAACACTGGGGCCACAAATTAGCAGGGTACATTGCGGCTGAAATTTTGTATTGGCTAAATTTAGTCCGGGCGGAATTTTCACAGAAGCGCAATTTCGGCAAAAACGTGAAATTTAATCAGCGGCGCGAGCTCTCGGCGGCTGTCCGAAATTTAAACGAGTGATACGATTAGAGAGAGATAAAGCGCCTTGCTTGTGTCTAAAAAATTTATAAAATTTGACCGCGTTTCGCATCGCAGCCTCTAGTTTTTAGTGCCAAACCCGCATAGCGGCAAAATTTAATCGGCGGCGCCCGCGATGATGAAATTTAAAAGTAGATCCACAAGGACGAAATTTAAATTTAAAAGCAAGCTCGCGACGAGAGTTAAATTTGCCGCATAAACGGCGTTTGCAAAAGCCGCGCGCTAAAAGGTATCTGCCCGGACGCATGCCGCAACGTACCTCAAGCGCTAGCTCTGCACGTACGTCAAGTTCCGCCAAAATACTCGCCACGCGTTCCTGCATCGTCTCATAAAACACCATCGTAGGCTAGATTGTAAATTTAAATTATAAAGAATTCGGGAGAGGTGAAATTTAAAATTTCACCTCCTAAGCGGAAAAGGATTAAAGCGCCGCGTAGCGCACCATTAGGCAGGTTTGAAGCGCCGCTAGTTTATCGAGCGTGCTTTTTTGCACTTCGGAATCGACCAAAATGACCGCCAAAGCGTTCCCCTCCTCGCCTCTGCCTAAGCGAAAATCCGCTATATTGATGTTCTCGTCGGCTAGGATCGTACTTACGGATTTGATAACGCCCGGCACGTCGGTATTTTTGAAGATTATCATCTTGCCTTTCGGCTTAAAATCGGTCTTAAATCCGCCGATATTTACGATGCGCTCCTCGCTTCCGTCAAAGACCGTACCCGCGACATTTGAGATCGCCTCGTCGGTCATAATTTTTACCGCGATCTCGCTTTTATAGACGCTATTTGCAAGTTCACCGAAGCTCGTCTTAATCCCCTTTTCGTCGGCAAGAAATTTAGCGTTGACGTAATTTAGCGAGTCGCCCAAAGAATCGTGCAGCGCGCCTACGATGGCAAAAACGAGCATCGATTTTAGATACTGCGCCACCTCGCCGCTGCCCTCGATCGTGATCGATTTGATCGGGCCTTTGTTGATCTGCGCCGCAAGATAAGCCATTTTGGAGACCAAATTTATATACGGCTCAATACCGCGCGGCAGATCCTCGAGCTTAAGCGGCAAATTTAAAGCATTTGGATAGTTTAAACCGCGCGCGGCGCTGATCGCCTGCTCCGCGGCTTCCCGGGCAATATTGCTTTGCGATTCGAGCGTATTTGCTCCAAGATGCGGAGTCGCACTTAAATTTTCGATATCCAAAAGCTCGTGATCGGTCGCAGGCTCTTTGTCGAAAACGTCGATGCCGAGATACGCGATCTTGCCACTGCGTAGATTGTTTGCGAGCGCTTTTTCATTATACAGCCCGCCTCTGGCGCAGTTTATTAGGCGTACGCCGTCTTTCATCTTCGCTATTTGCGGCTCGTCAATCATATTTATCGTCTCTTGATTTTTCGGCGTATGGATAGTGATGAAATCACAAGATAAAATTTCGTCGAAATTCTTCGTATATTTTACTCCGAGCTTCGTAGCCTTTTCGGGCTCGATATAGGGATCATAGGCGATGACGTTCATCCCAAACGCAAGCGCGCGCACCCCTACGCGCGAACCGATATTTCCAAAGCCGATGATGCCGAGGCCCTTTTTATAAAGCTCGGTGCCGTACCATCTCTCGCGCTTCCAAATTCTATTAATTTTAAGATCGTTGCAGGAATTTACATATTTGCGCGCCGCATTTAGCAGATGGCACATAGTCATTTCGACCGCGGCTATGGTATTTGCCGTAGGTACGTTCATCAAAATAATGCCGCGTTTGGAGCAGCCGTCGATATCGCAGTTATCTACGCCGACGCCCGCGCGCACGATCGCTTTTAGCTTGGTGCCTGCGCCAAGGAATTTCTCATCCACCGCCGTAGAGCTTCTGGTGATCGCAACATCCGCATCGCCTAAAATTCCGTAAAGCTCGCTCTTGGGCACATTCGTAGCGTCGATTACTTTAACATCCGATTCTTGCTTAAGCAGATCAAAACCAATTTTGTGGATTGCGTCGCAGACTATGATAGTTTTCATTAAATTTAACCTTTTGAAGTAGGTCCGCAAGGCGGGGGATGCCTTGCGGAAAGAGTTTTATTTATTTAATTGATCTTTGATCAGATCCCCTAGGCTTTGCTTCTCGTCATCGTTGCTATTGATCTCGTTTAGCGCCTCGCGCTCCTTCTGATGGGCCAGTCTGCGCACGCTTAGGCGGATTCTATTTTTCTTCTCATCGATGAAAGCGATCGCAGCCTCGATTTCGTCGCCCACCTTTAGGCTATCTACGCTTACGTTGCCGAGATCTTCCTTGCGGATAAGCGCGTCAATACCGCCTCCAAGCTCGACAAAAATTCCGAACTCTTTAATATCGCGGATCTTGCCTTTTACGACATCGCCTTGATTGTGGCTCTTGGCAAACTCGCTAATCGGGCTATCGCCGAGCTCCTTGTGATTTAGAGAAATTTTTTGAGTGTCTTTGTCGATCTTGATGATCTTAACCTCGATCTCGTCGCCTACTTTGAATAAATTTTTGCACTTCTCGCCGCGATCCCATGAAGCGTCTTCATTATGCAAAAGTCCCTCTACGCCGTCGATCCTCACAAACGCGCCGAAGTTTGTAATCGTAGTGACGCTACCTTTTAGCACGTCGCCCACTTTATGCTTAGCAACGAACTCGTCAAACGGCTTTGTGAGTAAATTTTTAAGGCTCACGCGCAATCTACGCTCGCTAGGGTTGATCTCTACGACCTCAACGTCAAGCTCTTCACCCTCACTGATGAAATCTTTCGGATTTTTGATATTTTTATCCCACGAAATTTCGCTGATATGCAAAAAGCCCTCGATGTCGTTGCCAAGATCGACAAATGCGCCGTAAGGCTCGATATTACTTACTTTTACGCGGATAGTATCGCCTACTTCCAGGCTATCTTTGATCTCGTTCCAAGGATCTGGCATCGCTTCTTTAATCGAAAGGGAGAGATGTTTTTTATCGTTGTCGTATTTGATAACTTTAACCGGGACCTTATCGCCCTCTTTGTAGAGCGAGCTTGGATTTACCGGGCCTTTGTATGAAATTTCGCTATAGTGTACGAGTCCGTCCACGCCGCCTACGTCTACGAACATACCGTAGGTGGTGATCTTTTTAACGATACCCTCGATAATGCCCTCGGTAGCGACTACCTTTTCGATCGCCTCTTTGCTTGCTTTGCGATCCTCATCAAGTAGCTTCTTGCGCGATACGACGACGCTTTGCTCATCTCTATCGACTTTAATGATCTTTACTTTGAAATTTTTGCCGATGGCGCCGTTTGGGTTTTTAAGCGCGCTTTGCGAGCGAGGCATAAAAAATTCTACGTCGTCTGCGTTAGTACAAACGAAACCGCCCTTATTAAATGATAGAATTTTAACATCATAGACATTCTCTGCGTTTTCATCATAGGAGTCGATGAACGCCTTTACTTTTTCCTTCTTTAGAGCCTTTTTATACGATACGACCGGGCGACCGCCTCTGCTTCCGATAATAGCGACTTTGATGTCATCTCCTACATTAACCTGCGGATTTCCTCGATCGTCGCTAACCTCGGCGGCGTCCAAAATGCCCTCCGACTTCCTGCCTACGTCTATGAAAACCTCGCCGTCCTTAAGGGCGATAACCTTACCTGTGACGACCTCGTCGCGAGACTTCCCGGCGTCATACTCCTCTAACAATGTCGCAAAATCTTCCTCTGCGTGGTTTTGAACCTTCTCGTTCACCTCAGCCATATGCTTCCTTTAAATTTATTTGTGCTTTTTTAAAAAGAACTAAAATGCGCGATTCTAGCCAAA
Source organism: uncultured Campylobacter sp. (assembly GCA_963522765.1). Lineage (GTDB taxonomy): Bacteria > Campylobacterota > Campylobacteria > Campylobacterales > Campylobacteraceae > Campylobacter_B. Next base: position 43,575 of record CAUQZM010000011.1, on the reverse strand, counting down.
ATTTGCTTTCGATTTGATAAATTTCTAAGAGTAAATTTGATAAGAGGGCTTATAAATTCTGCGTTAGATTTTCGATTCGTGCTACTACTTTTTTAATGATCCAATCAGGCGTGCTGGCTCCTGCAGAGATGCCGCAGAGGCTTTTGTTTTCAAACCACGAGCGCTCAAGCTCGCTTTCGTTTTCTATGAGATAGCTGTCTTTGCAAAAATTTTGCGAAATTAAAAAAAGCTGCTTGGTGTTGGAGGAATTTTTCCCGCCTACGATTATCATCACGTCGGCCTTTTGCGACAGGCTTTTTACGGCCTCTTGATTTTCCAGCGTCGCGTTGCAAATCGTATTAAAAATTCTTAGCTCTCTTGCACGCTGCATCAAAAAATCCGCGATTTTGGTAAAGCTTTCTATCTTTTTCGTAGTCTGCGAAACGAGCGCGACGCGCGAGCCGAGCTTGACATCTTGCAGTTCCTTCGTATCCATGATCACGAATACGCGCGATTTTGCGTAGGATTTCACGCCCTTTACTTCGGGGTGATTTTTATCGCCGAAGATCACGATATCATAGCTCTCCGCGCTCATCTTTTCTACGATCTGCTGTGGCTTAGTCACGAAGGGGCAAGTAGCGTCGATGAGCTCTTTATTTTGCGCCTTTAATCTTTGAAGATCGTCTTTTTGAATGCCGTGCGTGCGGATGATGAGCTTTTGCTCATCCTTGATCTCACTAACGCCCTCCAGGGTTTTGACGCCGAAATTTTGTTTTAAACGGTTAATCTCTTCGGCGTTATGTATGAGTTCGCCGATCGTAGCGGCCTCGCCGGCGCTTTCTGCGATCTTGATCGCACGCTTGACGCCAAAGCAAAAGCCGTAGCTTTTGGCCATCTCAATCTTCAACGCCGGCTCCGATCTGCCTTAAAATCGCGGCGAAGTTCGGAAACGACGTCGCGATACAATCGCTATCCTCGATGATCATCCCCGATCTTAGGCCTAAAATCGCAAAACTCATCGCGATACGATGGTCGCCGCACGGCGTGATGATCGCCGCGTTCGCCTCGCCGCCTTCGATCTGCCAGCCGTCCTGCAGCTCGCGAGCCTTGATACCGCAGGCACGAAGCCCTTCGCAGGTTACCTTTATGCGGTCGCACTCCTTTACGCGCAGCTCGGCGGCATTTTTGAGCACGCTACTTCCCTGTGCGCAGGCAAAAGCGATCGCAAGTGCAGGCGCCTCATCTATCAGCCACGAGATATTTTCGCTCACCTCCACGGCGTGAAGCGGCGCGTAAGCGACCTCTATATCGCCGATCTGCTCGTAAATTTCGCTCGTTTTATGAAATTGTACTTCAGCGCCCATGCGTTTTAAAATTTCATACGCCTCTATGCGAGTTTTGTTTAGCAGCATATTTTTTAGCACGATGCGCGAGCCGGGAGTTATCGCTGCGGCGACGGCGAAGAAAAATGCCGAGCTGGGGTCGTTTGGGATAAAAATTTCAAGCGGTCTAAGCGGAGAGCTAAGCGGCGCGACTTCGATAGCAAGGCCGTTTTGCGAAATTTGCGCGCCCATCGCTTTTAGCATCCGCTCGCTATGATCGCGGCTAAGCTCTGGCTCGCTAAACCTGCACCCGCTGCCGCGCAAGGCCGCTAAAATAAGAGCGGTCTTTACCTGCGCGGACGCAATTTTACTCGCGTATTCAAAATACCCGAGCTTTTGCCCGAGCACCGCAATCGGCGCCTTTTCGCCGCCTGCTCGTCCGTAAATTTTAGCGCCCACCTTGCAAAGCGGATCCGCAACGCGCCTCATCGGACGCTCGCTTAGATACCGATCGCCGCACAGCACGAAAAAGCCCTCGCATCCCGCCAAAAAGCCCATAAATAGCCGCATCGCGGTGCCCGAGTTGCCGCAATCAAGCGGAACGTTCGGCTCTTTGATAACCTCCGGTGGAGTGATCAGAATTTCGCCCTCTACGCGCTGTACGCTAGCGCCCAAAAGCTCCACGATCTTTAGTGTATTTAGCGTATCCTCGGCGGCTAGATAGTTTGAAATTTTACTCGTCTCCTCCGCTAGCAGCGAAAAGATCGCCGCGCGGTGCGAGATCGATTTATCCGCGGCGATATTTGAAATCTCCGCCCGCAAAGGACCCGCTTGCGCAAAAATCCTCATCGCAGCCCAAGTCCCAGCTCGCTGCTAAGTGCGGCTAAAATTTTATCGGTAAAGCCCGCGACTTCCTCGTCGCACAGCGTTTTTTGAAGGTCTTGAAATACAAGTCTGATCGTCAGGCTCTTTGAATCGCCCAGGCTTTCGTCGCTGTAAAGATCGCTCGGGATAAGCTCCTTTAGCGCCTCGATTTTAAGGGCGTCTATGCACTGCTTAATCTGCTCGAAGCGCATTCCGTTCGGCACCAAAATGCTTAGATCGCGCGATACGCTAGGGAATTTCGAATAAGCGTCCGCTACGATATTTTCAAATTTAAGCTTGGAAAAATCGATCTCGCACAGATAGCTTTTATCCAGATCGCGCCCTGCTTCTACGGCGTAATCTACGCGCCCGATAAAGCCCACTATCTCGCCGCCCTGCTCGATCTGAGCTTGCTCGAATTCGCTTAAAAATTTCAAATTTTCGCCAGGAAGCCTGACTTTAAATTTACCGATGACGCTTTGGATTAAATTTGCAAAATACAAAAAATCCACCGCAGCGGGTTTTGCGCCGGCCGCGATAGAGGGCTCGGCTTTTAGTCCGCTAGCTATAAAGCCCAGCCTTAGGCACTGCGAGCCGTCCACATCAAACACCTCTCCTAGCTCAAAAAGCTTGACGCTTCTGCGAGAATTCTTTAAATTTCGCTCAGCAGATTCCAGCAGATGATTAATGAGCGTCGGTCTTAGCGCGTCCAGCTCGCCGTTGATCGGATTTAAAATTTTAACCTTGCACGGCGCAAAGCCTAAGTTTTCTAGCGCCTTGCTATCGTCAAATACATAATGTACGCACTCGAAAAATCCCGCTGCTGCCGCCTTGCTGCGAAGCTTGCGTCCATTACATAAGCTTACGTAGGTATCGTTTAGGCGGTTTTTTTCATAGAAACTTAGCGGCGCGGCGGCGATATTATCGATGCCCACGATACGCACTATCTCCTCGCACACGTCGTGAGAATTTACGATATCGTGGCGGAAAGGCGGCACCTTGGCGGTGATTAGATCGGCTTCGACGCCTACATCAAAGCCCAGCCTTTTTAAAATTTTTACGATCTTATCGCGCGGAATTTGCGCGCCGATCATTGAGTTTATCTCTTTTTCGCTAAAGCCCACAATAAGCGGCTCCAAAGCATTTGAAATCTTTTGTGTGCCCGCATATAGGCTAACGGCTTTATTTTTAAGTAGCAATCTAAATAGCAGATCTAGCCCCAGCCTAAGCTTTGGCTCGCTACCTCTACTTGAGCGATACACGTGCTCGTCGCCTTTTAGGCTTTTGTTTTCGTTTACTGCTTTAGCAATGATTATTGGCGCGGTGTAGTTTGCCTCTAATAGCACCACTTTGCTACTGCAACATGCCTTTAGCTCCGCGTCTTGGCAAATCCCTGCTACGCTAAGCAGTCTCTTGCCTGCATAAACGCCGAACTCACCGTTTGGCATAGGCTTTATGTCAAGCGCTACCTTGCCATCTGCGGAAGCGATCTTTTCAAAATCATAAGCGCGCAGCAATACTCCGGTAGAGTGAGTAGCGTAGTTGATGAAATTTTGCACCGCGCAGCTTTGCAAAATACCAACGCTTGCAAGACGCAAGGTCTGCTTTAAATTTAACTTCAGCTCGCCTTTGATCTCATAAGCTCGAAAAGCAAATTTAGCGCTTACCTCATCGCTTGCACGCACGCTTAAAATTCTACCGATACCAGGCGCTCCGTCGGCATCCTCAAACTCGTGTTTTTCCTTTAGTGGCAGATCAAGTGCCGCGCTTAGATCACGCGCTATGCCTAAGATGCTAAGGCAGTCGCCGCGATTAGCGGTAAGCTCGATCTCGATAAGATCGTCGTTAAAAATTTCATACTCGCGCAGCTCCTTGCCGAGCACAAGCTCGCCGATGCTGCTATCAAGCACCATAATGCCGTCATTCGTCTTGGCAAGTCCAAGCTCGGTCGCAGAGCAGATCATGCCGAAGCTCTCCACGCCGCGAAGTTTGGCAGGCTTGATCTCAAGGCCGCTAGGAAGCACGGCGCCAATTAGGCTAACCGCGACGTATTGCCCAGCCTCGACATTTTTCGCGCCACAGACGATCTGCAAGCTCTGCTTACCGACATCAACCTCGCAGACATTTAGATGATCGGAATTCTCGTGACGACGCTTGCTTTTTACGAGCCCTACGACAACGCCTTTAGGAAGCGAAATTTTATCGTGAGCGTCAACCTCCAGACCGATGGAATTTAGCGTAGAAAGCAGCCTTTCGCTTGAAATTTCGCTTATGTCGATCCACTCCTTCAACCAATTTCTCGTTATTATCATTTAAACTGCTCCAATAATCTAATATCGCCTTCAAATAGCGAGCGCAGATCGGGGATACCGTGCAGCAGCATGGCAAATCTCTCCACGCCAAGCCCGAATGCGTATCCGCTGACATTTTTCCAGCCTACCGCTTTAAAGACGTTGGGATCGACCACGCCGCTGCCTAGCACCTCGAGCCAGCCTGTCTGCTTACAGACGCGGCATCCCTCGCCGTGGCAGAAAATACAGCTGATATCGACCTCGGTGCTCGGCTCCGTAAACGGAAAGAAGCTCGGACGGAAACGCACTTTTACGTCTCCAAACATATAGCGCAAAAATTCCTCTAAAACGTATTTTAAATTTGCGAAACTCACCCGATCGCCCTGCTCGACTACGAGACCTTCTACTTGATGAAACATCGGCGTATGGGTTAGATCCATATCGCGGCGAAATACCGCGCCCGGGGCAATCATGCGCACCGGCGGAGCTTTAAATTTCTCCATCGTGCGGATCTGAACGCCGCTGGTGTGCGTGCGCAGTAGCCGCCCGTCATTTAGATAAAACGTATCTTGCATATCGCGCGCAGGGTGGTATTTTGGTAAATTTAGCGCTTCGAAATTATGGAAGTCATCCTCGATAAGCGGGCCGCTTTCGACGCTGAAATTTTGTGCGATGAAGTAGTCTATGATCTTATCCATCGTCTCCATCACCGGATGCAGCGCGCCGCAGCTTACGTTTTCGTTAAAAAGCGTGACGTCGATTGCTTCATTTTTCATCGCCTCTTTTTGCTCCGCAGCTTCCAGGCTCGCCCTTTTTGTAGCGATGAGCTCGCTGAAATAATCGCGCTTTTCATTCGCGCTTACGGCAAGCTCTTTTTTCTGCTCGGGCGCGGCGGATTTAAGCTCGGCAAAAAGCTGCGTTACGATGCCTTTTTTGCCGAAAAGCTCCAAGCGCACGGCTTCCAGCTCGCTTAAGCTCGATGCGGCGTCGATTTTTGCTTTAATCTCTTGCAAATTCTATCCTTGTGGTTAAATTTAATGGCGCGATTGTAGTTAAAATTTGATAAAAGCTAGGTAAATTTGCGTGTTTGGATTTTTTGGCTATAATCGCAGCTAAATTTCAACCTCATAAAAGGATCTAAAATGAATGTCTTCGAAAAGATCGTAAATGGCGAAATCCCGTGCAACAAAGTGCTGGAAAACGATGAATTTTTGGCCTTCCACGACATCAACCCAAAAGCACCGATCCATATCCTGGCGATCCCTAAAAAATGCTACGAAAACTTCCAAGTAACGCCTCCTGAAGTGATGAGCAAAATGAGCGCTTTTATCCAAGAAGTAACTCGCAAAATGGGGCTTGATAAGAGCGGATACCGTCTTGTTTGCAACTGCGGCGAAAATGGGGGTCAGGAGGTGATGCACCTGCACTTTCATATCCTAGGCGGAATGAAGCTACCGTGGGACCGCGTCAGCGACCGAAATACCGAAGAGAATTTTTAAGGCTAGAGCTTAAAGTCTACTTAAAATCAGAATTCCGTGAAATTGCAAAATTTTGCGGAATTTGCAAAATTCTTTGAAATTTTTAAAATTCCGCTTCATTTATAAGCACCGAGGTTTTAAAAATAATCAAAATAGTAAAACTGCAAGCCAAAATTTATTGACAGACGCTAAAAAACAATATAAAATTTTATCACAAACGAACTCTTAGCAAATGCCGTTTTTTAGCTACAAAGCCTTGGCTTTTAGAATTTTTACGGCTATGAAATTTGAAATCGGCAAGAAATTTTAACGACGCGGCAAAATTTTAAATGAAACCGAGCTTTATAAAAAGAGTTATACTTTCACATGGCGAATGAGTTAGATTTCAACGATATGAAATTTAAAACCTATATGAATTTTCCTTTGAATGAGCGATTTAGCTTCAGTTTTCAAGCAGAATTTAAAATTTTAGTGTGAAATCATAATCTTAGAATTTTAAAAATTTAAATAGTAGATTTAAGTTTTAGGGGCATATGCCCCTAAAAATTTTGAAAGGATTTGCGGGGATTATTTGCTTAGCATTGAGCTTAGCATCCATAGGCGTTTTTCATAATCGCCATAGTGATCCTGCGCGATATTTGAAGTCGTATCGTCGCCCTCCTCCTCAGCAATCTCTTGAAGCTTTTTAAATTCTTTTACCAAATACTCGTAGGCTTTTTTAACATCCTCAAGTACCTCAGATACGCTATAGCTGTCTTTTACGCTAATCGGAGCGTCTTTTGAAAGCTCAATTAGATCCTTAGCCTTAGTTACGGCCTTGCCGCCTATTTGAAGCGCGCGCTCAGCCATATCGTCGAAAAGCTCGCCCATCTCGTCGTATGCTTTCTCGGTGTAAGCGTGAACCTGCGCGAATTGTAAGCCTTTAACATTCCAGTGATAATCGTGGAATGCAACAAAGAACGCATGAGCGTCCGCCTGAAGTTTGTTTAGTTGTTTTACTGTTTTTGACATTGTGTCTCCTTTATTTAAAATTGCTGTAATTATAGCAAGATTTTCTTAAATTATAATTATACTAAGTAATAAATTTTATCTTTTAGTGAAATTTTAAAATTAAACAACTTTTAAATTTATCTACAATTTTTTTGAAATTTCAGCTATGCTGCATTATAATGCCGCATTATGAAAAATAAATTTATGATAACCATAACCGACCTTAACGGCTCTAGGAATTTTTTGCTTTCGCAAATCATCAAAAAGATCGCGTTATATTTGGTACTATTTGTTTTTACCGTTTTCGTCACGGGTGCGCTATATATCAGGTATCTGGGCTCTAAAATCGACAGCCTTTCGCGAACCAAAACCGAGCTTAACGAGCTAAATCAAAAACTTCGCGACGGTATCGCGGCAAGTCAGATGGAATTTGAAGCCATCGAGGGTAAAATTTCGGATTTGGAGCATCAGTTTGGGCTCGATCCTGAGGAGGATGAGCGCGCGATCGACCGCCTATCTCACATCAAGCCTACCTCCGAACAAGAGATCAAAGAGCGCGCGCAAAAGATCATCAACGAAAAATTCTCCGACGCGCTAATAAAAGAAATTTTTATGCAGATCCCAAACGGCAGGGTCATGCGCACTCATCAGCTCAGCGAGAAATTCGGCTGGCGCAACCATCCTATCTTAAAGCGCAAACAGTTTCACCCAGGCGTTGATCTACGTACGCCGCCCAAAACACCTATCTACGCGCCTGCAGATGGTATCATCCAATACAGCGGCGCGGGTGCTACGGGCTATGGTAATCTAGTCGAGATCCGCCATAACTACGGCTTTACGACACGATATGCGCATTTGGATTCAAATTTAACTCGCAAAGTAGGCGAGTTTGTAAACAAAGGTGATCTCATCGCTTTTAGCGGCAACACCGGACTTAGCACCGGACCTCATCTGCACTACGAGATTAGGTTTTTGCAGCTGCCGCTAGACCCGCTAAATTTCATTAACTGGAACGAAAAAAATTACAAAGAAATTTTTACTAAGGAGGAAGATGTCCCATGGCAATCTTTAATAAAGGCGATGCAAACACCGCTCAAACAACAATAATCTCGTCAGGCACGCTCATCAAAGGAGAGCTGCACCTGTCGTGCATTTTGCATATCGACGGCAATGTCGAAGGCGACGTGATATCCGATAACACCGTCGTCATCGGTAAAAATGGTACCGCGCGCGGCTCGATCAGGGCCAAGCATATCGTAATCAGCGGCAAATTTTTCGGCAATATCGAAGCCGAGCTCGTCGAGCTGCTAGGCGGCGGTGTACTCGTAGGCGACGTGCTATCGCAAAGCTTCGGCATCGAAGTCGGCGCGAAATTTAACGGAAAAAGCGCTGTAAGTGGCGGCGATCAAGCCCTAGTCATCGACGGCAGCGCAAGCGAAGACGTCAAGCTCATCGACAAAGCTCTAGGCGAATAAATCGCGCATATTTGGAATTCTTGGGATTTTAAAGGCTTTGAAACTCGTAGAATTTCGGAATTCCAGTAATTTCGGAATTTAAAAGCCTAAAAAATTCCTATACTTTAAAATTTTTGAATTTGAAATTTTAAGAATTCTGAATATTTTAAAATTTTCTAAATTCGGAAATTTTAAGATTATAGGACTTTTCGGCCTGTGAATTTCTTAAATTTTTAAATTCCATAAATTTTAAAATTAAATTTAAAAGCGTAACGAGATCGTTTACAATTTTGACCTCATCGTCGCGCCTACTTTAAAAATTTGGCGACGTTATTTTTTAGAATCTTTCGAGTTAATCATAAATTTATCAATCAAAATAGCTAGCACTACAAATATAATCACAAATGCGATTACGTAGGTAATTTTAAGTTGATCTACTCCTTTCTCAAAAGCGAGAAAATCTACAACAAAAGATGGATTATAAAAATCTCCAAACAAGGAGGCTAGCGTATTGGTACTATTCATGTAAAAACCAGCTCCAAAAAAAGCAGCCACAAGTGCAATAATAATACCCATCAACCTTTTAGCGTTAGACGACACGGTAAATCCTTTTAAAAAATGTATTTGAAAAGTATACCCCCCTCCCATTAATCTTAGCTTAAATTTCGTACGATGACGAAGGTAGAAATTTAAGGATCGGAATTTATATGCAGAATTTAGGCCAGATTTTACCGGACCACCATAAATTTAAAGGGAATTTTAACGTAAAGTTATAGTAAACTTTGGAATTAAGCTTCAAAAATTTTTGAATTTGCAAGGCAAGCGAATTTATACTTAAAATTTTACTATGATAAATATGAATTCTTTTCATAGCCTCTTTTGACTCGTTATAGCTCTTTGTGCCGCTAGCTCAAAATATCCGCGAGGTGATAAATTCCGCGGACTGAGCTAATTTAAGCCCATTATTAGATTAGTTATGTATAATGCGATTTCTTTTTGTGGACAGATGGGTGAGTGGCCGAAACCACACCCCTGCTAAGGGTGCAGCTTCTAACCGGGGCTCGAGGGTTCAAATCCCTCTCTGTCCGCCACTATTTTAGAATTTAAATCAATAAAATTTCACTTCCGTGGTTCAGTCGATTCTAGCCGCCTAGGATACTGCCTAAAAGCAGCACCGGCATCATTAGCGGCATTACGATGAGTCCTTGTATGTCGGTATCCATTTTCGCATCGCGCTCGCTTTTGATCCCGCTATCGACCGCTATACGCGCAGGGTATTCGATCGGTACGCTTAGGCGGTGCGATCTGCGCAGCTCGTCGTGATCTTTTAAGCGCTTAAAATATTTGCCTTCGATCAGATAAGAGTAGCGAAACGTAGAGCTATACGCGGGCTCCAGCTGCTCTGGGTCGTCCATCAGCTTAGCCTGCACGGATAGCGGCAGATCGTATTTTACGAGCTCGATTTCGTGCTGGATATACGCGGCATCGCTGCCCTCGTTGTATCTGTCGATCGTGAGCATGCTTACGTTGCGCCTTATCGCGTCTTTATTCAGCGACGCCAGACTCGCAACCTTGGCGCGCACGGCGCTGAGATTCGCATCAAATACATAATCGTAAATCTCGCCGCTCATTCGCAGCTGACCGCCAGACGTCGCGCTCATTGCGACGATGTGCTCGCGCCCTTGCATGTAGCCTGGCAAATTCTTACTCGCACATCCGCTAAAAACTCCACAGCATAGTGCCAAAACCGCGCCGCAAATCCAAAATTTCATAAACTTCCTTTGTAAAATTTAAAGACGGATTGTATTAAATTTTGCCTTAACGAGAGTGGAATTTTACGGTGCGGCAAAATAGAATTATGCGGCGGAATTCTATGGCGGCGACGCGTAGAATTTTGAATGGATTAATGGAATTCTGGGGCTTCAATCAACTTTAAGTGAATTTATCGAAATCATACCCATGAAATTTACCCTAGAATTTTAAGGACAAAAATTTGCATTTCAAATTTTATAAGACGGAATTATGAAAGTAGAATTTAAATTCCGTCCACAGAAATACGAGCGATTACTTGCTAGGCAGTTTAGTAGCTGCAGTTTTAAAATAATTCAATTTACTCCACTCGTCCTTATCTCCTACGATAAAAATATATTCCTTAGCTCTAGTTAAAGCTACGTTTAGTAGATTTGGCTTGCTAGCCGCCCAATCTCGCGCACCTGTGCTACCGCCACCTAAAATAAAAATCACCACGCAAGCTTCTTGACCTTGCATAGTGTGGATTGTCGCGGCGCTAAATTCTATCTTGTCCTTGTCATTGTCTTTCAAATTTTTCATTAGCTCACTTCGCTTAACCACATCGGTAAACGGCGTAATTATTTTGACTTTATTCTTTACATCGGCACCATAGATTTTTTCTAGTTCCTTATATATTTCATTTGCAGCCTTAAGCTCCTCATCGCTGCAATTACCAATCCAATTACCCTGTGTTTTTACGTTATGCCATTTGCTTTTTATATCGCGCCTTGCTAGAGAATCCACGTTTTTACCTGCGCCCCAAATCATTGCACCATCATACGCGATCTCATTTGCAATATCAAACATTGGATTGTCACAGCGCCTATGTACGATGAGCGGCGAACCGACCCAAGTACCCGCGATATAGGTGCCAATTTTTTGCCTCTTATCCGCGCAGGCTTGTAAAGATGTTCTTGAGACATTAAACTCATCTTTTGCCCCGGTATAGCGCAGCAATGCGTCATTTAACGATGCAGGTAGTGTGACTACAGGTTCTAGTTGCAACGGATCCCCTACAATAACAGCAGTTTTAGCGCGATATAGTGCGCCTACGGCGGCAGCTATGTTTGCTTGACCAGATTCATCGGCGAGTAAAATTCCGATTTCATTCCGTCCAAAAGCCTCAAAAAAGCGTCCAAACGATGCAAATGTCGAGCTTAACACGGGTACGATAAAAAATAACGAGCGTATAATTTCGGCTCGATCGCTCGCTTTGCCGAATTGATGTAAGTTGCAAAATGCATATAAATTTGTTATAAATTTAGTTCTATTTTTTTTCGAAAGAATCGCCGCTTTATGAAGTTCGAGCGCTTTTAAAAACACTTCCTCGCGAGCCAATGCGAATTCGCTTTTGCTCCCGTTTTCACTTAAAAACGGTGAGCTATTTTCTCTAGCAATACGTTGCTCAGGTATCACCGCATCTCTACCGCCGCGCAGACTAACCCATAGTCTCCCCGCTTTTGTCAAAGCATCGTTAAAATCTCTTTTCGCCGCTTTAAAATCGCTAAGTTCGGCTTCTCTAATATCATCGATAAGACCGTTAATTTTCTCGACCTTTTCGTCGTCTTCGCCCTTCTCCTTATTATGCTTCTTATCAACTTCATAAGAAAATAAGCAATCTTCCTTGAAACTCTTTTTATTAGCGCTATTTCCCATAGTTGCGCAAATTAGTCCCCATGCGGGATTTGATATATGCTCACCGCACGATAGCAACCTAGTGGCCGCATTAGCAAAATAATCTAATTTGGCGCATATACTATCTCGTTTTGGAAGTTCCTTGCTGATATTTTGCACGGCCTTATTATTGCTAGATGCCGCTACGATTTCATAGCCCTTGAGCTTAGAATTTAATGGATAATAATCAGGATAATCGCCGCTCTTGCCGTCATTCGTCGTTTTGGCATTTTTAACACCCGTATCGAAAATTTCATCCTCTTCAAGTTCCGATAGTGCCAAGGCTCTTTGCACGATCACGCCTGCGATAACATCTTTTAATAGCGTAGTTTTGCCAGTGCCAGGAGGTCCGTTTACGCTATACACTCCACCGCGACCGCTACGAAATAGGCGTAGAATTTCATTGACCGAAATCTGTTGAGAAAAATTTAAACTAAATTTACTAGCAAACGCGCCTAACGGATAATCATCGCATGCTAAATTCGAAATAACCTGCCTTAAAGAGCTTGCGTCGCGCACGTCTAAACGCGACGATTTTAGATCAGCCTCATCGCTTTCGTCAAAAATAATATTTAAAATTTCATCGTTCGCACCATCTTTTAGCACCATACTAATGTCATCTATGAAAAAGCTATTTAGCATGGCGCTGCATTGCGGCTTTTTAGCGACCGATACGCACACGCGCAAATTATTCGTAACTAACGGCGAGTCCAAAGCTTCTTTAATTACATCGTGTATGCACGATACAAGCTCTTTTACGCTGCGTCTATCGCTACATAACTCATTTATTTTTTCGTAGATATCGCTTTGAAGCTTAGAAAAATTTTCGCTAGTAAGCTCAGATTTTTTATCTTTAAATTTAGCGCATGCCCAAGGTGCCATAGATACGAATACGTCGTCTTCGGCAGACAATATACCATATCCACTATCCCCACCGCATAAAATTTTGGTGCCTTTCAAGCTCTCATCTTTATACTTTCCGTCATCACATACCAAATCGCTTAGCGCTACCGACCCTTCACAATCTGCAAGCAAAACCTTAGCATCGCCACCTAATTTAATATAATACGAGGCGGCATGCTCTAATGAATTTTGACTAAACTCATCACTTTTCTGACCGATTGCTTCGTAAATTTTCTGCGCGATTTCACTCGTTTCGTATATACCGCCGTAAATCTCTATAAATAGACTTTTACGTTTTTCGGGATTGGGATTAGCAAGGTCTTTTGTCTCGATCTTATTATCGCCCAGCTCCGTTTTTCGCAGCAAATTTAGAATTTTTTCATCGCTTAACTTATCTAATTCAAACTCAAATACTCGCTTAGTATTAGTCTGATCCTTTTTGCTAAGCTTAGGTAAATTCTGCGGACTTAGAAACTCGCTTAAAAGTAGATATTTCAGGGTATTTGCTATCGCCATATTTGCTCCTTTATTTTGCGTGATTACGGCATTAGATTTCATTTATTCCGAAAAATCCTTGGGATTTTTATTATAACCTTCCTCCGCTTAAGAATCACTGGAAACAGGCGAAATTCTGTCGCAAAATTTTATAACAAATGGGATCCACCTTAAATTAACGCGCTAAATTTAAGGTATGAATTTGGAATTTTAACGAAATAAAATTCGGCGCGCTACTTTCTATTTGCGTTAGCAAGCATCAACTTTATGCGGTTTTCTTGATTTACCGCGCTTGCGCCCGGATCGTAGTCGATAGCAGCAATGTTTGCCTGCGGGTAGTTCTGCTTGATCTTTCGGATCATTCCGCGCGCGATGATGTGGTTAGGCAGGCAGCCGAAGGGCTGCGCGCACACGACGTTTTGTATGCCGTGGCGCATAAACTCAACCATCTCCGCCGTCAGTAGCCAGCCCTCGCCCATCTTCACGCCGTGACCGATGTAGCCGTCGGCGGCGGCGCGAACCTCGCTAAATGGGCTCGGCGCGCGAAAGCCGAAGCACTTCATCTGCTTAATCATCATGCGCTGGAAAAATTCCACTACTTTAGCAACCGCAAGCGAGCCGTAATACGCCACGCCGCCCTTGCCGTAGAGCTGCTTATCGTAGACCGCATCGTAGATGCAGGTAAGCACGAAGTCCATCAGCCCCGTATTTACGGGCTCGGCGTTTTCGCGTATTAGGTAGGCGTTTAGGCCGTTGTTGCCAATGGGCGAGTATTTGAGATAAATTTCGCCCACGATGCCTACTTTTATCCGCGGCTTATCGTCGCGCTCGATTTTAGCGAACTGCGATAGGATAAATTTGAAATTTTTCTTGAGATTGAAAAACGATCTTTGATCGGTCAAATTTTTGATCCGCTCGGCGCAGAGCTCGTAAATTTCATTCGTTTGATTTTTGATCTTTTCGTAGGGCTTGCACTGATTATACAGCCCCATCATCAAATCGCCGTAAAATATCGCGGCAAAGAGCTTTAGAAGCGATTTTTTACCGAGGCTAAATTCATTCTCATCTAGCGAGCCGAAATTTAACGAGATCGCAGGGACGTAGCTAAAGCCGCTGTCCTCAAGCGCTTTGCGAAGCAAATTTATGTAGTTGCTCGCTCTGCAGCCGCCGCCCGTTTGGCTGATGAGAAGCGCTACTTTGTGTGTGTCGAACTCGCCGCTTTTTAGCGCGTCGATAAACTGCCCGATGACGAGCAGCGCAGGGTAGCACATGTCGTTATGCACGCTACGAAGCCCCTCCTCGACGATATTTTGACGATTTTCGCCGAGCAAGACGCTCTTATAGCCCTCGTCGCGCAGCACGCCTTGCATAAAGCGAAAATGCGGATCGATCATCGTGGGGATCAATATCGTGTGGGTCGCTTTCATATCTTTCGTAAATTTAGCAAACATTAGCGCGCATCCTTTCTTGCTTCTTGTTGCGCGCTTTGCCTTTCGCGCTCTATCATGGTCGCTTTTAGGCTACGCAGACGAATTTTAACGGCGCCTAGGTTCGTAACCTCGTCGATTTTAAGTTGAGTGTAAATTTTACCGTTTTGACGCAGTATGTCGCGCACCTCGTCGCCCGTGATCGCATCGATTCCGCAGCCGAAGCTCACTAACTGCACCAGCTGCATGCGCGGGTATTTACAGACGAACCGCGCCGCGCTATAAAGCCTGGCGTGGTAGGTCCATTGATTAAGGCTTTTCGTCTGCACCCTGCTAAGCGGCAGCGCGTCCTCGCTAAGCACTATAAAGCCCAAGGAATTTAGATAGCGATCGATGCCGTGGTTGATCGTCTTATCGATGTGATACGGACGACCCGCGAGCACAATGGCGGGCGCGCCGCTTGCATTGATCTCCTTTAGGGTCTCCTCACCTTTTATTAAAACGGTATTTTTATAGTTTTGCAGCTCCTTAAGGCCTTGCAAGACGGCGTTTTTCACGGCGTCGGAGTGAAATTTATACCCGGCGTCCGCGAGCTCAGCCTGCATCGTTTTGCAAAACGAATCTTGCATGTTAAGATCCACGTGCGGGTAGAGGAATTTTTTCTCCTCCAGCGCGCCTACGTTTGCGCGTATCAGCTCGGGGTAGTATGCGACTACGGGGCAGTTGTAGCAGTTCTCGCTGATATTTTCATCCAGGCTGTAGCTCATACACGGATAAAATATAAAATCGACGTTCTTATTTAGCAGATCGTAGATGTGGCCGTGTACGCTTTTAGCCGGGTAGCAGACGGTATCGCTCGGAATGCTTTGGCTTGCCAAAAACAGCGTCTCTTTTCGCGGCTTTTGTGACAGCACGAGGCTCATACCTAAATTTTCAAAAAACGCACTCCAAAACGGGATCATCTCAAACATATTCAAAACAAACGGAATTCCAACTCGCGGCGCATCCTGCTTCGGTGGCTTGCGATATTTTCGCAAAAGCTCGTTTTTAAACTCAAATAAATTCGTAATGTCGTGGCGGATCTCCTTGCCCGCGCCGCGCTCGCACTTATTTCCCGAGACGAATTTAGTATCGCCGAAGTAGCTGATCGTAAGTGGGCATTTGTTCGTACAGAGCTTGCAGACGCTAAATTCGCTGCGGTGGGTAAAGTTTTCAAGCTCGGCGCGACTGATCATATCGGTACGCTCGTTTGCGTTATTTTTAGCAAAAAGCGCCGCGCCGTATGCACCCATAAGCTCGCTGATATCTAGACGGATCACGTCCTTGCCGAGCTCTTTTTCAAAAGCTCGTAGCACAGCGTTGTTTAAAAAAGTACCGCCCTGCACTACGATGTTTTGACCCAAATCGTCGGCGTTTCGCACGCGGATAACCTTGTAAATCGCATTTTTTATGACGCTAATAGCAAGTCCAGCGCTGATATCCTCGATCGTAGCGCCGTCCTTTTGAGCCTGCTTGACCGAAGAGTTCATAAAGACCGTGCAGCGGCTACCAAGCTTGGCGGGATGGGTCGCAAAAAGGGCTAAATTCGCAAAATCTTTGATGTCGTAACCTAAAGAATTTGAAAAGGTCTGTAAAAACGAGCCGCAGCCCGAGCTACACGCTTCATTTAGCACGATAGAATCAATATTGCCATCTTTAATAGAGAAACACTTGATGTCCTGCCCGCCGATGTCGATGATGAAATCGACCTTTGGATTGAAGTGGCGCGCGGCGCTATAATGCGCGATCGTCTCGACGATACCGTAATCGAAGCGAAAGGCGGTTTTAATGAGATCCTCGCCGTAGCCGGTAACGCCGCTGCCCTTGATCTTGATACGACCCTCGCAAAGATCGTATAATTCCTTTAGTCGCGGCAGCAGGATATCGACCGGATCGCCTTTATTGGAGGAGTAAAATTTATACAATAGTTCGTAGTTTTCGCCTATCAGCACGACTTTGATCGTAGTGCTGCCACAATCCACGCCCAAATACGCGTCTCCGCTGTAGGTGTGGATATCCACCTTAGGCACGCTCGCGCAGGCATGGCGAGCGGTGAACTCGTCAAATTCCGCTCTGTCTTTGAAAAGCGGCGGCTCGGCTTCCAGCGCGGTCCTGTCGGGCTCCTTTTTTAAAAGCGCGATCGTCTCATCTAAATTTAACGTCTCGCCCGTATCTTTTGCATACAGCGCGCTGCCGTAAGCCACAAAGTAAGGCGCGATGTCGGGAAAGGTCGCAGTTTCGTCGGTGAGCTTTAACACCTCTTTAAAGCGCGCTTGAAGGCCTTTTAGGAAAAACAATGGGCCGCCCAAAAATAGAATATTGCCCTTGACCTCACGACCCTGCGCAAGCCCAGAGATCGTCTGCTCGACGACCGCGGCGTAGATACTGGCGCTGATATCTTCCTTGCGTACGCCCTGATTTAGTAGCGGCTGAATGTCACTTTTGGCGAACACGCCGCAGCGTGAGGCGATCGGGTAAATTTTATTCGCCGCAAAGCTTAGGCGGTCAAGCTCCGTGATATCTAGATGCAAAAGGTTGGTCATCTGATCGATAAATGCACCGGTGCCGCCCGCACACGAGCCGTTCATTCGCTCCTCAAGTCCGCCCGTGAGAAATAAAATTTTAGCATCCTCACCGCCCAGCTCGATTACGACGTCGGTCTTTGGAAACATCCGCTTGACGCCGAGCGAGGTAGCGAAAACCTCCTGGACAAACGGAATTTTGCAATTTTTGGCGATACCCATGCCCGCCGAACCCGCTATGGCGACACTGAATTGCTCACCTGCGTAGGTTTTTTGGATTTGTAAAATTTTATCCAGCACCAGCTCTTTGGGTTTTGCTAAATGCCGCTCGTAGCTCTTGCTTAAAATTTCATATTTTTCGTTTAAAACTACCGTTTTAACAGTTGTTGATCCTACGTCAATGCCTAAAAAAATCACATCTCGCTCTTTACTGAATAAATTTTTACTCGGCCGAATCCTCAAATTTAGCGCGAGCTTTCTAAATTAAAATTTGCATTTTATAGTAATATTTTTAAACGCAAATAAAATCAGGATATATTTTATCTTTTTCTATTGGAAAGGACGATTTTTAGGTAGTTTAAAATTAAAAATTTTAATGGAAAAGTTGTAAAAATTTTAGATTTAATGTGAGTAGATTTTGCGCAAAATTTTTTAAAATCTCGCGCATTATAAAAAGAACTTTCTTTTGAATTAAGAAGCGTAAAATTTAAAGGATTATTTTCGAAGCTCTTTGATTTTAGCCGCCTTACCGCGTCTGTCGCGTAGGTAAAATAGCTTCGCGCGGCGAACGCGTCCTTTTCTTAGAACCTCGATACTTTCGATACTCTCGCTGTAGATCGGAAAAATTCTCTCTACGCCGACGCTATTTGCGCCGATCTTGCGAATGATAAAAGTCTCGCTGACGCCGTTTCCGCGGCGCGCAATGCAGGTACCTTCAAAATTTTGAATTCTGCTCTTATCGCCCTCTTTGATCCTGATGGCTACCTTTAAGGTGTCGCCGGCACGGAAATCAGGCACACTTTTGCTTGTGATCTGAGCGTCCTCAAACGCTTGGATATACTTGTTTTTCATAAATTTCCTTTATTTCTGGCGATTTTTCGGTACATATCCGGGCGGAAGAACCTCGTTTTGCATAGCGCCATTTGATTTTTTAAGCTGCGCATTTTAGCGTGATTACCCTTTAAAAACTCTGAAACTATAGGTAAATTTTCAAAAACATCAGGCTTTGCGAACGCGGGCGCCTCTAAAATTCCGCCTTCAAAGCTTTCTTCGACAAGGGAGCTTTCGTTGCCTAAAACGCCCTTTATGTTGCGACTTATCGCATCGCACATACAAAGCGCGCCGAGCTCGCCGCCGGTAAGAACGAAATCGCCGATGCAAAAAATTTCATCTACATATCTCTCGACTATGCGCTCATCGATCCCCTCGTAGCGCCCACAGATAAAGCATAGGCTCTCTTCGCCGCTTAGACGCTTGGCGTCGTTTTGGTTAAATTTTTTACCGGCGGGCGAGAGGTAGATAAACTTGGCGTTTTTAAATTTAGCTCTTACGCGTTCGATTGTACCGGCAAGCGGCTCCGTACCGATCAAAAGCCCAGCGCCGCCGCCTATCATATAATCATCTACCTTTTTATACCGATTTGTCGTGAAATTTCGCGGGTTAAAAAAATGCGTCGAGATTATTTTCTTATCGACCGCGCGCTTTAAAATCGAGTCCTCAAAATACGGCGCGATGAGATTTTCAAATAGTGAAACGAAGATAAAATTCATGAGTTTTCCAAAATCGCGCGCGCATTTTGCGTAAAAATTTTACGCTCGCTAAGCGAAATTTCTTTCACATAGGCGTCCACGTAGGGGATGAAAAATTTTTTCGGCAAAGTCTGCGAGATTAAGCTTTCATCCGTTTCTACCTCGAAAAGATAGCCGCTTCCGATCTGCAATATGTCCCTTACACGCCCCAAAACCGCGCCGTCCTCATGAATTTCAAGCCCGATAATATCGAAATAGAAAAACTCGCCCTTTTGCAATTTGCAAAATTTCCGCGTGTCCTCTTTGCTTCGGTAAAGGATTTGGTTAGTCAGGTTTGCCGCCGCTTCTACGCTTTCGTAATTTTTAAAAATAGCGCTAGAATTTGCGCCGCTAAAGGATAGAATTTCTAAAATTTCGCCGTTTCGCAGATAAAATTTGGCGCCTTTTTTAAACTGAGAGGGGAAGTCACTGCAATCGAAAATTTTAACTGCGCCCTTTAGGCCGATAGTCCGACCGACCTTCGCGACCTCTAAAAGATCATCAGGCATCTTTGGCTTTGACGGTAATTTTATAATTGATCGGATCTTTTGCTTTATAGCCGATGATGACGGTCTTTATCGCGTTTATCATTTTACCGTCCTTGCCGATGAGTTTGCCGGTATCAGCCTTGTCGGCATAGACGATGATCTCGGTAAAGTTTTCACCGACCCGCTTTTGCGTAGATACGGACTGCGGATAGTCGGCGATCAACTTTGCGTATTCTTTTATAAAATTTTCTACCATTTTATTTGCTTGTGATTTGAGCGACCCTATCGCTTAACTTCGCGCCTACGCTCTTCCAGTATGCCAAACGCTCCGCGTCGAATTTGATATTATCGCTATCTTTTAACGGATTGTAAAAGCCGATCGTCTCGATGAAGCCGCCGTCGCGTCTTTTCCTGCTATCCGTTACCACGATGCGGTAAAAAGGCTGCTTCTTTCTTCCGATTCTTGTAAGCCTAACAACTGTTGCCATTTTTTCTCCTTAAATTTTTGTAAGTTTTAGAACTTGCAGATGGCTAAAACTTAAACATCTGCAAACTCTACCGAGAGGTTATCTCGGTAAATTTTGCCTTTGAGCGATTGAGGCAAGCCCCTGCATGCCGCCCTTGCCCGAAAATTTCTTCGCAAGCTTCGAAGCGCCCGCAAACTGCTTTAAGAAGCGGTTCACCTCCACCTGCGAAAGCCCTGCGCCCGCAGCAAGTCTGCGCTTGCGCGAATTATTTAGCAGATCGGGATTTTCGCGCTCTTTCGGCGTCATAGAGCTGATCATCGCTTTGATATGTAGTATCTCTTTTGAGTTTTCCAAATCGATATCTTTTATCTTATTCGCCATTCCGGAAAGCCCGGGGATCATGCCGATCAAATTTTTCATATTGCCGAGCTTTTTCACGCTTTCGAGCTGATTTACGAAATCGTTAAAATTAAACTCGCCCTTTTTGATCTTTTTGTTCAAAGCTTTAGCTTCTCTTTCGTCGAAAACGGCACTTGTTTTCTCGGCTAGCGTCGCTAAATCGCCCTCACCCATAATGCGACCGGTGATTCTATCGGGTATAAAGCCCTCCAGATCAGCCACCTTCTCGCCGGTTCCGATAAAGCGAAGCGGGATGCCAAGCTGCTGCGCGATACCGAGAGCTACGCCGCCTTTGGTATCTGCGTCAAATTTGCTTAAGATCACGCCCGTTAGGCCTAAAATTTCATCAAATTTAGCGGCCGTTTTAATACCGTCTTGACCGCTCATAGCGTCCGCTACGTAAAAAATTTCATGCGGATTTAGAGCTTTTTTCATCTCCGCAAGCTGTGCCATAAGCGCCTCGTCTATCGCAAGACGTCCCGCCGTATCTACGAGCAGTACATCATAAAGCCCGCTCTTGGCCTTGCTTAGCGCCTTCTGCGCAACCTTTAGCGGATCGCTCTCACCCTCGATGAAAAATAGCTCGATCTCGTTTGCTTCGCAAAGCTGGCGGAGCTGTTCGACCGCGGCTAGGCGCTGCAAGTCGCACGCTGCGACCAAGACCTTTTTTTTACGAAGTTTCAGATAGTTCGCGAGTTTTATCGTGCTTGTGGATTTTCCGCTTCCTTGAAGTCCTGTCATCAAAGCTACCGTAGGAGGCGTGCTAGCGAATACAAACCCCTGGCTGCTGCCTCTAGGCGCCGTTAAAATTTTAGTCAAATTTGTCTTGATGGACTGCAAAAACGGCTTCTGTCCTATCGTACCGATACGAAGATCGGCTTCGACGAGCGCCAAAAAATCCTTTACGACTTTGTGGTGCACGTCGGCCTTTAAAAGCGCTTTTTTTAGCGTCTCCAAGGCGTTTTTTAAAGCTTTTTCGTCATCGATTGTTTTTAATTTATTGACCGCGTTTTTAAACGACTCGCTTATGATCTCAAACACTTTGATCCCTTATAAAATTTTTAAACTTGCGATGTTACCTAAAATTAACTTAAAAGCCATTGAATATCAGAGATCCTTAGGAATTTCAAAGCCGAATTCGTTGAAGCTTTTATCTAGCGGAGCTTTAAATTTCAGCCCTAAAATTTCGGTCTCGTATGAGTGCAGAAACATCCGCTTCGCGCGGCTTTTAGCGTATTTTTCATCGCCTATTACGCCATAGCCTGCATTTGCTAGATGCACGCGGATCTGATGCGTCCTGCCCGTTTCGATCCGCACTTTTACGAGCGATTTTTTGCCGCTTACCATCAGCGGATAAACCTCGCTAAATGCACTCTTGCCGTTTGGCGAAATTTTAGAAAACGCGCCGCTTCGGGTCTTTATCGTCAAAATCGGCTCGTCAAATTTCATCTCTTCGCTCACGATCCCTTTAACGATTGCGATATAGCTTTTCTTCACGCGCAAATTTTTAAACTCCGCAATCGCCGCCTCGCGAAATTCCTCGTTTTTATAAAGCAGCACGACGCCGCTGGTTTCCTTATCCAGGCGGTTTAGAAGCCCGAATTTATAGATTTTTTCCAAATTTTCGCTGCTCATAAAGGGCGGCTTATTGACTGCCAAAACGTTCTCATCCTCGTAAATGATCGCGGGTTTTGCGGGCTTCATCACGCTAAATTTAGTATTTTCGCCGAGCATCTCGCGCGCTAGAGCGATCTTTGCGCCGCGCGCGCTTACAAGCCCCGCGTCGATGAGAGCCTTGGCTTCGTTGTGCGATATGTTTTCCTGCGCCGCTAGCAGTTTGTAGGCTTTTTCTTGCATTAAATTCTTTCCTTGATTAAATTTTCTATCTCTTGCAGATCGCAAATTTTATCTATCCGTGTGCTCTTTAGCGGCTCTTTTAAAGCGTTTGAAATTTCGTTCGCCTCGCACAGAGCGATGTTTTGTACGAGCGCGTACAGCGCCTTTTGATTATGAAAAAATCGCCCGCTGATGATCGGTACGCCGAAGCTCGCCGCCTCGATCGGGCTATGTCCGCCGATATTGCGCAAAAAACTGCCGCCCAAGATCACGACGTTTGAAATTTTATAAAAGTTCGCTAGCTCGCCGAAGGCATCAAGCAAGATAAAATCGCTCTCAAGTCCCGCGCCGTCGCTAAACCGCTCAAAGCTAAGCCCATGCTCGCGCGCCCAAGTCTTGCAAATTTCGCAGGCCTTTTCGAAGCGCTCCGGATGTCTCGGCGCCAGGATGATTTTTAGCTTTTGCGGCGTAGTTATTGAAGCTGTCGCGTTCCGTGCGATAGAATTTAAAGACGCACTGCTTAAAGGCGCCGTATTCGGCACGGCGGACGAAGCGTCGCTTAAGCTCGCCGCATCCAAAGAAGCTGCGTTTAAATTTACCGGCTCAAGCGAGCCCGTCTCGTCGCGAAGCTCAGCCCCGGGCAAGCTCCTATCGCTGCGGGCACCCGCTGCGTATGGGTCTTTTTCGGGTATACTCTGCAAGCCGTGAAATTTTATAAAATCATTTAAATTTGATAAAATGAGCTCCTCTTCGCTCTCGTGAGTGTTTGAGATCGTAAGCACAAAGCTATTTGCGGCGGCGGCGGAATAGTCCTTCGTCGCAACGGCGATATTCGCGCTTTTTATGTTGCCCGCGACCTTTATATTTTTTGCGCCGAGCTCCCGTAGCCGCGCCGCATCAAGCTCGCTTTGCGCAAGCACCAGATCGATATTTTTAAACGCTTTGCGATAATAAAACTTAAAGCGCAGATAGCTCGCGTACGAGCGGTCGCTAATGCGCGCGTTGAGCAGGATCACGTAGCTTCCGCGCGCCTTAGCCGAACGGATCAAATTTAGCCACAGCTCGGCCTCAAAGATCACCAGCACGCGGCTGCCCGTAAGCCAAAACGGAAGCCAGTTTTCAAACGGCAGGTAGCGAGAGTTCGGCGTAAGCGCGCACGCCGCATCAAAGCCCGTCTGCGTGGTCGTGCTAAGCGCGACGCTCTCAAATTTAGAAATTAGCGGCGCGAGGGCGTTTACCTCGCCCAGGCTGCAGGCGTGAAAATGTACCGCAGCGGGGCTAAATTTAGGGTTTTTGTATAGAAAAAACCGCGCCTTCAGGCTAGTGCGGTATTTTTTTTTAAAGCTTAGGATAAAAATAAAAGGCGCAGCGACGAGCCACGCCAAAAACGCCAAGGCGGTGTAGATCACTCGGCTTCTTTATATAAAATTCTGCCGCAATACGGGCAGGTTACGATGTCGTCGCTTTTGATGACCGCAGAATAGGTCTTATCGCTTATGCGCATAAAGCAGCCGTAGCAGGCCTGTTTGCGCACCGGCGAGACCGCCGTATTGCCCGCCCATTTGCGGATCTTTTCGTAGAATGAGACGGTTTTTGGATTCATCGCCTGCATTAGCTTATCGCGCTTGGCGTAGATCCCGCCGCGAGCGACCTCGACCTCGCCCATCTCGGCGCTTACCTGCTCTTGCAGGCTTTTTAGCTCGGCTTCAAACGCCTCTTGCTTTTCACTCTGCTCTTTTACGAGCGCCTCTTTTGCGGCTACGATCTTTTCTAGCCTTTCGATCTCCTCGTTTGTGGCCTCGAGCTGCTCTTTTGCGATGTCCTCTTCGACGCTAAGAGCCTTGATCTCCTTTTCGGTTTTTGCCGCGCCGCTTTTTTTGCCCGTGCTTTTTAGCTTGGACGAAAAGGCGCTAAGCTGCGCGTTTGCTTGTAAAATTTGAGATTTTAGCTCGGCGATCTCCGCATTTAGAGTTTCGATCTGTTCTTTTGCACCTGAAATTTCGCCGCTTTTTTTGCTTAGTTTCTCCTGCGCAGCCTCGATTTTAGGCTTAAATCCGTCCAGCTGCTTATCGAATTCGCAAAGCTCTACCAATTGGCTTAAATATTTGTTCATCTTTTTCCTTTAATAATACGTAAATGGATTTTTTTGCTCGCTTATTATAACTTCAATTTCGCTTTTTTGCAAGAAAGGTGCGAGCGCGCGCCCAAAATAGCGCTCACTTTCAAAATGATTTATGTCGATCAAACTCACCCCGTTTTCTAAATTTTGAAGCGCCGCGTGATATTTTATATCGCCCGTGATGAAGCAATCCACGCCCAAGTTTTGATTCAGTTCGCTTCCGCTGCCGGTGCAAAGCGCGATATTTCGGATAAAATTTTTCGTCTTCACGGCGCGCAGATGCTCGATGCCAAGCTTACGTTTTATATCCGCGCACAGAGCCTCAAAGCTCAAATCCGCGCGCATGAAAACCAAAAATTCCCGCTCATCCGTAATTTCAAATTTTAAAATTTCGCGCGCTACGAACCCGTTTAAAACGTGCTTGTCAAAGTTCGTATGCATCGCGATGAGAGAGATGTTTTTGCGGATCATCTCATAGATCAAATTTGCAGGATAGAGCCGCGGATCAAGCGATTTTAGCGGACTGAAAATCAGCGGGTGGTGCACCACGAAAAGCGAGCCCGCCTCCGCCTCGCGCACCAGCTCGCTGGTAACGTCGAGACTTAGATAGATTTTTGAAATTTCATCATCCAAGTTTCCAAGCATTAGCCTGCTATTATCCCACGCCTCTGCGTCGCAAAAAGGCGCGGCGGCATTTAAAATTTCATAAATTTCGCCAGTTTTCATAAATTTTACTTTGCGCTTTTATCTGTTTTATTTGCGGAATTTTGCTTGCCACAAGCGTTTTTTAAATTTGCGCTCGCGGAGTTTGCGTCTGCCGCGCCGCCCTCTTTACCGCTTTTTTTATCGCCGCACGCCGTGCCGCAAAGATCGGCGACATATTTTTGCGGATCTGCATAGCAAAGCGCGCAGTTTTTGGCAAGATCGCGGATCTTTAAAATATAATCCTGCCTCTGCGTAACCGAGATCGCTCCGCGCGCATCAAGGACGTTGAACGTGTGCGCCGCGAGCATGCAGTAATCATACGCGGGAAGCGCCAGCCCGTGCTTTAGGATGCTTTTGCACTCGCCGAAGCAGTTTTCAAACTGATTAAAAAGCATTGCGGTATCCGCAAGCTCGAAGTTGTATTTGCTGAACTCAAACTCGCCCCTTTTATGCACGTCGCCGTAGGTTACTAGCTCCGCCTTGTCGTCCCAGACGATGTCGTAAACGTCGTCTTTGTTTTGCAGATACATCGCCAAGCGCTCAAGTCCGTAGGTGATCTCGCCGCTTATGAGCTCGCACGTGATGCCGCCTACCTGCTGAAAATAGGTAAATTGCGTCACCTCCATGCCGTCTAGCCAAACCTCCCAGCCAAGCCCCCAGGCCCCTAGCGTCGGGCTCTCCCAGTTGTCTTCCACGAAGCGGATATCGTGGCTTTTAAGATCTAGCCCCAGCTTTTCTAGGCTTTTTAGATAGAGTTCTTGGATGTTGTCCGGGCTCGGTTTTAAGATCACCTGAAACTGATAATACGCGCCCAAGCGGTTTGGGTTTTCGCCGTAGCGCCCGTCTGTGGGGCGACGCGAGGGTGCTACGTATGCCGCGCGCCAAGGTTTGCTTCCAAGGCTGCGCAAAAAGGTGGCCTGATGATAGGTGCCTGCGCCCGCGGGCATATCGTAGGGCTGAACGAGCAAGCAGCCCTGCTCGTGCCAGTAATTTTGAAGCGTCAAAATAATCTGTGAAAACGTCATTTTTATCCTTTTATCTTATCGATATGTAAATTTCAATTTTATCTTCCGAGTGCTTTTCAAAGTCCGTTTTAAAGGCTCTTTGAAGCTTCGAGCTTTCAAAAAATTTTCAAATTTCAGCCCAGTATTCGCCAGCTCTCGTAGGCTCGTTTGCAAAATCAAAAACCGCGTAATCGCCCGCTTCGATACGTAATTTTTCGCAGGTTTCATCGCGCTCATTTTTGCAGCACTGCTTTGCGGATTCGCAAGCTTCGTCGTGGCTTTCTTTATAGCGCCCCTCCTGCGAGCAAGTGCCTATTAGCACGGAGTATTCGCCATGCGCGCCGTTTTTGTAGTCGTAATATGCGGAGTAAATTTCGTTTTTCGTGGCGCTGCTTCTGCTAGCCTTAAATTTTAAAAACTCGCCCCACAAATTTGCGATCGCCCCTCGCCCGCTCATCTCATCTGCGTTATTCGTGCGAATCTTTAGCCCACAAATTTCAAAACTCTCGCGCAATTTTAAAATTTTCAAAGCCTAGTCCTCAAGCAGCACTTCGATCTGCTCGGAGTCCTTTTTCAGAGCCTCCGCTTTTGCGGCGCGATCCGCCTTTAGTTTCGAGCTTAGCACCTCGTCGCTTAGAGCTAAAATTTGCACCGCCAGATACGCCGCGTTTTTCGCGCCTGCCTTGCCGATCGCAAGCGTCGCGACGGGGATGCCTGCGGGCATCTGCACGGTCGAATACAGCGCATCTACGCCGCTAAGCGCGCTGCCGCCGAGCGGGACGCCCAGCACCGGCTTGGTCGTATTCGCAGCGACCGCTCCAGCAAGATGCGCCGCCATGCCCGCCGCGCAGATGAAAACCTGCGCACCCTTTTTCTCGGCGTCCGCGACGTATTTAGCCGTACGGGCGGGACTTCTGTGCGCCGAAGATACGATCATCTCGTACGGCGCGCCGAATTCGTTTAAAATTTTAGCCGCCTCGTAAACGACCTCGTAATCGCTCTTTGAGCCCATTATTATAGAAACAAATTTCATTCTATCTCCTTTCTTAAAAAGCAAAACTCCGCGAGCTTCGCGGGCAGCTTAATCTCATTTAAATTGCCGCTGTGAATCTCGCTAAATTCCTTACCGCTGCGGTTTTGCAGCCTTTTAAATTTCAAATAAGGCTTGCCGTCAAGCTCAAAAATTTCGCCGATTTCATTATCGCAAGGGCAAACGCGAAAGCCGCGCGGAGCAAAAATTTCATACGAAACGCCGGGTAAAATTTTATCCTTGACGCTTATAAACTCGCCGTCCTGCGAAATCGCGCAGACCTGATGCGTGCCAAGCTCGATGCTTCGGTCTAAATTTTGCGTATCGACGCGCTCGTACGGGCGCTTTATCAAATATCCGTCACTAAAGCCGCGGTTTTTAAGCGTCGCAATTTCGCGCTCGTAAACACGGGCCTCAAATTTATCGCTCGCGGCATCGTCGATCGCCGCGCGATAGGCGTTCGTAGCGCACGCGACGTAGTATTCGCTTTTAGTGCGCCCTTCGATTTTGAAGCTGTCGATCGCGCCCGTTTGCATGATCTTTTGCACGTGCGAAATGAGGCTAAGATCCTTTGCGTTCATTACGAAAGTGCCCTCCCCTTCGCGCTCTTGCAAGCGGAAAAGCGCGCTGGTTTCGGGATTTTTCGCGTAAAGCTCGTAGTTAAATCTACAGTCGTTCGCGCAGCTTCCGCGGTTGCTGAAACGCCCGCTTTGCACCGCGCTAACAAGACAACGTCCGCTGTATGCGAAACACATCGAGCCGTGCACGAAAATTTCAATCTCTAAGTTTGGAATTTTATCTTTGATCTCTACGGCGTCTTTGAGCGTCATCTCCCGCGCCGCGACGATGCGAACGGCGCCCAGCTCCGCCCAAACCTGAGCGTCGAGATAGTTTAGCACGTTGGCTTGGGTAGAAACATGGATTGGGATTTGCGGCGCTACGGCTCGCGCGAGGCTCGCGACGCCTAAAGTAGCGATTAAAATTCCATCCACGCGCAGATCGCGAAGAAATTCCAAATGCCTTTCGATGTTTCCTAGCTGGCCGTTGGTCGCAAAGCCGTTCACGGTCGCGTAGAGCTTCTTGCCGCGCTCGTGTGCATACGCGACGCCCTGCGCGAAGCTCTCCTTGCTAAATTCCTTCGCACTTCGCTGGCGCAGCGAAAATGAGCCGGTGCTTGCATACACGGCGTCCGCGCCGTAAGCTAGGGCGATTTTTAGTTTCGTTAAATTCCCGGCAGGAGCTAAGAGTTCGGGTTTTTTCAAATACATTCCTAGTGATTTTTTAAGCGCGATTTTACTACAATTTAGCCAAAATTTTATTTAAGGAGCAGTTGATGCGAGCCGATCTACACAACCACACCTATCTTTGCAACCACGCTAGCGGCGAACCGCGGCAGTATTTGGAAGCGGCGATCGCACGAGGCATAGAAATTTTCGGCTTTGCGGATCACGCGCCGATGAACTTCGATCAAAAATACCGAATGAGCTTCGAGCAGATGGAGCTTTACGAGCGGATGATTAGGGATCTGCGGGATGAGTTTAGCGGGCGGATCGACGTACGGCTGGGATACGAGGTCGATTTTATGACGAAACGGGAGCTGATGGATGAGCGGATTTTCGCGCGCGAGGTTGATTATCTCATCGGTTCGGTGCATTTTTTAAACAACTGGGGCTTTGATAATGAGGAATTTTTAGATCAGTGGAGCGGGCGCGAAATAGACGATGTTTATCGCGAATACTTTGCGCTGATCTGCGCGCTGTGCAAAAGCGGCAAATTCGACATTTTAGGGCATATGGATCTGATCAAAATTTTTAAATTTACTCCGAAAAAAGATGTTAGAGTTTTGGCAGGCGGCGCGATAAACGCGATCAAAAAAAGCGGCATCGTCGTGGAACTAAACTCCGCGGGACTTCGCAAGCCCGTAAATGAAATTTATCCAAGCGACGCGCTTTTAGAGATGCTAGCAGATGCGGACGTGCCGATCACGCTTAGCTCGGATGCGCACTCGGTTGCCCAAGTAGCGCTAAACTACGATAAAATTTACGCCAAAGCGCGCGAGTTCGGCTACGATAAGATCGCCGTTTTCAAAAATCGCGAACGTGAGTTTGTAGAGCTGGCATAAATTTTAACGGCAGCCGCTCTATGTTAAATTTAAAAGGCACGGACGGCGAGAAATTTTAAAATTTCAAAAGCTTCGGCGGCGCAAAATTTTAAAAATCGCGGCGCGCAAAACGGCGCAGATAAAGTCGAATTTCAACTAAATAATGTTAAAATCCGCCGTTAAATTTAGCCCGAATACGGGCGGAAAAAAGGAAAAAATATGGGAAAATTTGTTAATGACGTGAAGGAATTTTTTAAATTTTGCGATGAAAACGAGGTCGAGTTCGTAGATTTTCGATTTACCGATCTAAAAGGCACCTGGCACCACGTCGCTTACAACTACAAGCGCCTACCGAAGGATTTCGCCGAGGGAATTCCATTTGACGCGAGCTCGGTAGCGGCGTGGCAGCCGATCGATAAATCCGATATGATGCTAAAGCCCGATGTGCAAACGGCGTTTTTGGATCCATTCACCGCGGACGTGACGATCATCGTCATCTGCGACGTTTACGACATCTACAAAAACGAGCTTTACGAAAAATGCCCGCGCTCGATCGCTAAAAAAGCCGAACAGTTTCTGCAAACCACGGGCCTTGGCGATACCTGCTACTTCGGGCCGGAGAATGAATTTTTCGTTTTCGACGACGTAAAGATCATCGACGAGATGAACTGCGCGATGTTTAAGGTAGATACCGAAGAGGGGCATTGGAACAGCGGCAAAAACTACAAAGACGGCTTTAATAGCGGCCACCGCCCGGGCGTAAAGGGCGGCTACTTCCCCGTCCAGCCAGTCGATTCGATGGTCGATCTGCGCGCCGAGATGCTAAAAGTGCTAGAGCAGATCGGGCTTGAGACCTTCATCTGTCACCACGAAGTAGCGCAAGGGCAAGGCGAGATCGGCGTCAAATACGGCACCCTCGTCGAGGCCGCCGACAACGTGCAAAAATACAAATACGTCGTAAAGATGGTCGCGCACCTAAACGGCAAGACCGCGACCTTTATGCCAAAGCCGCTCTACGGCGATAACGGTAGCGGAATGCACGTGCATCAATCGATCTGGAAAAAGGGCAAAAATACCTTCTACAAAAAGGGCAACTATGCAAATTTAAGCGACGCGGCTAGATGGTATATCGGCGGCGTGCTAAAGCATGCGCGCAGCGTCGCAGCATTTACGAACCCGAGCACCAACAGCTACAAGCGCCTGATCCCGGGCTTTGAGGCGCCGTCGATTCTAACGTATTCGAGCCAAAACCGCTCCGCTTCGATCCGCATCCCTTACGGCAGCGGCGAGCACTCGGTGCGTGCGGAGATGCGCTTTCCAGATAGCACCGCATGCCCGTATTTAGCATTTGCGGCGATGCTGATGGCGGGCATCGACGGTATCAAAAACAAAACCGAGCCGGTGGGGCCGATGGATGAGAATTTATTCAAGCTGCACCTGGATGAGATCCGCGAGCGCGGTATCGAGCAGCTTCCGCACACGCTTCGCGGCAGCCTAGAAGCGGTGATCCGCGATAATGAGTATCTGCGCCCGATAATGAGCGAGCTTTTTATCGAGACCTATCAGCATTTTAAATTTGAAACGCAGGTTTGGCCTTACGAGGCGCGCCCTACGCCGTTTGAGTTTGCGACGAACTATTCGTGCTAAGACCAAATTTATGCCGCGCTGCCGAAATTCCAACGGGCGGAGCGGCATAGAGCTTTGGAATTTTAAAATTTAGCCGCGCGCGAGCTTTTAAAATTCCGTCGCGCGAACTTAAATACCGCCCGTGAAGCTTCAACTCTTTTACTCTAAACGCGAAATTTTATACTTTCTGCTCATTTTGCTTGGAATTTTATCGATAAACGTAGGCGTGAAATTTTATGAATTCAAAGAATTTCGCGCGAAAAACTACGCCTTTTACGACGCGCAAATTTTAAACGCCTACGCCAAAACTAAGGAGCGCGGTCGCACCTACACGGTGCTAAAGCTCAAAACGGCGGATTTCACCCTCTACACGACCGCTAAGCTCGGGCGGGAATTTCACCGCTTCGCTCGCGTAAATATCGGCATCGTGACCAAAAACGTAAAATTTTTAGATTTTTTAAAGCAGCGCTTTTACGCGCCAAATTTTAAAATTTCAGCTGAGACCGCGCCCTCCGGAGCAAAATGGCACGCGATAAGCTTCGTCCGAGCTCAGCACGAAGATGAGATGACGGCGGATCTTTACTCCGCGCTGTATTTTGCGACCGAAATTTCAAAACCACTGCGTGCTAGCGTGACGAACTGGGGCATAGCGCACATCATTTCGATCAGCGGCTTTCATCTGGGCATTATCTTTAGCACAGTCTTTCTGCTTGCAATGCCGATCTACCGCTATTTTCAGGATCGCTACTTTCCGTACCGCAGCGCTAAGCGCGATCTTAGCGTCTTTGTGATCGTGCTAATGAGCGGATATCTCTTCGTGCTTGATTTCACGCCGAGCTTTCTGCGCTCGCTTGCGATGTGCTGCGTGGGGTTTTACCTCGCGATGCGAAATTTCTACGTCGTGAAATTTACGAATCTCTTTCTAACGATCGCGCTTCTGCTTGCGTTTTTCCCGCACTTAGCCTTTTCGATCGGATTTTATTTCTCCTGTCTGGGCGTGCTGTATATTTTCCTCTACCTGCACCACTTCGCGCCTAAATTTAAGCTCTGGCAGAACGTCATACTTTTCAATCTCTACGTTTGGCTCAGCATGAACGCGGCGGTTTATTATTTCTTCCCGACCGCTTCGCTGCAGCAGCTTAGCGTAATGCCGCTGGGATACGTGTTCGTGATCTTTTATCCGCTGAGCATCTTTTTGCATCTATTCGGGCTCGGCGGCGCGCTCGATACGCCGCTGCTTGCGTTTTTAAATTTTACTTTGCCAAGCTTTCAAGCGCAAATTCCGCCGCTTCTTTTCGCGCTCGCAAACATCTGCGCGCTCGCTGCGATAAAGCTTCGCTACGCAGCAGTTGCGTGCGCGATAATCGGAATTTCGCCGATATTTTTTATAGCGTAGCGCGCGAAAATTCCAATGGGAATTTTATCCGTTGGAATTTTATGCTAAAATCGCGCTTCAAATCTCACAAAGGATCAAAATGTTTATTGCAAACCTCACCTACGTCAAAGACGCAAGCGAAGCGGACCGCTTTATCAACGAGCACAACGCGTTTTTAGACCGATTTTATGCGGCGGATAAATTTATCTGCTCGGGGCGCAAAGTCCCTCGCACCGGCGGCATCATCTTAATCAACGCCAAAGACCGCGCGGAGCTTGATGAGATCATCGCGCAAGATCCGTTCTTCCAAAACGGCGTCGCAAAATACGAGATCATAGAATTTGCGCCGACGAAATTTGCGCCCGAGTTTTGGAGGCTTTTCGGCGAATAGATGGTGCGGGTTAAATTTTAAAATTTACGCACTCAAACACGCCTCTGAAATTTAGCCATTTTGCGCGCGAGATGAAATTTTAACCCGAATTAAAAGCCGAAACGCGGTGGCAAATTTAGATAAGCTTAAAACTGAAATTATGCAAAAACGGCTAAATTTAAAGGAGATCGGGTGCTGATAAAACTGCGGCTCGCAACGCCGCAAGATGCGGATGCGCTGCTTGAAATTTACGCGCCCTACGTAAAGCAAACGGCGATCAGCTTCGAATACGACGTGCCCAGCACCGCGGAATTTGCGGGGCGAATCGAGCAGACGCTGCAAAGATACCCCTATCTGCTCGCTTACGTAAGCAACGAGGCGGCATGCGCGGACGACGAACGGAATGAAAATTTTAAAATTTCTGCGAGCGCGGCGGGTGCAGGGAGTGAAATTTTACGTGCGAACGAGGCGCGAAATTACGCAAGCGGTGCGGCGAAACAAAATAGCGCAAATTTAATCGTCTCGGCAAAACAAAGCGGCGTAAATTTAAAACCTGGCCAAATCCTCGGCTACGCCTACGCTTCGGCTTTCAAAGAGCGTGCGGCATACGATTGGTCGGCGGAGAGCTCGGTTTATGTGTCGCAAAACGTGCGCGCTCTTGGTATCGGTAGGCTGCTTTATGAGGCGCTACAGCGCGTGCTCAAGGCTCAAAACATCGCAGATATGAACGCTTGCATCGCTTGCGGGGATGACGAATATCTAAACGATGCGAGCGTGCGGTTTCACGAGCGCATGGGCTTTCGCTTCGTCGGTAAATTCGAGCGCTGCGCCTATAAATTCGACCGCTGGTACGATATGGCGTGGATGCAAAAGCCGATCGGCGAGCATCTGCAAAACCAGCCTACGATGAGGCCTTTCGCGCGCTTTAGAGATGAAATTTGCGCGAGCGCGGGCATTGAAATTTAATTTAAAGGAAAAACTTTGACCCATTTTATCATTGACGACGAAAATATCGACGTAGATAATATCTTCGACGTCGTAAATCTCAAAGAGGGCGACGAGCTAAATATCGTCTCCAATACCGCCAAAAAGATCGGCGCCTTGACCCTTGCGCGCCTATCGAAGATGGGCGTTAGCATAGGCGAGGTTTTTACAATCGGCAAACAAAGAAAGGATTTCGCCGATAAGATCATCGTGTTTTTGATGGGCAAGCTCTGCGGAGCTGAGGGCAAGATCGGCATCGTCAGCAACGATAAATTTTACGACGACGTGATAGAATTCTTTAACGATCTAAACTACCGCAAAAATCCGAAATTTGAAAAGATCAGTCTAGCCTCGCATGCCGCAGGAGCGGGCGCAAAGCAAGGCAAAACAAGCGGCGCGGCAGAGAAAAAAGCCCAAAAAGCGGAGCCGAAAGCTACAAAGCAGGAGTCAAAACCTCAAAAGCAAGGGGTAAAAACTGCAAAACAAGAGCCTAAAACCGCGAAGCAGGAGCCGAAGGCTGCACAACAGGAACAAAAAGCCGTAAATTCTAAAATCACCAAAGCAGACCTCGCCGCAGCGGAGGCGCTGATCCCGCAGTGCGTGAGCCTGCAAGCCCTCTATGCCGCGTGCGTCGCAAAGCTCGGCAGAGCCAAAGGCTGCGAGGCCTACCGCGAGATCAAGGACGGCGCGCGGACGCGATACGCGAGCATCGCCTACGATAGCGACCTAAAAGACGGCGCCGTAAGGCGAAACGCGATCAAGCTCTACCGCGAAAGCGGCGGCGATATGGCGGAATTTCACAACAAGCTGACGAGCGAATACAAACACGCGGGGCCTGAAATTTATAAAGAATTTAAAGAAAAACTCGTCGGAAAGATGATCTAGGCATTTCGGCGCAAGGGTTTGAGGCGCAGCGATAGTATGCGTCGCGACGTAGCGGCAAAGCGTGGCCTGGCGGCGTTAAGATGCATCGTTGTGGCGTGCAGTATGATACAGCGCAGCATAAGTGCGCCCGAAATAAAGCTATTTGCTTGCGCGGAGTCGGTTTTATTTTGCCGTATATGACGAAGCAGAGCCCAGGCGCTTAGACATAGCAGCAGATTAAGGATATGTAGGATAAATTTCATTCTGCCTGGTCTAATCCGGGTTTAATCATAGTCGAAGTCTTCCAAATCATATCCGAAGGTATGCAAAGTCTTCAAGGCTAGCTTTCTGACCTCTATCCAGGATGGATTGCGATGGACTAGGTATTCGTAATCGTCCGTCTCTAATAAGCCGCGGTCGTTAAAATTTTCATCTATAAGTTCCACAAGTACTCTTAGCGCATCCCTCTCATATGGTAGGAAGCAAAATTTAAATTGCTCCAATAAAGCATTTTTACATTCGGTATATAAAAATTCTACCATTTCCGATGGGCTTTCGTAATATTCAACTGCAGGATGCACTAAATGATCAACTTGATATTCCAAAGAAGCCATTCGACATAGACTAACCATAAGCCCGCTTTTCCTAAATATCTCTTTTCCGTTAATTTGC
This sequence comes from uncultured Campylobacter sp., assembly GCA_963522765.1. GTDB lineage: Bacteria > Campylobacterota > Campylobacteria > Campylobacterales > Campylobacteraceae > Campylobacter_B. Next base: position 8,519 of record CAUQZM010000011.1, on the reverse strand, counting down.
ATTTGGGTTTCCTTTTTATTTAAGTGCTGTCTCCGTGAGTTTAATATAGGTCAAAGTCGCCTAAATCATATCCGAAAATATGTAAGGTCTTTAAAGATAGCTCTCTAACCTCTATCCAAGATTTATTTTGATAGACCAAATACTCACCTATGCCTTCTAGCAAGCTTTGATCTTTAAAGTATCTATCTATGAGCTCCATAAGTTCTCTTAGTGCATCCCTCTCGTATGGTAAGAAACAAAATTCAAATTGCTCCAATAAGGCATTTTCGCATTCGGTATATAAAATATCTGCCATTTCAGATGGGCTTTCATAATATTTAGCTGTAGGGTGAACGATATATTTATCCTGGTATTCCAAAGAAGCCATTAGGCTTAAATAAAACATAAGACCGCCTTTCTCAAATATCTCTCTTCCGTCAATTTGCATTTGGGTTTCCTTTTATTGGGATATGGGTTCCGTTGGTTTTGGATTTTAAATCCCCGCGCTCATAAAAATCATCAAGAGTGAAACCAAGTATATTCAGTAGTCTTAATGACTTCTCCATTATCTTTTTCCAAATTTCAGGCATATTATCATATATCTCATCGTAGTCATATTTGCTATAAAAATAATCGATCATTTCTTTATACTCTGCTATGGCTTTTAGTTCTGTTTCCGTAAATAGAAATTTGTATTCCGGTCTCTGGGCTATCTCTAGAGGATTATATACATATTCGACTAATTCACCCGGTGTTGCATATTCATCGATAGTAGAATTATCTATATATCTAATCTGATGTTTTCTCGATGCAAGACAATATAAAGGCTCGACGATAAAAGCCTTTTGTGCATTATTTTTCTGCATTTGGGTTTCCTTTTATTGGGATGTGGGTTTGCCTGCATTATATCGTAATATATTTTTAAAATTCTCGCAGAAATTATCATTTTATAAAACTACTATTTTAAAAGTGTAATTTATTTTAAGGTCTTTTTTGCACATTCCCTTAAATCCTCTTCGCTTAATGAATCACCTACCGTATCATCACCCCTCAACTCTTCGTCTGGTTCGAATTCATCGATATCGGTAAGAAGCCTGTTTAGCGGCTCATAATATTCATCGGGAAAATTTTTATCATTCATAAATTTATCCCAATATATCTTTTCGAATTCAAATACGTTGATTCTATTTTACAAAAAATCCTCTATTATTTTTATATATTCCTCTATCATTGACCCTCTTTTGGTATATTTTTAATCGCCCGCCATTTTAATACTTAGAACCAACCATAAATTACTATCAATGCTCATATTTTCACATAACTTTCTTACAATATCTAAATCGTTAGAGGAAATTTTTATATCATATTCATACATTTGAACCAAAAAGTCTTCCAGCGCTATACCATATTCTCCAGCCTTGACCAGTTCTTCCAAATAAATTACAAAGTCGCGCCGACCGACTCCTGTAAATTCATCTTCGTAATCACTGAATAAATTTAAAAATATCGAATTGCCGTGTCTCATTCACTACTTACCTTAAAATTCATTTCTCATCGCCGCTTCATAATCCTCTAGCTTCGAATTTCTATTTGAATATCAAGCAAATCATCTTGATCTGGATATTTGGCGGTCTCCGAGAGCGTAAATTTTATCACGTCTAGCAACTGCCTAGCCAGATCGCTGTATTTTTTCTTAAATGCATTAAAATTTAAGAAAATTAACTTTAAATCGTCTCGAACGCCTTGCTTATTTTTTAAACCGTATCGTGAGTTTTCTTCTTTTTCCTGGATATATTCGCTATAGCTTTCCCACTCGTCTTTATCTTTATATTGCTCCCACTCTTCCTCGCTATATTCTTTCCATTCCTTAAATCGCAGAAACCAAAAGAAGTCTGCAAATGCATCAGGGCCGATACGTAGCGGCAAAGACAGCTTTTCGGATAAATATGAGTATAACTTATGCTCTATTTCTTTGGGACAATAATCATGCCACTTATCAATATATCTTCTGTCTTTTTGCAACTCATCAAAGTCAATCACTACTTCTATCATTTTTCCTCGCTTTAACTATGCTAATGCATATTTTCTTAAAATTCTAAAAATCAAATAAGCGTAGATTAACGCGAACTCGCCTTTATTAAATTTTAGTATAAATCAGACCAAAAAGGCACATACGGGCATTTTCCAATCGGCTCAAGAGATTTTTTACTAAATTCCCTCAAAAAGTAGTCATATAAATTTTCTCCATAACAGATCACGTCGGTATAATGTATAGATAAGACCGGCGGATCCGGCAATTTAAGACACGGCATATATCTATGAGAATATACGGGTATAATCTTAGGTGCAATTTTGGCTGCTTCTAGTATGGCGGCTCGCTTGCGAGATCCGTCTTCGGGCATTGGACCCCATTTTTGCGTATTCCAATAGTTCTCATTTGGAAAAATTTCATCAATAGGATCGTTTTTTAAGTACTCAAAGACGTAGTTCATGGCCTGCTTTATCTCCTTTATATTTTCATCGCTAAAGTCTCTCCAATTATAAAATTCTACCGAAATGGGCAATGTATATGATAAAAAATCTCTTAGGCTTTTTGGAAATTTAAACTCATAAATTTGCTCTATTTTGTCTATTTCGCTCTCTTTCAAACCCTCACTCAATTCTATACCGCTCTTTTCTAGCAGCTCTTTTATTTGCTTGTACATATTCTATTTTTCCTTATAAGGCTTTTAGTCGTAGTTGAAGTCATCTAAATCGTATCCAAAAATTTGGATTGTTTTTAGAGCTAATTCGCGTAGTCCGCAAAAGGTACTATTGTGGTATATAAAGTCTTCGTAGTCTACCATAGAAGCCCTTTCCTCTTCTTCCCAAAATTTTGAATTGCACTCTGCAAATTTATCTAGCATTTTAACTATCGCTTTACGCTCCTCTACACTGAAATAAATTCTGTTTGATTCCACTAGGGCTATTTTGCAAGCGCTCTCACAATCTTCTATTAAATCTATGCACAACAAATACTTATCCTTTGTGGGGTTAAGCATATATTTTTCTTGACACTCTAATGAGGCAAGGCAGCATAATTCTCTCAGTAGCCTTTCTTTTATTGATATTTTATTCTCCTAAATTTTATATTCCGTACCACTTCGTTACATTTCCCTCTTTGTCGGTATCAGCCTCTATGTGTTCGTATTTGTTGTAGAGGCTAGGAATTAAAATTTCATCATAATATTTTTTGCCGCATTCTGTGATAAACATATACATATTATGATGGCACCACCGATTCGGCTCCTCCCAAAAGGCGTAGTCTGCGTGAGTGTAATTTTTTAGATACTCGTACGAGCGGGCTATAAATTTATCTAAATTATAAAAGAAATTTTCTCTTAAAATTTTCCATTCTTCAAATTTTCTCATATTTAAATTTATATTAGTGCTAGTTTTATATTTTATATCGGTATCTATGAAATTATTTAGATAAAACTGCCCAAAGAGCATTATTAAAATATCTTTTACATTCTCATCGCATAAATTAAAATTATGAATTAATGTGCTAGTAATAGAGTCGGCCTCATAAACTTCGGTGCTTTTCATTAGGCTAAACGCCTCGAGCTCATAAAAATCCAGTGATCTTTTCCCGCTTGCGGCTTGAAAATCTTTAAAAATCTTAAATCTAAAATCTTCCGCTTTACTAAAGAAATAGGCGTACGGGTTTAAATTTAGATCAAGCGCTTTTATTCTCATTTTATACCGTCCAAATTATTGTTTTTCGCATTTTAGCCTTGTTTTGCATAATAAGCTCTTCCTTGCTGCGTTTCGGTCACGCAAAAATATTTGCTATTTACGCCGACCGGCTCATAATTTTTATCATCTCTTAAAATATTTAAAATTTCAGATTTATCACATATCTCTTTTGTTTCTGTATCATAACCCCAATTTGAACTAAACAATCTTATATAACCTTGCTCGTATAAGGACAATAAAATTTTTTTTGCTACTTTAAGCGAATTGGCAATGTTAATAGAATTTAATTCCCAAACGATTTCCCATAAAGAGATATAATCGCCATCTTCGATTATTACCGATAAAATAGTTAAAATCGTCTTTTTATTCATTTAAAACCGCATTTCCTTTTAATGGAATTTTAACTACCGCGCCGTCTTTGCTATTTTTAGCACAAGAATCCGGCGTACAATTTTCATAGAAAAATTTGATTTTATAGAAATTTTTATCCCCTGACGCAACCGCTAATAATAAGCTTTTTATACGGCGAAATCTATCGAAAATATTCGGCTTTGTATCTTCTTGATATTTATACGTTTTAAAACATTCGCTTTTTGCGTCTATATCTACGTCGCGCCAACTTCCGTTTAGAAATATATCATTAGAGATAGAAATAATGCCTTGCATTATTTCTGGGTCCAACTCTTTGTTTTTATAATGCCGCAAAATCTTTTTTAAATCGGCTTCCAATTTCCAATATTCATCATCGGACCATAGATTATTATCTAAAATCATACCTATAAAGGAATTTGCATCATATCTATCATCAAATGCGGTATTTCTATAAAAATTTACAAGATTCATTGCATCAATCCTTTGGAGCATACCAAAAACCGCTATTGTCAAGCTTTTCTTTGAATACGATGCTGTTGCACAGAACCTTTAATCTTTCAAATCTATCATATATGCTAGGCACTACGCCGTCGCTGTTTTTCGCACACAATATATTGCTTACATAAATTTCCGATTTGTCCTCCACGCCGATAACATCATTAAATATCGCTAGTATTGCGATGAAAATTTCTTTTGGAAGCGTTTTGTTATGATAAAAGCTCAAAATCTGCATTAAAGTTTTATCCAACTCCCAATAGTCGCAATCCGACCAAGTTTTTTGATAGATAAATTTTCCGACAAACGAATTGATGCTGAATTTGTCAGAATTCGTTGAATTTTGGTATAAAAGCTCTAAGTCCATTAATCACCGCCCTTTTTCATTTCTTTATTAAATTTAGCCATCTTTATGGCAAATTTACGTTTATAAAAATCGATTATTTTCTGCTTGGCAACTCTTTAGATAAAATTTCTGAATCGGGATACAATTTTTTCAAAAATTCTATCTCTTCTCGGTCTAGCTCATCTAAAACCTCCTCTGTCGGTCTTTCGCTTAAAATTTTTCCATAAACTAAACTCAGTCTTTTATATGCGCGCGGGTTACCGTTCTTTTCAAATTGCCTTATTATAGCAATTCTGCACTCTTTTGTTATTTCGGAATTGCCCATAAAAAGATCTTTTATATCGCAAGAGGTGCTTTGCTCTTTATATAGATAAAATATCCATGCAAATAATATTATAGCGGCGGCAATAAAGTAAATTTTATTTTTCATGAAATTTCTTATTCTTATTATATCCTTACTTATTTTTGGCTTTTTAGATATAAACGATCAATCATAGAATTTGCCGATTTGATTAGTGATGTAAGTGGTGTCCTGCGTTGAATTTATACAACCCCCGGAATTCCCCCGAACACTCGATTACAGAATATCCATATATAGTCTTTTAAAAAACTATATAAAATCGCCTCTTAAGGAAGCTTTAAATAATAAGCAAAAATGAGTTAAGAAGTTTCAAACCTCAAGAAATTTAGCTTAAGCCTTGTAGCAGCTCAAGGTTTAAAATCTTAAGGAGGTTGATTAATACATTTTCACTAAATGCCTTAAGCGCCTATCTGTAAGATGTTTGTTCTTTGAGGCAAAGAACAAATAAAAATAGATAAAAGCTTAAAGCCTTCTTCGTCCTTATGAACAAGGGGATTATATTAGAAAGATCTTAAAAGCTTCTTAGCTCAAATTTATTAATCTCTTCTTTTGCTTTCATTTGCAGATAAAAAGTCAAAGGCTTAGAGGCTTCTTTAAAAGTATAAAGGAAGCCATGCTATTTTCTTATATAGTATTAAGATAGCCAAAGGCTTTTAAAATATGGGAGAGCGATTAAAAAATGAGGGGTAGCCACCCTCAATACTTCAATCTTTCTTCTATACCTAAATAGATTGAATACCTTTTCGATACTCAAGCATTCTATTAGAGTAAAGCCCAAAATATCAAAAGCAAGGCTACACATAAAAAATATCCTTAAAATGGATAGGCTAAGAGGTTGCTCTATCTATGATAAAAGAGCTACTTTGGTAAATAATATCCCCACAAGCGATAAAAATATATTAAGATCAATACTATTTATAATATAGTACTAGACAAAAAATACTCCTGAAAGAAATAAAAGTTTATCCTATCCACTTAGATAGAAAATTCTATCTATACAATAATATCCCTACAAGGAATAATCGCAACGGCGGTAGCAGACGAGCAAACGCTCCGCTAGCGACGAGCGAATCAGCCCCGTAACCTTTAACGGAGGCGCTACCTCCACGCGGCTTTTCAGATAGCCCCCTTTTTCAAATTTAATGCACTTAGGCTATAAATAAAACGAAGAAGAAGGCTATCTAGGGAAAAAACTCTAGGGGCAAAAAGACGTTACATCTTTAGAATTTAGTTAAAACAGAAGCTTTTTAGATTAATGTGCGAAGCTATAACGCACCTCTGCGATTTTTCTTATTACCCCAAACCGCCAGCGGGGAACTAAAGATTAAGAATGCTTGATAAGTGTTTAAGCTTATCAATAAAAACATTACCGATAACGTAACCCATCGAAAAACCATAATATATAAACTTTAAAGGCTACTTCAAAAGCCTAAAGGCTTTTTAACATATAAAACATTCTCTTTCCTTAGTAAAAACATTATAAGGATATTTCAAAAAATACCTTATGAAAACAATATAGCTGAAAAACAAAAAAAATGGTGTGAGCTGTTTTTTTTAAAAGAAGATTGTTGTTTTTAACAAGCTTGGATAGATATAAAAGCGATGAAGCAACCCTGTAAACCTAAGATTATAAAGATATAAAGTAAGCCTATAAGAGTTGGGGAGCAATGAAGCGCAACCTAGCAAACCTGGTATAAAATATCAAACTCTATCATAGCCCTATCCTCACAAGTGTTCGTCTTTAGTATAAAAAAGGAGAATGCTTAGGAAAGGCGTAGTAACGAAGTAATATGCGGGAAGGGAAAGCCAGCGCTTTTTAAAAGAGATTAAAGGTGACTCACGCGCTCTTATTTTATTGTATCCAAGACCCCGCTCTATCTAACTAATCGTACAAATCCGCCTCCCATCTCTAAACTCATACTATGAATTTTCTACTCATAGCTTTTTAAAATTTCACCAAAGTTATAATAGCGGGTCATGGAATGACAAACTGCGGATAGGTGTCGTTTTAACTCCCTATCTTACCGTCTTTCCGCTTATCCGGAAATTTCTAAAACACATGGCACATAGACTTGAAGGCGCTATCTATAGTAGGAATGTGATCTTAAGGCTCAATTCTATACTTAAGAATGAAATTTAAGCTCCTTATGGCATTATGGCATTTATGGATTATGGCGTTCGTGGAGCGCGTAAGCTTCTCAATAGGTTTAGAATAGACCCTGCATACTAAACTGCATAAAACTTCACAAGAAGCCATCCCTTTAGGCTTGCCTTTACCTTCTTAAAATTTAAACCCCAACCCCTTTAAATAACCTAGCCACCATGTTAGAACCCTACGCGTATTCTCAATATTCGTAGCTTTGTTATAAATCTTTTGTATCTCTTTTTGTGCATGAAAAAGGGTGCGTTCAATGCTATAAGGATCCAGCTTGTTCTCATGGATTTTTTCATAAGCGAAGGTTTCTAGTATCTTTCTAAAAGAGTGAAAAACTAGTCTATTCTTAGCTATTACGGGAGCATAGGTTTTAAGCGCTTTAACTAGAGTCATATCGCTTAGTACCTCTCCTTGCGTATTGGCAAAGCATAACGGGCAGCTGCTATTATGAGCGTGTAACCTTTGCAGCCATTGCCCTACTTCTGTAGGAAGTCCCAGATGTTCATCCCCATTGCTTTTTACCTTATTCTCATCTTGCGGGAATAGTAAGTAGTATTCTCCATCATCACCTATTTTTAAATGCTCATGGGTTAAATTTCTTACATTTGAGCTTCTTAGCCCCGTAAGCAGTCCAAAGATCAAAGCATTCTTGACTCCTATTTGATGAGGATAGTTCATGATAAATTTAATCAACAATCTCAAATCCGCATTCGCGGAAATATATGAATAGCCCCCGGATTTAGGTATCTTATATAGATTTTTTAATTGCGTATCGCAAAATAAAAGAAGGTTCAAGATAAGTTAGAACCTCTAAGGAAGTTTTAACTTATCTTGAACCTTTTAAGATATAGTAGTTTTTTTTAAAATATATGTATGAATCGATGATTTTAAGTACCAAGAATTTTTTAAGAATAATTTTAAGATTCCTAAAACTAGGGCTTAAAAAATTATTTAAAAATTCAAAAAATGAAAAAATAGGGAAAATTTTATATAGATGTGCGACTATCACCCACCCAAATTCCCCCTAATTTTAGTTTTTTGATTTTTTTTAAAAGCCCTGTTTTACGGCTTTT
>CAUQZM010000010.1:0-68381 GCA_963522765.1 uncultured Campylobacter sp. | reverse complement strand
TTGGCTACGGCTAAACGTAAACGAAGCGCAAAGGCGGATGCTGCGCGAGTATTTCACGGCGAGATTAGGGTTAGGTTTCGAGCAAAATTCCGTCCGCGGCAGTCGCAGATGAGATCGCTCGGTACCCGAAGTAATCCTCGAAGCAGTCGCAAACAAGCTCACTCTGTATCTGAAAAGCCCCATAGCTAGCCGCAAAGAGCGCCACATTGTCCGCCGTTTAGTGAGGATGATCACCGCTTGTCGCAACTCGCCTCGCCGCAAGCGCCTCCGCAAATACCCCGCATCTTTAAACGCGTCGAAAGCGAGGCGGTGATAAAATGCGCTTCGTCAAAAATCAATACCGAAAAGGAATTTTATGAGGGATTACGACAAAGAGCCGATCGAAATCATAGACAGAGCGGTATATTTTCAAGAAAAAAGCCTATTTTTATCCATAGTGCTTTTTTGCTTTGCATATACGACTAATGCCACTTTTATGGATATTATAAAAGGCGACGATTTGTTTATAGTATTGTGCGCCGTAGTGCTATTCATCGCACAGATATGGTGGTACGTAAAATGCAATTTCCGAGCCTCTTATTTTACGTTTTATAATGACAAGCTATCTTATAATTTCATGCAAGGTACAGAGCCCAATAAAATATGCAATCTTACGGATATAGAGAAAATAAGCTTTTGCGTGGTTTCAGAGCTTATGGATAGCTTCGGTAGATTTCACTACTTTACCTCCTACGAGCTTTATAAAAAATCATCTATTGGGGTGCATATCGGCAAACTGGCGCTGTTTTTATACTATACGATAAATTTTATCTTGCTTGTTTTGCCATTTAAAATTTTTATGTTGATTAAAAACAAAGAGCCGCTAAGTCTGCTAAATAAAAATGTCGTGATTAAATTTAAAAATCGCAACTATTTTTTGATAAACATCTACTCAAAGCGCGAACTGGATGAAATTTTGCAGTATTGCAAGGACAAAAATATAAGCGTGGAGCAGAAAACAAATTTTATCCCGCACTTGCAAAATTTTACCTATTTCACTGATAAAAATGAAATTTGGAGCGATGATTTCGGCGATACGCAAATTCCAAAAGACACGTTTAAGCGAAAGCTTAGGCGGTTTTTTAGTTTGGATTAAAGAGCGATTCCGCCCGTTTCAGCGTAAAATTTAGACCCGCGGGGTAGAATTACAAAAATTTTTACATGGAGCAAACAATGAAAAATTTCTTTCTAGCCGCAATAGTTTGCGCGCTTTTTAGCGGTTGTGCATATGAAGCGCAGTTTAATCAAAATGCCGATGTGGCGCCGTTTGACGACACTATAAGCGCGACTAACGCCATGCAAAGTGCGCTCATTTATATCCCTAGCGAGCTAATGGGGACAAAAAGCTACGCCGCAAGCTCGAAGCTAGGCAGAGACGATGAGCTTAAAATCGATGTCGGCGAGTTCGTCGCAGGCGAGGCGAAGCGCTTCTTCGGCACCTATCTAAGGCGCGTAAGCGTCACCGACGACGAAAAAGCGCTGCAAGGCAAAGGGCTCGTCATCGCACCTGAGCTTAGCTCATTCGGCTTTGGCTTTTATAGCTCCGACGGCATCGACGTTTCGGCAAAGCCCTATGTGCGCTACAATCTACGTTTAAAAATGTTTAAAAACGGAAAGCCGATCTACAACCAAAATATAGCCGTAAACGAGCGCAACTTCGGCGAGGAGGAGTTTTTCGGCGGCGGTCAGGGCTCGTACGCACAGATCGGCGGGATCTTTCAAAAATCGATGGCGAATGACTACGCCGTGCACGCTAGAGAAATTTTGGACGTAATCAACGACAACTAATCGCGCTTGCGCCTTTGTGCGTGGTAAGCGGCATCTGGTTGCTTATTTTTGCCCACCGTCTTGTGGTAAAATTTGTCGCGGCGATCTTGCAGCACGCGCTTGCGGATCGTCGCGCCTAAATTTTGTTTATTGATATAATTAGCATGGCTTTAAAATACTCAAATGCGCGCTTGCTTGTAAGATTTATCCCGTCTGCGGCATTAAATCCTTTTGGATACCGAGTTTACGATGCTCTAGGTATCAAATTTAATCCCGCAAGCTGGGTTAAATTCCGTAAAATCACGTTATGAAATTAACTTGGCAGCCCATATTTAAGTGCGGCGAGCCGACAAATTCCTCACCTTGACATACTGCCTAATTCCATTTTTTAGGGCTAAGCTCCGCAAATAAACTTTTCGTGTTCGCTGCTATGCTTGCATAAAATTTCATATTCGCAGCACCAAGCTGTGATAATGTTCAGCTCAAAGCGGTCGTGGAAGGTATCAATAAGAGTGCGCCGATGCGAGTCGACGAGATTACCACGTTAACTGGCGCTGAGTGCAAGGATGGCAGCTTCATCTACAACTACGAGCTAAATGACGGCATGGGGATGAAATTTGACAGTGTCGGAAATGATCAAAAAACTGTGATACAAAATGTCATAGATAGCCAAAATAAGCAAATTTTTTGCAATCAGATGAAGGTAATGCATCCGCTAATAAACAGCGCGATATGGAGCTATAAGATAAAAAGTGGCGAAGAATTTATAAGGGTAGAATTTAAGCCTAGCGACTGCAAGTAGCGCTTGCGTGGGATTTAAAATTTAGCGCGGCGTGAGCCTTTGCCTGCTCGCCCGCGCCGAATTCGCTTAAAATTTATCCGCTTCGCTTTCGATTTCGCCTGCGCAAAAGTAACATGTTAAAATCTCTGTTTGACTTTTACCGCGCCGCCGCATACAGCATGGCGCGGATCAGCGTGCATTTCGCCATCACAAAGCGCTAAAACGCGCCGAGTCCTTTTTAGGCCACGATCTAATTTTGCGTCAGATTTTGCCGTTGGCGTTTTTCATTAAAATTTCACTATTTCACGCGGAATTATATCTATGCGGCAACGCAAACACCACGTAAAGCTTTAACGCGAAATTCTATAAGTTACGGAATTTTATTTGAAACAGCATCATAGATTTTGAGTTAAAATTTTAGGATTTATTGCGATGCTGCACTTGCTGCGATAAAATCTTGCTAAATTTTATCCGCGACCTGCTCACATAAAATTCTGCGTCAAAGCACAAGCTTGCTTGCAAGCTTACAGAGGTGCCAGCCGCCAATGCACCGCCACACAAAACGCGGCTAATCAAATGCTTCGCTTGGGTTTTTAAAATTCACCGCGCGCAGCTATTTTTATCAAGCTTTAGCTGTATCGGCGGCAAGCCCTCTATCTCGTAATTTAACACCATCGCTTTGCCGAGCTCCCGCAGGCGCTGCGAAAATTCCGTGCTGCAAAAGCTAGCCTTCGCCTTGGCAAACAGCATCTCTTTTAAAATTTCCGCATCGCCCGCGTCCAGCGCGCTGAGGTCTAAATTCGGCGAGCTGTTTAGCGCGTAATCGTATATGAAGCTACCCTCTTCGCATGCGGCGCCTTTTAAAATCGTAGCATCGTCGATCCTGCGCGGCGCGCCCTCGTTTATCCGCGCTAGTGCATCTCGCACCTGTTTGCTTTCGCAGAAGTTTCGCTCTAGCTCGCCGCGTTTTTTCTCCGTATAAAATTCCATCGCCACATTTGCCAAAATTCCGATTCCAAAAAGCACTAGCAAAATTTTAATCGGCTTATTTAGCCGCGCGCTTAAGCTTTGCGCGTCCATCAGCGCGCCCTTTCGCAGCACAGCAGCGTGTGTCCGACGCCCAGCCCGTCGTGGATGCGTGAAATTTTAAGCCCGGCGCGCTGAGCAAATTTAATCATATCGTCCGAGTGATAAATTTTGCTATTGCCGTTTGCCATGGCGGCGAAATACACGCTGATCTGCGTCATGCTATACGCGGCGGTTTCGTAGCGCTGCCTGTCCCAAAACGGCTCCAAAATATAAAGCCGCGCCTGCTCGCTCATCGACTCCGCTGCGCGCGCGAGGATGCTTACGATCTGCTCCTCTGCAAAGCAGTCCAAAAACTGACTGAGCCAGATCGCGTCAAGGCCGTGCGGAAAGCGCGTAGCTGGATCTAGCAGATCGGCCGCAAGCCCGTCTATGCGCTCTGCACCCTTCGCGCCCGCGACGGCGTCTTTCATCATCGAAATTTGCCCCGCAAGATCCATTATCGTGACGTGCACATTTTCGTCGTAGCCTACGCACCGCTTAGCAAAGCGCCCCGTATTGCCGCCTACGTCTAAAATTTTATCCGTCTTGCGCGAGAAAATGATCTTTAACGCGGGCTCAAACGCCAAATCCGAATAAAAATGATCAAACGCGAGCCAGCTTTTGCGCACATGCGGCGGCAGATGCGAAAGCGCCTCGTAGATCGTAGCCCACTGCCCAAAAACCTTTAGCCCCTCTGGTTTGCCCGATTTTAGCGTCTCTTCGAGCCTAAATAGCCCCTCGTAGCACACGTCGTGGATGAAGTCCATATCCACGCCGACGAGCTCGTCGGTGAGCAGAAAATACCCCGCCTTGCTGAGCCTAAATTTCTCGCCGCACAGCAGCACCGTGCCGATGCTAAGCGAGCTTTCCAAAAGCAGCTTTACGGCGTATTCGCTAAGCGAGAGCTTCTTCGCGATCTCACTTATGCTTAGCCCGTCCCGTGCCTCATTAAGCGCGCTTAAAATTCCAAATTTTTTCATCAGCCTGCTTACCTGAAAAACTACAGGTGCAAAGGCGATCTCATTCGCCGTCCGCTGCGCCTCGCCCGCGCTTTGACGCTCGACGCCGTAACGATCTAAAAGCTGTTTGGGAAGTTTCATTTTTGATCCTGCTTATGTAAATTTCGCAAAATTTTAGCAAAAAATTCTAACTTTTCTTGCGCCCGCTAAGAATTTACGCGTATCTTAGAATTCTGCGATGAAATTTTAAAATTCCGTCTTAAAATTTATGGAATTTTAGTTAAAATCCTTCTATCAAAATTTCGCGTAAAAGCTCTGCGAAAATGTCAAATTTAGGAGAATCCTTGAAGCTTCAAATGTCCTTGATGTCGGTTGCTTGCGTCGTAATCATCCTGGCTGGTCTTAAAGCCGCGCAGGCTATCGTCGTGCCATTTTTGCTAGCTATTTTCATCACGGTGCTCGTCTCGCCGCTGGTGCTTTATGTCCAAAAGATCCGCGTTGGGCGCGTTTTTAGTTTCCTCATCATCACTTTCGCTTTCGTGGCGATTATAGTGTTTTTCGGTGCGGTCATCTTTGATGCGATCAAGGAATTTTCAGCGCGCCTGCCCGAGCTTCAAGCAAAATTTGAAGAGGTGCTAGGAGGCGTGAGTGCGAAGCTCTCTCGATTTGGCATAGAGCTTAACGCCGCAAGCCTAGGCATTGATCCGAGCGAAGCCGCCGCGCAGCTATCTGCACTACTGCGCAAAACAGGCTCGATAGTTTCGACGGGATTTTTCATTTTTATAATGGTTTCATTTATGGTCTTTGAAAGCTCCGTGATCGACGAGAAAATCCGCTATTTTTCGCAAAGTAGCCGCGCTACGCACACTTTCGTGAAGAAATTTGCCTCCAGCCTAAAAAAATATCTGTTAATCAAAACTATCGCTTCAGCTTGCACCGGTGCGCTCATCGGACTCGGACTGTGGACACTCGGAGTGCCGTATGCTGCGCTGTGGGGGATTTTAGCCTTCGTGCTAAATTTCATTCCTACGATAGGCTCGATCGTAGCGGTCTTTCCGACGCTTTTCGTGACGCTAGCTACGATGGATATAAGCTCTAGCATCTGGACTATCGCAATTTATTTGGTTGTAAACGTAGCGATCGGAAATATCATCGAGCCACGATTTTTAGGGCAAGGGCTCGGGCTTTCAACGATCAGTGTGCTTGCAGGGCTACTGTTGTGGGGCTTTGTGCTTGGTATCGGCGGGCTATTTTTGGCTGTGCCGCTTACGATGAGCTTGCAAATCGCGCTTGCTTCAAACGACAAAACACGCTTCATCGCGACTCTATTAAGCAACAAGGTCGAGAGATAAAGCGAAATTCCGCGGAATTTTAAAATTCTATAAATTTTAGCTTGAGCGCGCTCAAGAGTATTTTTGTCTCTTTTAGATAAAATCCGCCCAAAGGATCAAATATGACGAGTGAAAAATTTATTTACGAAGTAAACACGGTGACGAAATTTATTCAAATTTACTGCGATGGCAAGCATGTGGATGCGCCTAAAAGAGATGGTGCCGTGCTTCATGACTACAAAGACGATAAGGGGCTAGTGCAGACCCACTTTCATCTGTGCGCGGACTGCGAGCAGATGCTGCGTTACGCCTACGCGCGCCTACGCGCCTGCCCACATACCGAAAAGCCGCGCTGTCATCACTGCCCACATCCGTGCTATGAGCGCGAAATGTGGGTAAATATGGCTAAGATGATGAAATATAGCGGCATGAAGCTTGGGCTTACGAAGATCAAAAAGCTTTTTTCGTTTAGAAAAAGCTAATTTGCGTGGGCAATTTAGCTAGAGTTTGTGGGTAAAATTTATCTCTGCAAGCTCGCTTCATCTCTATACAAAAAAGTATAAAAAAGTGGCGTGAGAACAAATACAAAAGATATAAAAATAAATCAAAATGCTAAATCTTAGCGCGTAAAATTCTACCTCGCAAACACAAATCCTCCGCAATCCTTGATAACAAATAATTAAATTTGAGTTTATAGTTTTAAGTTAGAATTGTGCCCAATCAAAGGAGAAAATATGAAGGTCATTACCATCGCGGTCGTTAACGGCAGGGTCGTAAACGAAAAGGAATTAATCGCGTCTATCGCCGATTATGACGATTTTACCGCGGTTGCCGAACAACTCCGCAAAGGGCTGAAATCGAGGTATTTTACATCTAGAGAGCATGCGAGGATCTACAAAAAAATCAGCATCGAGACGGGCTTTAGGCGCGTGCGATTCGACTACAAACCGTATAAAGATAAAATTTCAAATCTCATCGCCGAGGGCTACACCGTCAAGGCGATCTTAAAAAAGATCGGCGAGGAGGACGAAGCGTTCAAAAACGCCGTTACTGCGCCCGGGCTTACGCACTTCATCTCCGTGACGTTTAAAGACGAAAAAACAAGACTTCGCGCAACCGCCAAAAAAAGCGAGGATTTCTTATACGCGTATCGCTTCGAGATCAAGAAAATGCACTTCCAAGGCGTTAGCAATAAAGAAATTTTAAAATATATGAAAGCTCATTACGAAAAGGATTTTGCCAAAGTAAGCGAGCGCGATATAGCCACTTTTATCGAGGAAAACGCGGTGCTAGATACCGACCGCAAACTCTCGCTGTATAAAAAGCCGAGCCTTTACGATCCGCATTTTAGCGAGATTATGAAGCTTTACGCAAGCGGTATGCGAGTTTATGATATCTGGAAGACGCTTAAAGCCAAATATCCAGAACTAGCCAAGCTTCAGGCGCCGAGCCTTTATCAGTTCATCGCAAACAACGCCCTTGGCAAAGCCAAATATATGCAAAAAGACTGATATGTCTGCGCTTCTTTCAAATTTTACTTTCAAATTTAAAATTTCGCCGCGATAAAGATCGATGAAAGCCGGTGAAATTTCTATGAAAACCTGCGTCATTCTCTGCGGCGGCAAAAGCTCGCGTTTCGGCAGCGACAAAACGCTGTTTCCATTCCGCGGGCATCCCAGCATGACGCACTTTCTTTTCTCGCGCCTAAGAGGCGAGTTTGAGCGGGTTTTCGCCTGCGCCAAAACCTCTAAATTTAACCCGCCGCTTCCTATGATATACGACGAATTTGAGGAATTTTCGCCGATGGGCGCGCTGTATTCGGCGCTGAAGCCATTTAGCGGCGAGCGCATTTTTATCATCCCCGCCGATATGCCATTTGTAGAAATTTCCACCATTCGCGCTCTTAGCGAGCAGGAGGGACAAATTTGCGTGGCGGGCGACGAGGCGCACAGACATAGCCTGTGCGGATTTTTTGACGCAGCTCTCGCGCCGCGCGCGCTTGAGCTCTACCGCGCGAAAGAGCATAAGATCGGCGCGCTCATCGATCGCGTAAATTCTAAAGTGCTAAATTTCAAAAACAAAGAGCAGTTTTTAAATATAAATTATCAAAACGATTTAAAGGGCGTAGATGAAATTTAAAGCTTTAATGTTCGCGTTTTGCGCCATGAGCCTAGCCGCACAAGATCTATCCGATCTATACGCAAAGGCTAGCGAGTACGAGGCCAAAGGCGATTACAAAAACGCGATGATCTATTACAAAAAGATCGCCGCGGCAAGTCTAGCAGAAAGCGGCGAAAAGTCGCGCCGAAATTCAGCAAAAAATTCTACCTCGTCCGCAGAAAACCGCGCTTCGCACGATGATACCGCCGTTTTAAACTCCGCTGAGTCGCAAAATTCTGTCGCACAAAATTCCGCCGCGCGGAAACCTGTCGCGCCAAATTCTATTTCGTCAAATTTCGCAGACGCAAACTCGGCTGCGTCAGGCTCTGCGTCAAATTTAGCATCATCGAATTCCGCCTCGCTATCGCAGAATTCCAGGACGTCGAGTTCTGCGATGCAGGACGAACGGAATTTTCTAGCGCAAAATCCCGCGCCTCAAAGCGAACAAAATGGCCGAAATTTCGGATTTTTGGGGCTTAAATACTACGAGCCGATCTATATGCTCTTTACCCACGATTTCAGCAAAAAATCCGATCGCAAGGCGGATGAGCTGCATTTTGAGTTTAGCTTCGAGCGCCCGATTGCCTACGACGCGCTGGGACTTGGAGAGAAAATTTCATTCGCTTATGCGCAAAATTCCTGGTGGCAGATCACGCAGGATAGCGCGCCTTTCCGCGAGAGCAACTATCGCCCCGAGCTCTACGTTAGCGCGCCGGTGCCATTTGCGGACGAGCTAAAGATAGGCGCCATGCACGAATCAAACGGCAAGGGCGGCGAGGAATCGCGCTCGTGGAATAGGCTATATGCCCAAAGCACGTGGAGTATGGATGGATTTTCTATCACCCCCAGAGCCTGGTATGCGTTTTGGCTGGACCGCACGAACGAGGACATCGCGGATTATATGGGCTACGGCGATCTGCGCGCGTCATACACCTTCGGCAAGCAGCGACTTAGTGCTCTATGGCGAAACAACCTACATTTTGACGGCAGTAACCGCGGCGCGATCGAGCTGAACTACAGCTTTCCGATCTTTAACAGCGGATTTTACGGCTATCTGCGCTACTTTAACGGCTATGGCGAGAGCCTCGCGGACTACAGACGCAGCGTCAATAAGATCGGTATCGGGCTTTCTTTCGTGGAATTTTAATGCCATCTGCGCCGAGTTGCGAGCTAAATTTGAACTCACGATTCGTCGTGCGTCTTAAAATCGCATCAAATTTCAACTACTTTTAAATTTCTTAGAAATTAATATTGTTTTAGCTAAAATCGCAGATTAAATTTTAAACAAAAGGATCAAGAAATGGCACAAATTCAAGAGGCCGAGCTCATCTGGAAAGACGGCAAACTAATCCCCTGGGCGGAGGCCACCACCCACGTTTTGACGCACTCTTTGCACTACGGAAACGCCGTATTTGAGGGCGTGCGCGCCTATAAAACCGACAAAGGCTACGCGATTTTTCGCTTGGACGAGCACACTCGTAGGCTTGAAATTTCGGCAAAACTCTGCCTGATCAAGCTTCCGTTTAGCTTCGAGCAGCTTCGTCAGGCCCAGATCGATGTCGTTGCGAAAAACCGCTTTGATCAGACCGTTTATATTCGCCCGCTAGCATACTTTGGCTACGGCTCAATGGGCGTTTCGTCCAAGGACTGCTCAGTAAACGTCATCGTCGCAGCGTGGCAGTGGGGCGCGTATATGGGCGAAGAGGCGCTACGCAAGGGTATCAAGGCTAAAATTTCATCGTGGATGAAGCCGGCGCAATTTTCGATGATGGCAAAAGCCAAAGCGAGCGCGAATTATTTTAACTCTCAGATGGCAAATTTTGAAGCGGTTGATGCGGGATACGATGAGGCGATACTGCTCGATCCTCAGGGCTTCGTCGCGGAGGGACCGGGCGAGTGTCTATTTATCGTAAAAGAGGGCGTCATCATCACTCCGCCGAACGACACTAGCCTAGAGAGCATCACTCAAAATTCAGTCATAGAAATCGCGCGCAGCCTGGGCTACGAAGTCCGCAGAGAGCGCATCGCTCGCGATCAGCTCTATGCCGCGGACGAAGCATTTTTTACCGGCACCGCTGCGGAGGTCACGCCGATTAGCAACATTGACGGCAGGATCATCGGCAAAGGCGAGATGGGCGAGATCACGAGCCGCTTGCAGAAGGCGTATTTCGCCGCCGTCACGGGCAAAGACCCAAAATTTGAGCACTGGCTCACTTACGTTAAATAAGGACACGCATGCCTGCGGATTTGAATGATTATTTTAATAAGAAAAATGGCGATAAAAAAGGCGGGAATTTAAATTTTAAAATTCCTAATTTTGGAGGAATGGGCAAGTTTAGCGGTGTGATTTACGCGATAATTGCGATAATCGCGCTGCTCGTGATCTCAAAACCCTTCGTCACGATCCAATCGGGCGAGGTGGGGATCAAGTCAAATTTAGGCAAATACGATCCGACGCCTCTTGGCGCGGGACTTCACTTTTTTGTGCCGTTCATACAGGACGTATTCGTCGTAGATACTCGCACGCGTATCATCAACTACACTAGCAGCGAAGATATGAGCGCGGGTATCGCTACTAAAAGCGGCACCGCGGGCGGTATCATCAGTAAAAACTCGCTTTCGGTGCTAGACTCACGAAATTTGCCCGTCAGTATCGACATCACCGTGCAATACAGGCTCAATGAAGCCACGGCGCCCAATACGATCGCCGAGTGGGGCTTTTTATGGGAGGATAAGATCATCGATCCGCGCGTAAAGGACGTCGTGCGTAGCGTCATCGGCAACTATGCCGCCGAGGAGCTGCCTACTAAACGCGACGAGATCGCTAAAGCGATCGACGACGGCATCCGCAAAAATATCGAAGCACTGCCGAATTCGCCCGTAGATCTGCTAGCCGTGCAGCTTAGAGAGATCATCCTGCCGGCGAAGGTAAAGGAGCAGATCGAGAGCGTGCAGATCGCCAAGCAAGAGGCTGAGCGCACCAAATACGAGGTTGAGCGCGCAAACCAAGAGGCTCTTAAAAAGGCCGCTCTTGCCAAAGGTAACGCAGACGCCGTCAAAATCGAGGCTCAAGGTCGCGCCGATGCCGCTAAGATCGAAGCCGACGCGCAAGCCTATGCTAACAAAGAGGTCGCAAAGAGCTTGGATGCAAATCTTTTAAGCCTCAAGCAGATCGAGACGCAGGCTAAATTTAACGAGGCGTTGCGCGAAAACGGCGACGCAAAAATTTTCCTAACGCCGGGCGGCGCGGTGCCTAATATCTGGGTAGATACGAAAGATAAGGCGAAGCAAAGCGCCATCGAGCGGGAAAATTAAAATTTCAGGCGGCTATGCGCCCCAATTTCGCGAACTAAATTTAATAACAAGTTACTCCGGACGCATAAGCTTAACTCTCGATTTTGCGAGCTAAACTTAACAGCGAGCACGAAAGCTCGTGACGAGCAGAACTCGCGCTCGTCGCGGCTTAAGCCTAGCAGTCGCTTAAAATTTAGCCGCTAGATTTGTCCTTTAAATTTACGAGGCGTGCCGCTTCGTAAATTCATAACTCAAATTCCGCGTGCGGCGGCTAAATTTAAAGCGCGCGACTTCGCAAACTAAGGATCAAAGATGAAGGTAGATTGGCAAAAATTAAGCGGGCTGCTCCCCGCGATCGTGCAGGATGCGGGTGACGGCGCGGTTTTGATGCTCGCGTATATGAACGAGGAGGCGCTAAGCCTGACGCTGCAAACGGGCTACGCGCACTACTTTTCGCGCAGCAAGGGGCGGATCTGGAAAAAGGGCGAGAGCAGCGGTCACGTTCAGCTCGTAAAATCCGCCTTTTTGGACTGCGACAACGATACGTTGCTGCTTAAAGTCGAGCAATGCGGCGGATCCGCCTGCCACACGGGCTCGCGAAGCTGTTTTTTCAAAGAGATTTCGCTGCAAAAATGCGACGAAAATGTGAGGAGCTCGAGTGTTTGCGGCGCGATAAATTTCGCAGAGCAGGGCTCTGCAGCCTCTCTCGTGCAGAAAAATTCCGCAAATTCCCGCGCAGGGCAAAATTCCGCTTCCTGCGACGGCTTGCAGAATTTAACGCCCAAAAATTCTACCTATTCCTGCGGTAAACAAAATTCCGCAATGCAAAGCCCCGCTGCGACGAATTCCGCGTTCACGAATTCCGCCGCAGAGCCCAACGAGCAAAATTTAGACGCCGCCGCGCAAAATTCTACGCTTGAAAGCTCTGCAGAAAAAGGCCCGTACGGTATTTTGGACGAAATTTACCACGTCTGCTTGGATCGCAAGCTAAACGGCGAGCCCGCGCTCTCCTACGTCGCCTCGCTCTACGCGAAGGGCGAAAACGCCTATCTCAAAAAGATCGCCGAAGAGGCGTGCGAGTTCGCGCTGGCGTGCAAGGACCTCTCGCGCAGCAAGCTTTACGCAGACGCCGCGCGTGAGAGCTTCGGCGAACACAGAGCGGGCGAGCCGCGATACGACGTGATTTACGAGGGAGCGGATCTTTTATTTCACCTTCTGCTCGCACTTGCGGCGCACAATATCCACCCGGACGCCCTACTTGACGAGCTAGCGCGCAGGCAAGGACAAAGCGGTATCGAAGAAAAGCGCAGCCGCGAAAAATGATGCGTAAAATTTAATCGCGAAGACGTCTTTTCCGCTCGCCCGCTTTGCGCGACGAGCTAAATTTAAAAAACATTGCCAAAATTCTGCGCCGAATTTCAACGACGAAAGTATATTTTAACCGCGCTATTGTCGCAAAATTTAATTGTGCTGCGCGAGCAAATCCGCGCCATAAATTTAAGCGCTTGCGCAGATCGTAAAATTTCACTAAAATTTTAAAATCAAATTTTAAAGGATAGCTGATGAAGCAGATCACGATGCAGGAGGCTTTGGACGCGGTTAGCGAGCGCTACTGCAAAGGCCATCACTACGAAAACGTAGCGCTAAGCGATGAGATGGTGCGCCGCATCTGCGAGGTAAAAAGCCTCGTAAATATGGGCTTTATAGCCACGGCTATTACGGATGCGGCGCTGCAGCATCTAGCCACGCTGCCGAAGCTTGCGTATCTGTTTTTGCAAGATAGCGATAAGATAAGCGGCGAGGGGTTTAGATACTTTGCGGGGCACGCCAAGCTCGAACACATCGGTATCGAAAACGTCAGCATTACGGATGAGGGGCTAAAAGCGATCGTGCAAATCCCGAAGCTAAAATCGCTGCGCCTGATCAATTCGCACGTGAGCTTTGCGGAGCTGCTAGCCGCGGCGGATACGAAAATCCAGTTTTATCTTGGCGGCGGACGCTTTAGCAAGGAGCAGATCGTGGAATTCGAGCAGGCGCAAAGAGACGCTGCAAAGAGCAAAAAGAAGCTTGATCCAGATGACCTGGCGGCGGCGCGGAGTGTGCTTTTAGAATTTTTTGCGGCGATGAGCGAGTGGGAGAAATTTGCCACGTCGCGAATTGATGACGCGAATGACGGCGAGGTGCAGCGCAGATGCGACGAGCTCTTTGCGCGCTACTGTACGCCCGTTAGGCGCAGCGGCTTTCGCCCCGAGGGCATTTCGTTTTCGATGATGGAGGGCGGCACCTACGGCGAGTACGAGCTAACGGACGCCGAATGCGAGAGCAAAAATAAAATTTACATCTACGCCAAGGACGAACACGGCTTTGCGCGCCGCTTCCTGCTCGTGCGCAAGGACGGGCGCTGGCTAGTAGACAGATGCCAAGGCATGGACGGCAAAAACCGCGGGCTGTAAAGCTTGAGCGCGAAATGGGATTTAAATTTCATCTGCGGTGCGATCGCAGTGATAAAATTTAGCCTGCCGCAAGCGCAGTGATAAAATTTCATCGGCGCTGCAAAAACAAAGACAAAGAGGACAAATGAGCGGCAAAATTTCTGCGTACGACGCGCACGGCGATCAAAGAAAGGCGCGAATGAAAAGGCAAATTTTCTCCGAGCTGGGCGGCTTCGTGATATACGAGCCTGCGCTGCTAGCGCGCTATCTGGATGAGCACGGGCTTGCGAACGGGGACGTTCTTGCTTATTTTACGCAGACCGAGCACGGGGGTGCGGTCACAAGAGAGGGCATCGCCGTGCCGATATTGGGCGTTTGCAGCGATTATTACGATTTTGCGGTTACCGTGGGCGAGGTGGATGAGGAAATTTTTAATCAAAACGAAGCGAAAATTATCTCTCGTGGCTGGGTTTTTCACTCATCAGGCACGCTAAAGATCGTAGGCATCGGCTATTTTAAAGATATGAGCCGCATAAGCGAGCAAAACAGCCTAAGCTTTAAGCTAAAGTGCGGTCGGTACCGCTTGGAAATTTTAGGCGGATACCGAAGCGCAAATTTTAGCGGCTCGCCCGCCTCCCGCGACGATACGCCTATCTTAAGTGATACGCCCGTTTTTCATCTGCGGCTTACGCCTTCTGCCGAGCCTAAATTTAGCGGCGATTTGGAAACGTCATTTTATTTTTAGCCGAATTTTTAAAATTTCGCGCAAAATTTCTCTTTTTATGCGCGGCGGGTAGGCAAAATTTTATAAATTTAGTCGCATTTAGTCGTTGCGCCGAGTAAAATGCTATAATCGGCGCCAAATTACGGGAGGCGAGATGGTTTTTGACGAACTTATGGATGCGCTGGCGCAAAACGGCTGGCAGATGCGGCGCAGGGATGAAATTTGCCCGCCGCGGAGCGAATTTTTAGGCGGTAGATTTAAAAAATTTAAGCGAAGATTTTTACCGCTTCGTTTGCTCTTTTGAGACTTTGAGCGACGCTGCGGACGCCGTTTGGTTCGTATCCGCTAGAGATTATGCGTCGCCAAGCGTGGACGAGGCGGAATTTTGCTATGGAGATTTTGAAAAAGACAGCCTGGAGTGCGCGGCTAACGATGCGGAAAGAGCCGCCGTGAGCGCATTTTGGAGCGGGTGCTTGCCGTTTTTGTTTTCGGTCAGGGGCGAGCGCTGCTTCGCGGGCATCCTCACGCAGGGCGCGGACGCGGGCAAGATCGTATTCGGCGCGGACCGATCTATGAGGACGCCCTGGTAATCGCGCAAAACTTCGACGAGTTTATCGCTCTTTTCCTCGCCGCACTCGCGGACAAAAATGCCGCGAAATATCCGCTTTCTTGCTTTGTGTAGCGACTCGCGATACCGACAAAGCTACCGAGCGCAGGTAAAGCAGCGCAGCGAGGTGCGGGTAAATTTTAGCCTCGTGCAAAATCTGCGCCGCAGATCACATCGGAAAGTAAAATTTCGCTCGATGTTTAGAGCAAAGCGCGAAAAAAACGGCGCCGCAAATTATACGAGTCGCAGAAGTCTGCCTGCGCGGTTCTACCCCTCTATCTCCTTGAGCGCTTCAAAAATGTCCTCGCTTTGAAATTTAATGCTTACCGATAGAAACGGGCAGTGCTCTACTCGCCCCAAAAGCGGCAGGTCGCTTGCGCAAAGTAGGAATTTTTGCGTATCGTAGCGATACTGCTTGCTGCTAAATTCCACCATTTTACCGCTGCGCAGACAACAAGTACACGCTGGACTCATAGATCATCGCGATGAAGTCTGGGGCTTTCTTTGACGGTAAAAGCTAAGCGCCTCTATAGGCGTCTGAACGTGTCCGTAGGTGGGATATAGCTCGTCTGCGATCTTTGTGGCGTCTTTTAAAATTTTATCTACTTCGTTCATGCTCTCCTTTAAATTTACTCGGGTTATATTTAAATTTGCACGATTAGGCAAGGAATTTGGACTATCGTGCTACCGCAAAATTTTAAAAAAGGCTATAATTTAGCCAACTTTATTTAAAGGAGATAAGATGACAAATTTTAGTTTTTGCAATCCCGTGAGGATAGAATTCGGCAAGGATAAAGAAAAACATATCGGGCAGTATATGAAGGAAGCGGACGCGAAAAAAGCTCTCGTGTTGTACGGTAGCGAACGCGTGCGAAAGAGCGGTCTGATGAGCGTCGTGGAGAGTAGTTTAAAGACAAGCGGTATAGAATTTGCGCAGCTTGGCGGCATAAAATCAAATCCCGTGTTAAGCAAAGTAAACGAAGCGATCAAGCTCGCTAAAGAATTTGGGGCCGATAGCGTGCTCGCAGTTGGCGGCGGAAGCGTGCTGGACTCGGCAAAAGCTGTAGCCGCGGGCGCCTGCTACGAGGGCGACGTGTGGGATTTTTTCACTGGCAAAAATCCGAGCGCCGCGCTTAAAATTTTTGACATCATCACCCTTGCCGCGACGGGCTCGGAGATGAACTGCGGCGGAGTGGTGACCAAGGAGCAGACCAAACAAAAATACGCGATCAGCGCGCCGTGTCTATACCCGAAAGTCTCGGTCATAAACCCGCAGCTGCAAGCAACCGTCAGCCGCGAGTATCTCGTATATAGCGCGAGCGACATCATCGCGCACAGCATCGAGGGGTATTTTACCGCTAGCGTCCATCCGGAGATCGTGCGAGCCTATATCGAAGCCAACATCAAAACCGTCATCCGCACGACCGAAGCTCTGCTTGCAGATCCGAGCGATTACGATGCGCGCGCCGAGTTTGCGTGGGCCGCGACGATGGCGCTAAATGGGCTAACCTACGTGGGCGTGGGCGGCTTCGGCTATCCGAATCATATGATCGAGCATGCGATGAGTGCAGTCGTGGACTGCGCGCACGGAGCCGGTCTTAGCGTGGTGATGCCTGCGTGGATGAGGTGGTATAAGGATAGGAATTTAAGTGCGTTTGAGCGTTTCGCTAGTGAAATTTTCGGCCTTAAAAGCGCAGATGAAGGCACTCTGGCACTTAAAGCGTGGTTTGATAAGATTGGTACGCCTACTAGCCTCGCGCAGCTTGGCATCGAAGGCAAGGTGCTGGACGAGGTCATAGACGTAGCCGCGACAAACGCTAAAGCGTGGAATATGGCGGAGCTCTACAGCCGCGAAAATATCGCTAAAATTTTAGATTTGGCAAAATAAGGCGCGAGCGCATAGATAAAATTTAAACAGAAGGGCGAGCGATCGCCCTTTCCTGAAAAGGCAGGCGGCAGTGTGGGCGCGCTAGAGATCGATATTTCTAAAAAACAAGTGGCTATGCGGATAGCTAGATGATCATTTTGCATCTCTTAAGTCCGCGGGGCTCGCTGTGAGAGGGTGGCGGCGACAAGTGGCGCGTCTAAATTTAAAGCGCAGGCGGCGGATCGAGCGTGAAATTTATCTATGTTTGGAAGGGTAAATTTTGCCACATAATACTTGCACCGAATTTGATGCGCAAATCTCGCAATAAATTTTACTCCGGCGAGAAGTTTCATCGCGTTTAATGGCTTTGCTTAAACGCTCTTATCCTGCGCTATCTAAAAATTCGCTCGTTAAATTTTAATCTCGGCTTTATATTTGTGATTGCGAAATTTGCTTTTGCGTGCCGCTGCGTATTTAAATTTGCCCCTCGATACTAAGTAGATCGCCGAAAATTTCTTTACAATACTGAATGAAGCGCTTGGGAATTTTAACGCCGCAGATATCCACGGCGATGACGCTGTCTTGGACTTCAAAAACGATAAGCTCGCTAGTGATTTTCACCGCCTTGCAGCCGTTATAGCATATATCGCCATTGCACTCTGCGTATAAGCCGTTATGCGGTGCGTCTGCGTCCTCATACCGCCCGAGCTTGATCGGTCTTTGGAAAAGCAGATAGTTTTTATAGTCGTACTTATCGTCCGCAAGGCCTATCATATAATAATTCTCGGCGCTGTTTTTGGAAGCGGTAGCAATACCTGCTTTAAAATTTAGTCTGAACATAAACTCTGCCTTGGCAAAAAGCGGCAAATTTTACCGCTTCAAAATTTACACTAGCTGCGCGCCTCTGCCTTTTACGACCTCTCCGATGACGTAGCCATCGGTGTTGGCGAGCACGAAGTCCGCATTTTCTTTAGACGCTACAACGATCATACCAACGCCCATATTAAACGTCCTCATCATCTCTGCGGGCTCCACCTTTTGCGCGATAATTTTAAAGATCTCAGGCGTGCGGATCGCGGCATGCTCGATCTTCGCACCCAGCCCCGCCGGAAATACGCGCGGTAGATTTTCCACGATGCCTCCGCCCGTGATGTGCGCGAGCGCGTGGATCTTGTCTTTTAAATTTAAAAAGTCTCCGACGTAAATCCTGGTCGGTTGCAAAAGCACGTCGATGAGCGCGCGGCCGCTTACTTTGTCGTCAAATTTTAGCCCCAGCTCGGCGACCACTTTTCGCGCGAGCGAGAAGCCGTTGGAGTGTAGGCCACTGCTAGAAAGCGCGATGAGCACGTCGCCCTCGCGAACAAATTTAGAGCGGTCGATCTCGTCCTCCCCTGCGATACCTACGGCAAAGCCCGCGAGGTCGAAGTCGCCCTTTTCATACATCGAGGGCATCTCGGCCGTCTCGCCGCCGATAAGCGCGCAGCGGGCGAGCTTGCAGCCCTCGGCGATACTTTTTACGACCTCTTTGGCGTCCGCGATCTCGAGCTTCGCCGTCGCGTAGTAGTCGAGGAAAAACAGCGGCTCGGCGAAGTTGCAGATGAGGTCGTTCACGCACATCGCAACGAGATCTTGGCCGACGCCGTCAAATTTGCGCGCGTCGATCGCGAGTCGTAGCTTTGTGCCCACGCCGTCGGTAGCGCCTAGGATCGCGGGCTTTTTATAGCCTACAGGCAGCCTTACCGCACCCGAAAACGATCCGATACCACCTAAAACGTGCGGAGTTTGCGTCGCTCTGACGAATGGTTTTATCGCGTTTACGAAGTCATTTCCCGCGTCTATATCGACGCCAGCGTCTTTGTAGCTTATCAAATTTTATCCTCCAAGATGGTATAATTTCGCAGATTTTAGCTAAAATCGAATAAAAACGCTATAAAGGCTCACCTTGAAATTTAAACACGCCGTCGTCATCACGGGCAGCATCGGTAGCGGCAAGAGCGCGGTTTGCGAGCTGCTTGCCGGGCTCGGATTTGAGATCATCGATGCCGATAAGATTTCGCATGACGTTTTGGATCGCTGCGCCGCGCAGGTGGCGGAAATTTTTGGCGCGCAATACGTCGTGCAAAAAGACGCGCAGGTTGCAAATTTGAACCCCCAAGCGGAATTTAACGCTGGCAGTGATGAGGAAATTTCGGCCGCGCACCGTGCTTCGGTAGATCGTAAAAAGCTAGGCGAGCTGGTGTTTAAAGACCCTGCGGAGCTTGCAAAGCTCGAAGCGCTACTGCATCCAAAGATAACGGCTGAAATTTTATCGCAGGCGCAGGCTTTGGAGGCGAAAAGAAAGCTCTATTTCGTCGATATTCCGCTGTTTTTTGAGGGTAAGAGGTATGAGTTTTTAGATAAAGTAGTGGTCGTTTATGCGCCTAAAGATACGCTAATCGCGCGCGTGATGAAGCGAAACGGGCTGGATCATGCCGCCGCAAAGCACCGCGTGGAGCTGCAAATGGATATTGAGCAAAAGCGCGCCATGGCGGACTTTGTGATAGATAATAGTGGCGATTTTGCCGCGCTTAAGGTCGCGGTGGAGAGATTTTTAAAAGAGCTAAAAGATAAAATTTAACTCTTTGCGCGAGAGCTCGTAAAATTTCTACGCGAATTAAGATGAGACTAAAAATAAAGGAGAAGGCGATGAGGATCGGTAGTCGTGCCCAAAAGGGCGCTAAATTTCAAAATTTTAAAACCACGCCGTTTAAAGAGCGATTGAAATTTACGGCGCGAGCGGTTTTGCTCTCCGCGCTGTTTGCGACGGGCGCTGCGGCGGAGATCGACGATCTAAGGAAGGGCTGCGCCGCGGGGAGCGAGATGGATTGTAAAAAACTAAGCCGCGTGACAAACGAGCTGCAGCGCAACTGCGACGCAGGCGGCGAGGAAAACGCGCTGGATTGCGCAAATTTAGGCTATGCATACGACTCAAATAGAAGCTTCAGGCAGGCCGCGCGCTATTACGACAGGGCGTGCAAGCTCGGCGAGCAGAAGGGCTGCGTCTATTTGGGGCTGCTCTACAACGACGGGCAGGGGGTGGCGCAGGATCGCAAGAGGGCGAATGAGCTTTTCGGCGACGCCTGCAAGAAAAACAGCAGCGAGGGGTGCGCGAGCCTTGCATACAACTATAAAAAGGGGCTCGGCGTCTATCCAGACACGAAAAAGGCGATCGAGCTTTTGATCAAGGCTTGCAAGATGGGGCAGGTCGAGGCGTGCCACAATCTCGGGCTTAGCTACGCTCTCGGCGAAGGCGTGAAAAAAGACGCGGACAGGGCTAGGACATTTTTTACGAGGGCTTGCGAGCAAGGACACGCGGATTCGTGCGTAAATTTGGGCGTTACGTATTTCAAAGGCGACGGCGGGCAAAAGGATCACGCGCTTGCTGCGAAGTATTTTAGCGAAGCGTGCGAAAAAAGCGACGAGCCGCTAGCTTGTTCAAATTTAGCATATCAATACGAAAAGGGCTGGGGCGTAGCGAAAGATAAAAAGAAGGCGCGCGAGCTTTATGAAAAGGCTTGCAAGCTTGGAAGATTTGATGCTTGCGAGCATTTAAAAACTATGAGGTAGGCTCTAACATCCATTATGAAAGACGCATAACAAAATGGGCTCACGAAAGAAGATACGTTAGTAAATTGAGTCTTAGCAAAGCCTATAAATAAGCGATGCGCTTAAATTTAGATAGAGTAAAATTTTAATAAAGCGTTAGTGAGCGTTAGTAATTTTAAAAATTTGCGAGGTAAATGATGAAAATTTCAAAATATAATGCGAGCGGAAATGATTTCGTAATATTTACGGATTCGGTTAAGGCGGATAGATCCAAGCTAGCGCGTGAGCTATGCGATAGGCGCGAGGGGGTGGGCGCCGACGGGCTCATCGTCGTGCTGCCGAAATTTAACGGTATCGAGGGGATAAATTTCGAGTGGGAATTTTACAATAGCGACGGCAGCAGCGCCGATATGTGCGGCAATGGCTCGCGCGCGGTATGCATGTATGCGTATGAAAATTTCTTGGCCGCGCAGAGTATGAAATTCCTAAGTGGTGCGGGTATAATTAGCGGCGAGATTTTCGGTATTTTCGGCGGAAATTTGAGCGAGAGTATGCGCGGCGAGCTACGCAATGTAAGCTTCGGCGAGATTTTCAATCTGCGTCCTAACGCTCACGCGTTAGTAGCTAACGTCGAGGTAATGTTAACTCGTCCTAAACGCCTTGGCGAGAGCTTTGAGGAGGCAGGGCTAACGTGGTATTTTTATAACACAGGAGTGCCGCACTTAGTAACTTTTGTTAGCGATTTAAATGAGTTTGACGCCGCGCTAGCTCGCGATCTGCGTGAAAAGTATAACGCTAACGTTAATTATGCGTTAGTTCAAAGTCGCCTCGCAAGCAAAATTTTAAAGGTGCGCACCTTTGAGCGTGGCGTAGAGGCAGAGACGCTTGCATGCGGTACGGGGATGGCGGCATGCTTCATCGCAGGCGTCGAAAATATGGGGCTAGCTCCCGATATCCGCGTGATACCTGCAAGCGGCGAAACGCTAAATTTGCGCTTAGGAGATGGAGGTAAAATTTACTTTCGCGGCGACGTTAGGCATACTTTCGATGGCGAATTTATCGGATACGTGGAGTAAACAGGGCGAAATTTCGAGCCGGTTTGCGCGAGAATTCGCGAAATTTTCGAGTGTGATTTATGCAAGATTTAGCTTTTCGCTCCGTTTTATAAAATAATAAATTCGCGATACAGCCTTGGAATTTTAAAATTTTATGATGATGAAATTTTGGAATTTACAAGGTATGGTTTGCGTAATAATTTTAATTGCGAAGTAAAATTTGCCGTCTCACTGCAAAATTTAATTCCTAAATCTCGGAATTTTATGAAATAAAATTTTAAGATTTCAGCGTGTGGAATTTTACTACTAAGTTTGAAATTTTTTGATTGAATTCTGCACTTGCATTGCGCTAATTTAGGCTTTTGCGTAATTTAAGCATTATAGCGTTATAAAATTTACGCTCTAACCCGCTCATTCGGTTTATAAATTTTGCTGCCGCCGCAAAAATTCGTCGTGTTCGCACGAGTGAAATTCCGTCGCATTTGCACGAGCGAAATCCGCCACTAATAGCAGAAAGCGCGACATTAAGCGCAAATCCTCGCCGCGGGTAAATCTATCATTGCCGATAAAGGCTGGATTTGTAGATGTGGCAATTCTTGAAGTGCGGTAGAATTTACTAACGACGATAAAAGCATAGTGCAGTTACGGCGAAATTTAAATTGCGCCAGCCGAATTCCGTCGCGCCGTCATTTTGTCGTTTAAATTTTAAATTCCATCCGCGTCGGTTTGGCCGAAACTAGGCATAAAATCTGATGATTAACTCTCTGGCGAGCGCTAAAATCACGACGAAAATTATAAATTTTAATAAAGATTTTTGTCGCATCGTAACAAGCATAGCGATGCCGAATAAAACGAGCGCAATGTCTAAAAATGTATCTTTCATGAGCTTAATTGAAATTTAATCAAAATGCTAAGTATGATAAGAAGTATTATAAAGCGCAAGATTGAGCGCATGGAGGATAGATCGCCAAATTCTTTGTCATATTCCTTTTTTACCTCCCACTCAGCTTTCCAGGCGAACATTTTTACTATAAAATCCAGCATTTTCATCTCCTTTTTTAAGGCAAGTCGCATAAAAACGAAATTCTGTCGCGCTACGTTAAATTAAAGAATTCTATCTAATCGGCGCTTAAAATTTTTAATTTTGGGCTATTTGTCGGCGTTTTGGACGAGCGCTTTTTCGTATTTTTCGATAAAGCTTCGCCCTGACTCGCATAGGCGGTAGATGAAAATCTTCGACGCCTTGCCCGCATCAAGCCCCGTATCCTTAATGCTTTCGCGCTGCAGATAGCCCCAGTTTTTATGGATGATGTCAAGAGTCGATTTGATCGAGGTGTAGTTGCGCCTACTCGCAGCTGCGAATTCGTTTACGGGCCTCATAAACTCCGCATCGCTTTGCTTATTGCGACACAAAAGCCCATCTTCGCCTTGCGATTCGACCAGTTTTAGCGTTTCATAAATGAGTTTATCTTTTAATTTGATCATCGGCTTTCCCTTGCGTAATTGATATGGGTTTACCAAAATTATATCATAAAATTTGTATTTTTATGATATGAGATGTCAATAATTAGAAGCTAAGCGCGAATTCATAAAACGGCACTACATCACAGCGGATACCCTCAATCTCGAGCCTACCGGAGTTTGCCATAGAAATAACTTTTAGACTTGTGACGCCGAGTTTTTTTAACACGCTTAAAATTTTGCGGAATTTTAAAAAGATGATGTCTGCGTCGCTGAAAGGAATGACGAGAACCCCCATCTTTAGAGCAGGCAGGTAAAAATCCAGCTCTTTTGTGTAAAAAATCGGCGTATTTAGCCCCAAAAGCTCGCAGAAAAGGACGTTGGCAAATTTTTTCGAGAAGTCCTTTTTGCTTGTTAAAATTTCGCGCATATTAAAATGCGAAAAATATAGTTTTTTTGCGCGCGCGGGCTCGCCAGCTTTGCTTAAAAACCTGATGAAATTTTCTCGCTCAAGCTTGGCGATAGTGCCGTATACGGCGTCTTTGGATATTTTGATGCGCGGCTTTAGCGCGGTGTAAATTTTATTTGCGCTAAATGCGGCGTGAACGAAACCTAGGCACTCTTTGAGAATTAAAATTTCCGTGCGACTAAAGTTTGCCGTAAGTAGCCTCTGCTCGAATTCTAAAATTTCAGCGGGCGCTATGAAGGGGTTTTTTGCGCCGCTACCTTGGACTAAAAACGCCGAAATCATCGAGTTTATCTCGTTGTGGCGCTTGTCAAAGGCGATAAATTCTTCAAATGAAAGCGGCAAAAGCTCAAGCCGCTCAAAGCCCGGCAGGATCAACTCTTTATCGCGAGTAGAAATTATAAAGCGCTTTAAATTTAGCCCCCCAGCGAAGCTTTGAAGCGATGAAATTTCAAAATCGGCGCTACTAAAATTATCCAGAAAAAGCGATGAAATTTGCTCATTTGCCGCTAAAAATTCTTTGATCTCACGGAAGAAATTCTCACTCCTGTTTTTTGCGCCGTAGAACTCCGCATTTTTTGCATTGTTTGAGCTGCATGTGCTTGCATTTTTTGTATCTGTATTTTTTACGGCGGCGCGGTAAAATTCGCCCGTATCCGAAATTTCCGCGTCTAACGTAGCTTCTCTGCTTATTTCATGCTCGTTTACTTCGCTAACCTTTGTATCGCCTGCGCTATTTCTAGCTGCAAAAATTGCATCATTCGCTACCGCCTCTTCAAGGCGTAGATCGGCTAAATTTAGATACAAAATTTCATCTTTTTTAAGTTCTGAAATTTCATTTTTCAGCACGGCGCTTTTGCCGGAATTTAGCACTCCGTAGATTATAGTTTTGGGCGAGTCTATACCTCTTTTGCGCGGAATAAAGCCCATAAATTCCGGCGGGTTTTCGTAAAAAAATTTCAGATCATTCATAGTGGATATTTTAAAATTTTCCTTATTAAAAGGAAATAAATCTGAAAAATCTTATGAAATTTTTATATCTATTTTAAATTTATCTAAAAATTTTTGTATTGAAAATTTCCAGCACTCTAAGAATTTTCGAAATTCTATATATTTTTCCTTATTAAAAGGAAATATTTCAATAAAATTTGGCTATATTCTTGACAAAGCCGGAGCGCTTTTATATAATGTGCGTCTTTTGTTTAAAACAAAGGGTCGCGCGTTGCGACAAGTTCTTTATTAAGGAAAAGTGATGCAAAAAATTAGGTTAAAACTCAAGGCTTATGACCATCGAGTTTTAGATCGCACAGTTTCGGCTATCGTTGAAGCCGTAAAAAGAACAGGTGCGGACGTCAGAGGTCCCGTGCCGATGCCTACGAAGATTAAACGCTACACCGTTTTAAGATCTCCGCACGTAAATAAAGACTCCAGAGAGCAGTTTGAGATGAAAATTCACGCTCGTATGCTAGACATCGTAGCGGCTACGCCAGATACGGTTGATTCGCTAACTAAGCTTGATTTGGCTCCGGAAGTCAACGTCGAAGTTCATGCGATGGGCAAATAAGGGGTAAAACAATGGAATATATTGTAGAAAAAATAGGTATGAGTAGGACGATCGACACGAGCAGCACGCCCGTGACGCTTTTGCGACTTATCAATACCAAAATTTGCGAAGTTTGCGATGAGAAAAAAGCTATCGTAGCTTACGCAGAGGGCAAAGCGTATAATAAAGCTATCGCCGGCATTCAAAAAAAATATAGCCTAAGCAAGGAATTTAATAAATTTGCGACTCTAAGCTTAGAAAATGCCGAGCTTGGCGATCAAAATTTAGATGTTTTGAGCGAGGCCAAGATCGTCAAAGTAAGCTTCAAATCCAAGGGCAAAGGCTATCAGGGCGTTATTAAACGCCATGGCTTTGCAGGCGGTCCTGCAGCGCACGGCAGCCGCTTTCACCGAAGACCGGGCTCGATCGGCAACTGCGAGTGGCCGGGTCGCGTTCAGCCTGGTATGAGGATGGCGGGACACACTGGAAACGAAACGATCACTGCCAAAAACGAAGTCGTAAGTTTTGATGCCGAGAATAAAATTTTGGTGCTTAAAGGCTCGGTTCCTGGATTTAACGGCGCAATGGGCAGAATAAGGATAGTAAAATGAGTAAAGTAAGCGTGCTTAACGAAAAACTGGAAAAAGCAAGCGAAATTGAAATTCCTGCGAAATTTTCGGAAGTCAATTCGCACAATCTATATTTATACGTCAAATCTTACCTTGCTTCGCTTCGCGCAAACACGGCTAACGCTAAAACTCGCGCCGAGGTTAGCGGCGGCGGCAAAAAACCGTGGCGACAAAAGGGTCGCGGTGGCGCACGTGCGGGCTCGACCAGAACCAATGTCTGGGTAGGCGGCGCGGTCGCATTCGGTCCGACTAACGAGCGAAATTACGAGCAGAAGGTCAATAAAAAGCAAAAACGCCTTGCGCTGGAATTTGCTATCAATGAGAAAGCAAACGAGGGTAAAATTTTTATCTTCGACGATCTGGAGCTAAAAAGCGGTAAAACCAAAGATGCGGCAAATTTTATTAAGAAACTAGGCGTTAGAGATGCGCTGATCGTTAAAAACGAGCTGGATGCACAAACTCTTTTGGCCTATAGAAACCTTAAGAATTGCTATGTCATCGATGCAAGCGAGGTCAATGCTTACCTAATCGCAGTTTACGGCTCAGTCGTATTCGAAAAAGCGGCATTTGAATCAATAGTGAAAGAGGACTAAAATGGCAGATATAACAGATATCAAAACGATCCTTTATACGGAAAAGTCTCTCGGTCTTCAAGAAAACGGCGTGGTCGTTATCCAAACTAGCCCGTCAGTTACAAAAAACGGACTAAAGAGCGTTTTGAAGAACTATTTCGGGATCACTCCGCTAAAGATAAATTCTTTAAGACAGGACGGCAAAGTAAAAAGATTTAGAGGTAAAATGGGCGCTAGAAACGATGTGAAAAAATTCTACGTCAAACTACCTGAGGGCGCAAGCCTAGAAAGCGTGGAGGCGTAAAATGGCGATTAAAACTTATAAACCGTATACTCCAAGTAGAAGATTTATGACCGGTCTTAGCAGCGAGGATATCACTGCAAAAGCTAGCGTTAGGGGATTGCTCGTTAAAATTCCTGCCGCAGCTGGAAGGAACAATAACGGTCGCATTACCAGCCGCCATAAACAAGCCGGAGCCGCTAAACTTTATAGAATTATCGATTTTAAGCGAAATAAATTCGGCATTCCTGGCAAGGTTGAGGCAATCGAATACGATCCGAATCGCAACTGCCGTATCGCGCTGATCTCATACGCAGACGGCGAGAAGCGCTACATTATAAAGCCTAACGATCTTAATGTGGGCGACGTAGTAGCCGCTGCCGAGGGCGGATTAGATATTAAACCCGGCAATGCTATGAAGATGAAAAATATCCCTGTGGGAACTATCCTGCACAATATCGAGTTAAAACCTGGCAAAGGTGCTCAAATGGCACGTAGCGCAGGAGGCTATGCTCAGCTTATGGGTAAAGAGGAAAAATACGTCATTTTACGTCTGCCTAGCGGTGAGATGAGAAGAGTACTTGCAGAGTGTATGGCCAGTATCGGCGTAGTGGGTAACGAAGAGTGGGCAAACGTCGTCATCGGTAAAGCCGGACGCAACCGCCACAGAGGTATCCGCCCTCAAACCAGAGGTTCTGCGATGAACCCGGTCGATCACCCGCACGGCGGTGGCGAGGGTAAGAAAAACTCCGGTCGCCATCCGGTAACTCCGTGGGGTAAGCCGACGAAGGG
This sequence comes from uncultured Campylobacter sp., assembly GCA_963522765.1. Lineage (GTDB taxonomy): Bacteria > Campylobacterota > Campylobacteria > Campylobacterales > Campylobacteraceae > Campylobacter_B. Next base: position 40,969 of record CAUQZM010000010.1, on the reverse strand, counting down.
CTATAAAACTCGCCATAAAAAAGCGAGCGATAAGCTTATAATTTCAAGAAGGAAAGGAAAATAAAAATGGCTAGATCGCTAAAAAAAGGTCCTTTCGTAGATGATCACGTAATGAAAAAAGTCGTTGCGGCAAAGAAAGCCGGCGATAACAAACCGATCAAGACTTGGTCGAGACGAAGCACGATCGTGCCTGAGATGATCGGACTTACGTTTAACGTTCATAACGGAAAGAATTTTATCCCGGTTTACGTCACCGAGCATCATATCGGTTATAAATTAGGCGAGTTCGCTCCTACGCGCACTTTTAAGGGCCACAAAGGCTCCGTGCAGAAAAAGATCGGCAAGTAAGGATAGAATATGAGTAAATCAACTATTAAATTTGTTCGTCTTTCGCCGACAAAAGCAAGACTTATCGCGAAGCAAATTCAAGGCATGAATGCGGAATTTGCCCTTGCTACTTTGGAATTTACGCCTAATCGCGGCGCGAAATATATCGCTACGGCGATTTCAAGCGCGGTCGCAAACGGCGGCTTTGAGCCTGAAGAGGTCGTAGTTACCAGCTGCCGAGTGGATGCGGGTCCTGTGCTTAAGAGATTTCGTCCGCGCGCCAGAGGTACGGCTAGCCGTATCCGCAAACCTACTTCGCACATCATCGTCGAAGTAGCAAAACCAAGTAAGAAGGAAGCGTAAATGGGACAGAAAGTAAATCCGATCGGTTTAAGATTAGGAATTAATCGAAATTGGGAGTCTAGATGGTTTCCTTCTAAAGCGACGCTTTCCGAGAGTATCGGCGAGGATTACAAGATCCGCAAATTTTTAAAAGCTAAGCTTTACTATGCGGGAATTAGCCAAATTCTTATCGAAAGAACGGCTAAGAAAATTCGCGTAACGATCGTAGCCGCAAGACCGGGTATCATCATCGGCAAAAAAGGCGGCGAAGTCGAAAATTTAAGAAGCGAAGTCGTTAAGCTAGTCAATAAAGATATAGCCATCAACATCAAAGAGGAGCGCAAAGTAGGCTCGAACGCACTTTTGGCTGCGGAAAACGTAGCTATGCAGCTAGAGCGCCGCGTTGCATTCCGCCGTGCTATGAAAAAGGTCATCCAGGGCGCTCAAAAAGCAGGTGCAAAGGGAATTAAAATTTGCGTCGCAGGTCGCTTGGGCGGTGCGGAGATGGCTAGAACCGAATGGTATTTGGAGGGACGCGTTCCGCTTCATACTCTAAGGGCTAGGATCGATTACGGCTTTGCCGAAGCGCATACGACCTACGGTAATATTGGCATTAAGGTTTGGATCTTTAAGGGTGAAATTTTACAAAAAGGTATCCAGGCTGAAAAGGCCGATGATGCGCCTAAAAAAACACGCAGACCAAGAAGAGGTAAATAGTTATGTTGATGCCAAAAAGAACAAAATACCGCAAGATGATGAAAGGTCGCAATCGCGGCTACGCGACGAGGGGAAATTCCTTGACGTTCGGCGATTTCGGTATCAAAGCGGTAGAGGCGGGTAGGGTAAATTCTCGCCAGATCGAAGCGGCTCGTGTCGCGATGACGCGCTTCGTGAATCGTCAAGCTAAAATTTGGATTAAGGTATTCCCAGACAAACCGCTTACCAAAAAGCCTCTACAAACTCGTATGGGTAAGGGTAAGAGCGGCGTAGAAGAGTGGGTAATGAATATAAAACCGGGCAGGATCATTTTCGAGATGACCGGCGTTAGCGAAGAGGTTGCTAAAGAGGCGCTTATGCTTTCGATTCATAAACTACCTTTTAAAACGAAAATCGTAAGTAGGGAAAGCGAAAATGAAATATACTGATTTGAAAGATAAAGATTTGGCTGAGCTAAATTCTATGTTGAAACAAAGTAAGTTGCTTTTATTTACGGCTAGACAAAAGCTAAAAACTATGCAGCTAAGCAATCCTAACGAGATTCGCGCTATCAAAAAAGATATCGCTAGAATCAACACCGCTATTAAAGCGAAATAAGGATAGATTATGGCATTTAAAAGAGAAATTCAAGGCGTAGTCGTAAAGAAGGCGGGCGATAAAACAGCTACCGTTTTAGTAGAGCGAAGGGTTATGCACCCTAGATATAGAAAGATCGTAAAAAGATTTAAAAAATATCTGATCCACGATGAAAACAACGTCGTAAAGATCGGCGACACCATATCTGCGATCGAGTGCAGACCGCTAAGCGCTAGAAAATCGTTTCGCTTAAAAGCGGTTTTGAAAACAGGAGTTGAATAATGATACAGAGTTTTACCAGACTTGCGGTAGCTGATAATAGCGGCGCAAAAGAACTTATGTGTATTAAAGTTTTGGGCGGCAGCAAAAGAAGATACGCTACAATCGGCGATATCATCGTTTGCTCTGTAAAAAAAGCGCTCCCTAACGGCAAGATTAAGCGCGGCCAAGTAGTAAAAGCCGTAGTCGTTCGTACGACTAAAGAGTTGCACAGAGGCAACGGCTCGCTAATTAGATTTGATGAGAATGCAGCCGTTATTTTGGATTCAAAAAAAGAGCCGATCGGCACTCGTATTTTCGGTCCTATCGGTAGAGAGGTCAGATACGGCGGTTTTATGAAGATCGTTTCGCTGGCTCCGGAGGTTTTATAATGGCAGTAAAATTTAAGATTAAAAAGGGCGATCAAGTAAAGATCATCGCAGGTGACGATAAGGGCAAAACAGGCACCGTTAAGGCTGTCTTTCCTAAAAAAGCTCAAGTTATCGTCGAGGGTTGTAAAATGGCTAAAAAGGCTATCAAACCAACCGAGCAAAATCCGCAAGGCGGCTTTACAAGCAAAGAGATGCCGATGGATATTTCAAACGTTGCGTTGGTAGAGGGTTGATTATGAGCAGACTAAAAGATAAATATATAAATTCCATCAGAGCTGCTTTGCAGAAAGAATTTGATATAAAAAATCCTATGCTTATCCCGGCACTTGAAAAGATCGTTATCAGCGTAGGAACGGGCGAATCGAGCAAAGATCAAAAAGTGCTTCAAAATATGGCCGATACTATCTCGCTGATTGCAGGCCAAAAAGCGCTTATCGTCAATGCAAAAAAATCGGTTGCCGGCTTTAAAGTGCGCGAAGGTTTCCCGGTAGGCATAATGGTTACGTTACGAAAAGAGCAGATGTTTGCCTTCCTAGACAAACTGATCTCTATCGCGCTTCCTAGGGTTAAGGATTTCCGAGGACTACCTAGAACGGGCTTTGACGGACGCGGCAATTATAACTTCGGTTTGCAAGAGCAGCTGATGTTCCCTGAGGTTGAATACGATCAAATTTTAAGAACTCACGGTATGAATATAACCGTTGTAACGACTACAAATAACGATAAAGAGGCATTTAAATTGCTAGAGTTATTCGGCATGCCTTTTGCAAAAGGAAAATGATATGGCAAAAAAATCAATGGTAGCCAAGGCGAAACGCCCCGCTAAATTTAGCACTCGCGCATATACCAGATGTCAAATTTGCGGTCGTCCGCACTCCGTTTATAAGGATTTTGGAATTTGTCGCGTTTGCCTTCGCAAGATGGCAAACGAGGGCTTGATCCCGGGTCTAAAAAAAGCAAGCTGGTAAGGAGAAGAGATGATTAACGATCTTATTTCAGATGGACTAACTCGCATCAGAAATGCTGCGATGCGAAGGCTAGATACGACTAAGCTTTTTCACTCAAATGTCGTTGAGGCTATGCTTAAAATTTTAGCCGAGAAGGGCTATATCGAGAGCTACAACGTAGTAGAGGAAAACAATAAAAAGATCATCAATGTAGTGCTTAAATACGACGAAAAGGGCAGGAGCGTGATAAACGAAGTTAAAAGAATTTCGACTCCGGGTCGCCGCGTATATCAAGGCAAAGACGAGATCAAGCGCTTCAAAAACGGCTACGGAACCGTCGTTGTTAGCACAAGCAAAGGCGTTATGAGTGGTATTGACGCGCACAAAGCGGGCGTCGGCGGCGAAGTGCTTTGCACGATCTGGTAAGAAGTTTCTACTTTTTATGGTATTGTGGTATCCATTCGTAAAAGTAGACATACCCTAGACAAATAAAAAGGAAAATTATGTCAAGAATTGGTAAAAAACCGATCTCTATTCCAAACGGAGTTGAGGTCAAGATTGACGGCTCGTCGTTAAAATTTAAAAAATCGAATAACGAAAAAGAGCTTGATTTAAAAGGTCATGTCGATGTAAAAATCGAAGACGGAAAGATAGAATTCTCGCCTAAGGGTGAGGATAGACAGAGCAGGGCGTATTGGGGAACATACCGCGCTTTAGCCAATAATATCGTCCTTGGTCTTACCGAGGGCTTTTCAAAACAGCTTGAAATCAACGGCGTCGGCTACAGGGCTGCGATGAAGGGCAAGGTGCTTGAGCTAAATTTGGGCTTTTCGCATCCGATAAATTTTGAATCTCCAAAGGGAATCGAAATCTCGGTAGATAAAAACGTCGTAACCATCAAAGGCGATGACAAGCAGCAAGTAGGTCAAGTAGCAGCCGAGATCAGAGGATTCAGACCGCCTGAGCCGTATAAGGGCAAAGGCATCAAGTATCTTGAAGAGCATATTATCCGCAAAGCCGGAAAAACAGCTAAGAAATAAGGGTTGAGAAATGACACAGAACGTATTAAAAAGAAAGATCTCTTTACGAATCAAGAGAAAAAGAAGAATTCGCGCTAAAATTTCAGGCGTTGCATCTTGCCCTAGAATTTCTATTTTCAAATCCAATAGGACGGTCTACGCTCAGGCTATCGACGACGCGGCGAGCGCGACTTTGTGCGCCAGCAGCGGTAAGGTTTTAAATTTAAAGGCAAACAAAGAGGGCGCGGCTAGCTTAGCTAAAGATTTAGCCTCCAAGCTAAAAGATAAAGGCATTTCTGAAGCGATTTTCGATCGCAATGGCTATTTGTATCACGGCGTAATCGCAAGCTTTGCCGAGTCGCTACGCCAAAACGGCATCAAACTATAACCCAAAGGAATGATTGTGGAAAAGTATAATAGAGAAGAATTCGAAGAGGTAATCGTCAATATCGGTAGGGTTACGAAGGTCGTTAAAGGCGGTAGAAGGTTTAGGTTTACGGCTCTTATCGTAGTAGGCAATAGAAATGGCTTGGTAGGCTTTGGCTTTGGTAAGTCCAAAGAGGTTCCAGATGCGATCAAAAAAGCGGTAGACGATGCGTTTAAAAATATTATCAAGGTAAATTTAAACGGCTCTACTATCACTCACGATATTGAAGTTAAATACAATGCGAGCAAAATTTTACTTAAGCCGGCGAGCGAAGGTACTGGCGTTATTGCTGGCGGTTCAGTCCGCCCGGTTTTAGAGCTTGCGGGTGTTAAAGATATCCTCACCAAATCGCTAGGTTCGAACAACTCCTCAAATGTCGTAAGAGCTACGATGAAAGCTCTTAGCATGTTAAAACACTAACAAGGATAAAAGATGGGATTAGAAAATCTTAAAAAAGCCCCAGGCTCGACTCACGCTACTAAGCGCTTGGGTCGCGGTCAAGGAAGCGGTCTGGGTAAAACCGCAGGTCGCGGCGGCAAGGGTCAGACCGCACGTACCGGCTCTCACGAAAAAAGAGGCTTCGAAGGTGGTCAGCAGCCAATTCAGCGAAGGCTTCCGAAGGTGGGTTTTACTTCTAAATTTGAAAAGCCTTACGTGATCAATGTCGATAAAATCGAAGCTATAAAAGATCTTGGCGAGATCACGATCGAAAGCATCAAATCCGTTCATAAAATTTCAAATTCCGTTAAAAAGATCAAGCTGATCGGCGTAGGCGCAAAAGCGCTCGCTAGCAAGATCAAAGACGAGAACGTAAAGTATAGCGGACAAAAATAATGAATAAATCGCTACGCAACAAAATTCTCATTACTTTGGGCTTTCTTTTTGCCTATAGGTTGCTAGCTTACGTGCCGGTTCCGGGAGTGGACGTTGAGGTTATAAAGCAATTTTTTCAAAACAATAGCAACAACGCTTTTGGAATGTTTAATATGTTTAGCGGTAACGCGGCGGAGCGATTCAGCGTTATCTCGCTAGGCATTATGCCTTATATTACCGCTTCGATCATTATGGAGCTGCTTGCCGCAACCTTTCCAAATTTAGGCAAACTCAAAAAAGAGCGCGACGGTATGCAGAAATATATGCAGATCATCCGATACGCTACCATAGCGATTGCTATGGTTCAATCTATCGGCGTTAGCATCGGCTTGCAGGGCATTCACGGACAGACCGGAGCGCCTGCGATAATGGCCGAAAATACCAACGAGTTTGTTTTCATCTCGTGCATTTCGATGCTAGCGGGCACAATGCTTTTGATGTGGATCGGAGAGCAGATCACGCAGCGCGGCGTCGGTAACGGCACCAGCCTTATTATCTTTGCAGGTATCGTAAGCGCCATCCCTAGAGCGATCGGAAGTACTGTAAATTTAGTAAATACCGGCGAAATGAATGTTTTAAAGCTAATCGCGATCGTGCTAATTATCCTGGCCACTATCGGTGCAATTTTATATGTGGAGCTAGGCGAACGTAGAATTCCGGTATCGTTTTCGCGCAAGGTATTGATGGCGAATCAAAACAAACGCATTATGAATTACGTGCCGATCAAGCTAAATTTAAGTGGCGTCATTCCGCCTATTTTTGCAAGCGCGATTTTGATGTTTCCGACTACAATTTTACAAGCAAGCACCAATCCGATCATCCAAAAGATCCACGATTTCCTAAGCCCTAGCAATTACTTCTTTAACTTTTTGACTTTTGTGTTAGTTATATTTTTCGCTTATTTTTATGCGTCAATTGCTTTTAATTCCAAGGACATTAGTGAAAATTTAAAGAAGCAGGGTGGATTTATCCCGGGCATTCGTCCGGGCGAGGGAACGGCGAGCTTCTTAAACGAAGTTGCTAGCCGCCTTACATTCTGGGGCTCGATCTATCTCGGGCTAGTAACCGTCATCCCGTGGCTGCTCGTTAAATTTATGGGTGTGCCGTTTTATTTCGGCGGCACCAGCGTGCTGATCGTCGTTTCCGTCGCACTTGATACAATGAGACGCATCGAAGCGCAGATCTATATGAACAAATATCAGACCCTAAGCGCGGTCGGGCTATAAATGGCAATTTTGCTTAAAACAAAAAAGGATTTAGAGGGGCTTCGTGCGGCGAACAGAATCGTCGCGCAAGCCCTTGATTACGCAGCTTCATTCATAAAGCCGGGTCTTAGCCTACTTGAAGTCGATAAAAAGATCGACGATTTCATCACATCCAAGGGCGCGTACCCCGCTTTTAAAGGGCTATACGGCTTTCCAAACGCCGCTTGCCTCTCGCTAAACGAAGTCATCATCCACGGCATCCCAGACGAAACGATCCTGCAAGAGGGCGATATCTTAGGCGTCGATTTGGGCTCGAAGCTAAACGGATATTTCGGCGACAGCGCACGCACTCTGCCCGTCGGTAAAATTTCAAAAGCCGACGAAGAGCTTATCGCATGCAGTAAGGATACGCTGGAGTTTGCCATCAAAACGATCAGAGTAGGTATGCACTTCAAAGAGCTAAGCTTCGAGATCGAGAAATTTATCCGTGCGCGCGGCTTCGTGCCGCTATACGGCTTCTGCGGTCACGGCATCGGCAAGCACCCACACGAAGAGCCTGAAATCCCAAACTATCTGGAGGGCAACAATCCAAAATCAGGCCCCAAAATCAAAAACGGCATGGTCTTTTGCATCGAGCCGATGATCTGCCAAAAGGACGGCACGCCGGTTATCGCCGAGGATAAGTGGAGCACGAGAAGCAAGGATGGGCTCCGCACTAGCCACTACGAGCACTGCATGGCGGTTTTCGACGGTAAGGTAGAAGTCCTAAGCGTCGCGTAGATTTCGCACAAAAGCTGGCTCAGCCTAGTTAAAATTTTTTCGCTTTGTCGGTGCGAAATTTGGCTCGCGATTAGCTTTCGACAATTTTATATCGCTCGTGTCTTAGAATTTTACCTCAGCCGCTTAATGCATAAATTTTATCCAAAGACCGTTTGAAGCTTATCGCACTAGAAATTTTAAAATCTATTGCGACGGTTTGTAACCTAGCCGTAAAATTTTTAAAGGTTGCGCTTTAGCTCATGCTTTCTGTTTTTAAAGCCTCGTTTTGTAGTTTCGCTCATAGATCCGTTTTCAATTAAAATTTAGCCTCAAAATTCGCCGTCCAATTCCAAACTCCTTGAATCTTTAAAATTAGCCGTAAAATTTGAAGCATAAAAGCGCGCAAGTAAGCAAGCTCAAAGCTTTAAGCAGCTAAGATTGCGCCTTAATTTTTAACAAAATATGTCGCGCTACGCAGAGTGCGCGTCATAGTGTCTTTGTAAAGCTAAGGAAGATGAAATGAGAGAAAAATTTTATGTAGCGCTAGCAAATATGGGCAGGCTCATGGCGCGGACGAAAATGGGCGAGTTCACGGCGCGCTTGCTTATGCAAATCGACCGCGGTTTTTTTGCTGCGCTGCGCGAGCGTCCCGTATGGAGGGTGTTTTGGCTTAGCACGGCGCTATGCTTGCTCGCGTGCTGGGCTAAGATACATTATCAGATTAACGGACCCATCTTTGCCTACATCGCCGAGAGTTTCCCGGTAGTATTTATCATAAATTTACTCATCTTTCACCTCTGCTATCTGCTTGGCGGCCGATTTTTTAAGCTCGTTTCGTTCGTGTTACTAGCGCTAATTGCGCTAATTGCGAGTGTGGCTTTATTTTTGATCGTAAATTTCGACTCAAGCTTCAACGTCGTGGCGATCGACGCGCTTGTGCATACCGATGCAGCCGAGACGCGCGAGTTTGTTTCGCAGTTTCTTAACCCTGCGACGATTTTGTATCTAGCGGTGCTGCTTGGCTGCATCTTTGCAGCGCTAAGAGCAGAGCGGAGAAAGAGGGAGCAAACGCATAGCCGCCTAAGATTGCTACTAGCGGCGCTTTATCTTATCTACGGGGCGATCTTTTGCGCGGATATCGCCGTCAAAGCTTCTCAGGGCAAGCAGGGTTATATAACCAAGCTATCGCAATACGTTCCGCTGGAGTTTGCCTTTACGATAAAAGATTATCTGAGCGATAAAAATTTCATCACCGATATGCGCGAAGTACAGCTCGGATATGACGAGGCTAAGCGCGCGAATGAAAGCGTTTTAAAGAGCGGCGCAAATTCAGATCCGCAAAGCTCTGCCTTGGATTCCGAGTCTGAAAATTCCGCGCCTGCATCAAACGCCCAGGCGCAAAATTCCGGCGCAAATTTAAATTCTACGTCTGCCTCGGGCGCTATGGCGCAGAGCTCCGGCGAGATTTTAAATTCCGTACCACAAAGCCCCGGCGCGATTTCAAATTCCAAAACCACTGACGCTACTACAAACCCCGCCTTGCAAAAGTCTCGCGTCAAAAATATCATTCTAATAATAGGCGAGAGCTTGCAGCGCGGGCATATGTCGCTCTACGGCTACGGTGTTAAAAATACGCCGCTTTTAGAGAAGCTCGAAGCAAGCGGCAATCTGATAAAATTTAGCGATACAATCTCGCCTTACGGCACGACTAATCAGGTGCTGATGCGACTTTTAAATTTCAGCGATTACGAAAGCGAGCGCAAAAGGGCGTGGTTTCGCAACCTTAGCATCATCGATATGTTTAAGCTAAGTGGCTACCGCACCTTTTGGATTAGCAATCAAGAGGCTTTCGGCGCACATGCGTTAAGTGCTAAAAGTGCTGCCGATCGCGCGGACGCGGAATCCTTCCTCTCAAAGAGCAATCTTTATGAAACCGTCCGCATCAAGCCTGACGGAGTGCTGCTTCCGCTCATAAATCAGGCAAAAACGGAGCAGAGCGAGCGAAACTTCTACGTGATCCATCTTATCGGCAATCATATGGATTACAGCCTGCGCTACCCCGAGGGATTTGGCAAGTTTAGCGCGGCGGATGTAAAGGCAAAACTTACTTCTAAGCAGAAAGAGGTCATCGCGTATTACGATAACAGCGTGCTTTACAACGATTTTGTCATAAATGAGATTTTTAAAATTTTTTCGGGTGATGACAGTCTCATCGTCTATCTTAGCGATCACGGAGAGAATTTATACGAAAATGGACGCCTTGGGCACGGCATGGAGAGCCGCTTTACTTACGAAATTCCGCTAATTTTCATAGGTTCTCGCGAGTTTTTGAGCGATCACGCTAAACTATGGCAGAGGCTAGCTGCGGCGAAAGATAAGCCTTTTATGAGCGATGATTTGGCGCATTTGCTAGCAGATATCATCGGTGTCGCGCCACTTGAGTTTGACGAGCGCAAAAGCCCGATACGAGCGGATTTTAATGCTTCACGCAAGCGAATTGCTAACGGAGTCGATTATGACGAGAAATTAAAAAGCGCGAAGGGCTATGAGCTCGAGTAATAGATGAGTTTTGCTTTTATCCCATTACATGCTGCATAAACGAGGGATTAGTATGTTCTGATTTTTGATCGATTCATCAAATTCAGATTAAATTCGCGCCACTCCATATGGCTACGCTGATAGTAAGGCGCGCAACGCTTATTAAATTTGAGATCAAATTTATGCGCTGCGGCTAGCTCTCCTTTTTTACCTCATCCATATACGAGTAAATCGTGACTTTCTGCGTCCTAAGCGCCTTTGCGACGAGCTCTACGGCGCCTTTTACCTCAAAAATCCCTTTTTGCGAGAGGAATTTTACAATACGCTTTCGATCCTCTTTCTTCATCCCCTCCACATTCAGATCGTGCGTAGCTGATGCGATCAGATCTTGGACGATGTCAAGGATATTTTGCTGCAAATCGTTAGAGCTTTGCGTTTCTAAATTTGCGCCATCCTTTAAGCTCGCCCCGTCTAATGCCGCGCTATTACAGCCTCCGTCGGTAAAATTTGCGCCCTGCGGCTGCTTGCTATCGAGCTTTGCGTTCGGCAGAAGATTTTTTATTACTTTGTATGCCGCCATGGCGTTTGAAGTATCGATATTTACGCATAGCGCGCCTACTACTTTGCCATCTGCGCCGCGGATCAGCGAAGTAGAGGAGCGTATGAGCTTGCCGTTTTGCGCGGTGAAGTAGTAGTTTGCGGTGCAGTCGTTTTCAAAATTTTTGCTTAGCAACACGTCCTTTACCAGATGATCGAAGCTTTGACCGATCTTCCTGCCCGTTACGTCGCCGAGGACGAAAACGACGGAGTTTTGCGGCGTGCTCATATCGTGGATAACCACCTCGCAATCGCCGATCGTATTTTTAATAAGGTGCGCGGTCGGTATAAAGGTCTGCAAAAGTTGGTTCAATTCGGGCTCCTGAAATTTCATATAAAAAAATCTATAAATTTAGATTAAATTTTAAAATTTCTGCAAATTTATAGAAATATTTATATATTTTTAATAAATTTAGAGTAAAATTATATAAAATTTTATATGCAAAGGAGCTTAAATGAAAGAAATTTATCCAAGCGGTTTCGCGCCGAAAAAGGCGCATTATGCGCCGGGCATCTTAGACGACGACGGCACGCTCTACGTCTCGGGGCAGCTAAGCGTGGATCCGCGCACGGGAGCCGCTCCAGATGGTCTTGCTGCGCAGACCGCGCAGGCTCTAAGCAATGTCGCGGCAGTGCTGGCCGCCGCGGGAGCGGATAAAAGCGATGTGCGGATGTGCCGCGTCTATACGCCGGGCGTCGCGAACTGGGACGTGATCGACGAGCAGTACGCGCTGTTTTTCGGCGCGCACAAGCCCGCTCGCGTCGTGGTGCCGACTACGGCTTTACACTTCGGCTGCCTCGTAGAGATCGAGGCCGTCGCAAAAATAAAAGAGAAAAAATAGGAGCGAAAATGAGCGATTTCATCTGCACGGGCTGCGGCAAGCACGCGCCCATCGATACTTTGAGCTATAAATGCGACTGCGGTGGGCTGTATAAGCTAAACTCCGATGCGCCTAAATTTAATCCCGCGCTCGTAGATCAAAGCGAGTTTAGCATCTTTAGATACCGCAGATTTATGGGCATCGATACCGCTAAATTTAAAGAAATCTCTATGGGCGAGGGGCTTACGGCGAGCGTGGAATTCGGCGAAAATCTCTATCTTAAGCTCGATTACGCGATGCCTACGCTTTCGTTCAAAGACCGCGGCGCGGCGGTTTTGGTGCTGCACGCCAAAAATATCGGCGTGAAAAAGGTGCTGCAAGACTCTAGCGGCAACGCGGGCAATGCCGTGGCGGCGTATTGCTCTCGCGCGGGCATCGAATGCGAAATTTACGTCCCTAAAGGCACATCGCCTAAAAAGATCGATATGATCAAAAGCCACGGCGCGCACGTCACGGTCTTTGACGGTAGCCGCGACGAGACGGCGGACGCGTGCCGCAAAAAGGCTGCGCAGGAGCAGATATATTACGCCAACCACGTCTATAATCCGATCTTTTACGAGGGCACGAAGAGCTACGTTTATGAGATCTACGAGCAGCTGGGCAGGGTGCCGCGCAATATCTTTATCCCCGTGGGCAACGGCACGCTACTGCTGGGCGCTCAAGCAGCGCTGGGCGAGCTATATGAGGGCGGTTTTATCGAAGCGCTGCCAAAAATTTTCATCGTTCAGGGCGAGCGTTGCGCTCCGCTTTTCGGCGCCGAAGGTACGGCGCGCGCGATAGAGCCGCAACCGACGCTAGCGGAAGGCATCGCGATCGCAAGACCGATGCGCGCGGGCGAAATTCTTGGCTCTAGCTACGCTGGCGAGCGCGAGGTGATCTTGGCAAGCGAGAGCGACATACTGCCTGCCAGAGCGGCGCTTGCGCGCGGCGGATTTTACGTCGAGCACACGACCGCAGCTACCTACGCGGCTTATCTACGCTACAAAGAAAGCCGCGATCTGCAAGGAGATAGCATCATCCCGCTTTGCGGCGCGGGGCTGAAGAGCGATCATTAAATTTAAGCGCCAGACGGATTTGCGCGGCTAGCTAACGGCGAGGAATTTTAAAATTTTTGTAGCTTTAAATTTAGCGAGTTTATAAGCCGATGTTTTGGCGGGATATTTAAAATTTACAGCGCATAAGTTTTAAATTTAAACCCGTAGCGAAGCGCGGGGATGCCTTTGCTTGAAATATGATGTGGGGATACGACGTATTTTATGGGCGACTTCGCTGCTAGCTGGATTTGTAAAATTTTATCTGTCGATAGCTGGACGGCCGCCATTTAAATTTGAAATTACGGTCAAAATTTTATAAAAATAAGCTCACAGGGCGCGGCGCTATCTACCCATTTCGTTTATAAAATTTAGCTATTTTTATCGCTCTTGGTGAGTGAGCTGATACACAGAGGCTCAAATTTGCGCGATTATTTTAGATTTTCTTTAGCGATGCGCGTAAATTTAAGCACAAATTCGCTTTTCGCCGCAGTATAGGCGTCGCGGTCGAACTCATAGCGCTTGCAAAGCTCTAATTTAAGCGCCTCGTACCGCTCAGCGATATCCGCATTCGCCCGCAAAAAATCTCTAAAAAATATCTCATCTGTATCGCCGAAATTTCGCAGATGCACGTGAAAAACGCGCTCGGTAAATCCCGCTTCGGTGTAGCCCTTATTTAGGCTGCAGCGGCTCCCCTTTTCGCTCATTAGCAGATAGCCCGCCTCTATCAGGCGCTGTTTGGCGGCGGCAATATCCGAGCATTCGATCAAAATATCCACGATAGGCTTCGCCCAGATCCCGCTTACCGCGGTGCTGCCGATATGGTGGATCTTGATCTCGCCATGATCTCGCAGCAGGCCGCGCAGAATTTCGCGCTCCTGCCTAAAGTATTCGCTCCACCGCGGATCGTGCGGCACGAGACGTATCGGAAAGAGCCGCCACAGCTCCTGCAGACTCATCGAAAGGAGTTTATTGCTCATCTTAACTCCAGAATATTGGGTGAAATTTGAATGAATGGCGGGTAGATAGGGATTCGAACCCCAGAAGGCTGACGCCTTACGCGCTTTCGAGGCGCGCTCCTTCGACCGCTCGGACATCTACCCGAATGAAAGTGTAATTTAAGCCAAAAATGGCTTAATAACAGATTTAAAAATGAAATTCGGCGTGAAATTTCGCCTGATTTTGCGGGCGGGGGTTGAAATTTAACGGCGCAAATTTAGATTTTGTTTTAAATCCACGGCTTAAGGTGCGGCGCGGCTTTCGGCATAAAATTTATTTTCGTGCGCGTAGTTTTGGGCACGGAATTTTACCCTTTAAATTAAAATTTTACGCAAAAGCTCATCGTCGCGGCGGCGAAAAATCACTCGCCGTTTATAAATTTCATGCGCCGCTCTACAAGACCGAGATAAAAATTTTGATCTCGTCTCCGCCGTAAAACTCAAAATCCGTTCCAAACGCTCTTTTTAGTTCGCCAGCCTCAAAAAAGCTCCAAATTTTGCTCCAAAATTTTGCTACGTTTTGCGGCTCATTTGGGAAACTAAAAACGGCGTATTTGCCGCTTTTGATCTCCAAGGCTTCGTCGCTGCGGGGCGCTTTAGCGCCGATAAAGATATTGTAAAGCCCGCCAGCGCCGTCTTCGTAATCGTAATAGACGCCGTAAATCTCGCTCCGCCCGTCATAACACTCTTTCATAAATTTCGTCCACAGCGCGGGAATTTTGCCGCTTCCGCCTAGCTCGTCCGCGTTTTTCGTGCGGGCTTTTAACCCGTAAATTTTAAATCCGTCTAAATATGAAATTTTGATTTTTTCGCTCAAATTTTACCCTTTCCGCTACTGTTCTAAAAGCTCTTTGGCCTGTTTCGCGATCGCTACGTCGGTAAAGCCGAAAAGCTTAAATAGCTCGCTCGCGTTGCCGCTTTCGCCGAAGCTTTGCATACCGTGTACTGCGTCTGCAAATTTATACCACTCAAGCGCGCTTGCGGCTTCGACGGCTAAAATTTTGGTTTGCGGCTCCAGGATTTGCGCCAGATAGTCAGCGTCCTGCTCACACAGAAGCTCGAAGCACGGCGCGCTGACGACGTTTGCGCCGATGCCTTGCTCTTGCAGGATCGCCGCGGCCTTTAGGCAGAGCGAGACCTCGCTGCCGCTTGCGATGAGCGTGATCCGCGCCTCTTTGCTCTGCCTTAGCAGATACGCGCCGTTTTGCACGTCGCCCAAAACCGCCTTAGGTAGCGGCTCAAGCCCTTGACGCGAGCAGACGAACGCCGCGGGCGCATTCAGAGTAAGCGCCGTACGCCAGCATTTTACGTTTTCGTTGCCGTCTGCCGGGCGGAAGGTGTAGAAGCCGGGCATCGCGCGGAAGGTGCTAAGCTGCTCGATAGGCTCGTGCGTCGGCCCGTCCTCGCCCACGCCGATGCTGTCGTGCGTGAAGACGAAGTAGTGGCGCAAGCTCATCAGCGCCGCAAGTCTAGCGCCCGTCTTGAGATAGTCGCTGAAGATAAAAAACGTCGCGCTAAATGGGATGAAAAGTCCGTATCTCGCGAAGGCGTTGCCGATCGCCGCCATCGCGTGCTCGCGGATGCCGAAGTGTAAATTTTTGCCGCACGGAAAGTCGCCGCCGCCTTTTAGCTCGGTCTTATTCGACGCCGCCAAATCGGCGCTTCCGCCCAAAAAGCCGGGCACTGCGTTTGCGATAGCGTTTAAAATTTTGCCGTTGCTATCGCGGGTGGCGACCTTAAGTCCGCTAAAATCGGGAAATTCTATCTTGCTAAAATCAGGATTTAAAAGCTCGTTTAAAAGCGCTCTTTTTTCATCGCTTAGCTTCGCAAGCTTCTCCTTCCAAAGCCGCTCCTCCAAATCACCCTTCTCAACCGCTGCGCGCGTCGCAAAAAGCACGTCCTCGCTTACGACGAAGCTTTGGGCTGGATCAAAGCCCAGGCTTTGCTTAGCGCGTGCAAGCAGCTCCTCTCCAAGCGGCGCGCCGTGCGTCTTGGCCGTGCCCTCAAGCTCGAGCGCACCCTTGCCGATCGTGGTATTTGCGATGATGAGGTAGGGTTTGGTTTTATTTTTGACCTCGTCAAGGACGAATTCTATCTGATCGAAATTATGCCCGTCGATGCGCGCGACCTCAAAGCCCTGCGCTTCAAATCGCACTTTCACGTCCTCAAACCACGCGATATCGGTGCTGCCGTCGATCGTGATGCCGTTAGAATCATAGATTATCGTGAGATTATCGAGGTTGTGTCTGCCCGCAAGCGCGCACGCTTCGTAGCTGATGCCCTCCTGCAGATCGCCGTCGCCGCAGAAGCAATAGACGCGGTGATCGATAATCTCGTTTCCTTCCTCGTTGAGCAGATGCGCGGCGTATTTCGCGGCCATCGCAAATCCGACTGCGTTTGCGACGCCCTGACCGAGCGGTCCGGTAGCGATCTCGACGCCAGGGGTAGTGATCTCCGGGTGGCCCGGGGTTTTGGAGTGCAGGCGTCTGAAACTTTTCAGATCGTCCATACTCAAATCGTATCCGCTAAGGTAGAGGTAACTATACACGAGCGCGCTTGCGTGCCCGCCCGAGAATACGACGCGGTCGCGATTCAGCCACGCGGGATTTTTGGGATTGTGGCGGACCTTGCTCATAAACACGCTCATTACGTCGCTTAGCCCCATCGGCGTGCCGGGATGGCCCGAGTTGGCGCTTTGGATCATATCCGCGCTTAGAAATTTGATCGTGTTTGAAATTTTACTTAGCTGCTCGCTCGACATTTTTCATCCTTTCAGGTATTTTTCTATCAAATTTAAAACCAAATCGCGTAGGCTTTCGTCATAGCCGCTCATCGCGCCGCTTACCTCGTCTATTAGGCGCTGCTTGTAGCTCCTCGCGCCCGCAAGACCTAGTAAATTTACGAAGGAATTTTTCGCGCCGTCCGCCCCTACCGGCTTGCCTGCGCTCGCCTCGTCGCCCGTGGCGTCGATGATATCATCCTCGATCTGAAATATGAGACCTAGCTTTAGTCCGATTTTATAAAGCTCATGCGCGAGCTCGTCCTTTAGCCCGCCGATTATGGCGCCTAGCTCAAACGCCGCTGCGATCAGCGCGCCCGTTTTGTGTAGATGCAAAAACTCAAGCTCGCTTTGCTTTAACGGGCTGTTTTCAAAACGGCAATCGATCGCCTGGCCCAATACCATGCCGCTACTGCCTGCATTTCGCGCTAGAGTTTTAATGCATTTTATCTTGATTTCGTCGCTTAGGTTCGCGCTCGCGGCGATCAAAAATGCGTCTGTATTTAGCGCATCGCCCACCAAAATCGCCGTGACTTCGTCGTATTTTTTATGCAGGCTCGGCCGCCCGCGACGCAGATCAGCATCGTCCATCGCGGGCAGATCGTCGTGGATAAGCGAGTAGGTGTGGATCATCTCAAGCGCCATCGCGATCGCCAGCGCGCCCTCAAAGCGCCGCTCATCCACTGCCGAGACGACGCCTAGTAGCAGCTGCGCGCGAAAATGCTTGCCGCCCGCTTGCAGCATGTAATTGAGTGCCTCCTCGAAGTACGGATGAAAGCTCGGCGCCTTCAGTTCGTTGCGCTCCAAGTAGTCTTTAAATTTTTCTAAAATATCCATCAAATTCCTATCGCATGGTTGGGCTTTGGAGCCGCTTTTTGCGCCCTCGTTCGGCTGCTTTTGCTTCTCGCGTCTATCTGCTTTTCGCTCATTTTGCTTGTCGCGCTCGCACTTTTTATTGCCCATTTTATGACATTTGGCTACGCCTTGCGCGCCGTTTAAATTTCATCCGTTCTGTATTCGCGCAGAGGTAAAATAACCGAAGCACATCGCGATCGCTGCTTGTAAATTTTAATCCTCCGATCGGCTGTTTTGCAAATTATGAAACTATAAAATTTTGAAATTTCATCCAACCGGTCTGTTTAAATTTACCGCCTTAGCCGCGAATTTCTAAATTTAAACGATACGCTCCGCCAGATTTACTACCCGGCTCACTTGCAAAATCGCCTCAGCCCTTATCGCCAAGCAGATCGCCTAGGCCGCCAAGCCCTCCTAGCATGGACGCTGCGGCGCCTTTCTTTTCATTTTCGACGAGCTTTATTGCGTCGCCTATCGCCGAAATTAGCAGGATCTGCAAGCTCTCTTTATCGCTAAAAAGGCTGTCGTCGATGCTCAGATCGAGCACCTCGCCCGCGCCGTTTAGCCTGATGGCGACCATGCCCGCGCCCGATTTTACGGTAAATTCCTTGCGCGCATTCTCCTCCTCGATCTGCTTAGCCTTGGCCTGCATCTGATCGAGCATCTGCCCCATTTTTGAAAAATCCATTCCTTCGAACATCAAAAATCCTTTAAATTTTGGCTATTTTAGCAAATTTAAGCTAAATTTAGCGTTTGACTTGGCGCGCGAGTTTTGTGCTCGGCTTTGATTTTGCGGCGGGCGCGTGCAGTCAAAAAGCGCCTAAAATTTAGCTTGGGCGGGTAAAATTTAAATAAGAGGCGCCGTCAAAGCTCGGCGATGAAATTTATTTTAAAAGGAACAAAATGGGCGATTGGGGCTACAAAGTGTACGAAAACGATGAGGCGGCGGACTGGTTCGCGAGGTTTTGGGAGAGCAAAAATTTTGATCTGCTACAAAGCACGGCAGCAGAGTTTGATCCGAGAAACGAAAATTACGATGAAATCAGGGCTGCCGCGCACGTTTTAGCCTGCTTTGGTTCGCCGTATGCCTGTCCGTCGGATTTTTTAGATAAATTGCAACCGACTATCCGGAAAGTCGTTGCGATTTTGGAAAATATGATCGACCCGCCAAGTGACGAATGGACTTTTCTTGAAATTTGGGAAAGCTCGCCCGAAATCATAGACGAAGTAAGGCGGCAGATCGCGGAGCTGAAAGAGCATTTAAAGTAGTGGACGGAGCGGTAAATTTGGCTTGCCGTAGAAATTTTAGCAGAGGCGCTAAATTTAAATCTGTTTTTAAAAAGAGCGTGCAAACGCGCGAGAAATTTTGCACGAAAATGGCTAGAATTCGAAATTTTATATCAATTTTTTAAGCGAAATAGGGTCGAAATTATGATTTTAAAATCGTCAAATTTCATGCTCGGAGCGATCTGAAATTTTAAGCGTACTCTCAAATTTTACGGCGGACGTGAGACGTAAAATTTAAAATTTCAAACCGCAGAAATTGACCGAGCCCTGCCGAAGCGGCGCATGCACGATAAGCGAGCAATTTAATTTCGCTCACAATCTATGAGAGGCAAAGCGATCTCATTAAATTTGCGCTGCGGATTTTGGAATTTAGCCGCAAAATTAGCCGCCTACTCGTACATCCGTCCCATTTCGAGCAGTTCGCCGAGCATTTCCCAGCCGCCGCGCACGGGCGCGTCCTCGCCCGCGTGATCCATCAAGCCGCGCGCTCCGCACTCTAGCAGCGAAAACGGATCGAAATTATACCAGCCATGCCCGCCTGACGAGATGATGCCGAAAAACTTGCTCTCGTCCGCAAGTTGTCCGTTAGCGCGCATCCTGTTAAGCTCCTCTAGCTGAAATTTTATGACCTCCGCGGAATACGCAAGCCCGCCGCGCTTGTCTGCGGCCTCGAATTTTAAGGGCCCGTTCGTTTTTGACCCCAAGGGCCTGCCTCGCGCTGTTTTTGCAGAGAGGCTACTGCTTGCGGCGATAGAATTTTGCTCTTGCGTCTTACTCTCGTCGTTTTTTGGCTCGCCGTTCGTAAATTTTGCCTCGTTTAGCGCAGTTTTAAAATTTGCGGATCTGCTTTCGTCAAATTTTATCTCAAAGCCCTCCGGTAGGCAACGCATTATATCCGCTGCGGTTTTTGGCTCCTTCGCCGAACGAAATGTATCGCCACCCGCAGGCTCATCTTTGCAGAAGTGCGCAAGCTCAGGCGCTCGCTCTATCTCAAGCCACGTCTCGCTGGGCTCCGCTCTCTCGCTCTCAAACGCCGCGCTTAAAATTTCAAGCATCAGCTCTGCGCTAAAGGGCTCGCTGCCGCGTGCCTCAAGCAGCCTCAAAAGTGCGAGTAGATATGCGTCCAGCTCCTTGTTCGCAGCCCGGCTCGCTTCAAATTTTTCCACCGTTTTGCAGGCGGCGTCGTAAAATTCTTCGTAGTTCAAAGTTTGCTCCTTTTTTTGTGCATCGATAGGCGGCTATAGCGGGCGGTTCGGAGTAAAATTTAGCGCAAATTGCGCCCCTTGGCGCGCGATGTGGCAGCCGTGCCTGCGTGCAAGAGGGCAAAACTCCGCGCAAAGAGCTAGCGTCTGTAGCCGTAAATTTTTAAGCTTTGCTCGCCCGGCTCCATCTCAAATTTGCCCAGGCGCTCTAGATAGCGCGCTATGGCATCAAGGTCTTGGCTTTTGTGCTCGGGCGGTAGCAGCGCGCCGCGGCTTGCGAAGTCGTAAAATTTCGCAAATTCTATGTATTCTATCTCGGCGTAGAGGGTGGGCTTTTCGCTCGTCGTGAGGCGCTGCGAGATGTAGTTTTTGCAGATGCCTTGCGCGTAGTCTTCGGCGGGGAATCTGATCTCGTTCACGCAGGAGCCGAAGAAATCATAAATTTCGCAATGTCTTACGGGCGAGCCTTCGGCACAGATCGCCGCAAAGAGCTTGCGCCATTTTGCGTCGCTCATAAAGCCGAAGCGAAACTCGGCTAGCTTTTTACCCAGTCGCGCTTTGTATTTTTCGTAGTGCTGCGGCGAGGCGAAAAACTCCTCAAAACGGGACTGCATTATTTTACGATCTCGTTTTGCTCGTTTACCTGCACGATTTTTGGTTCAAAATTTTTCGCTTTTTTGGCGCTCATCTGTGCGTAAGCTACGATGATGACGACGTCGCCGACGCAGACTTTGCGCGCGGCCGCGCCGTTTAGACAGATCTCGCCCTTTTTCTCGCCGCAGATCACGTATGTAGCGAAGCGCTCGCCGTTATTGACGTTTAGGATCTCTACCTTTTGGTATTCGCAAAGCCCTGCAGCCTCGATGAGTTCGGGTCCGATCGTAATAGAGCCTACGTAGTTGAGGTTGGCGTCCGTCACGCGCGCGCGGTGGATTTTGCTTGATAAAATTTCGATTTTCATCGGCCGTCCTTTAAATTTAGTCTAAATTTGACTCGCCTCGCGCCGCGACGAGCTCGCTCACGACCTGTTTGTCGCTGAAAGGATGCTTCACACCCTTGATCTCTTGGTATGTCTCGTCGCCTTTGCCCAAAATAGCGATCATCTCGCCGTTTTTGGCAAGATCTAGCGCGCGCGCGATAGCCTCTTTGCGATCCGCGATCTTTAAAATTTTATCTTTTCGGCGCATACCGGCGCAAATTTGCTCTATGATTTCGCTCGGCTCTTCGCTGCGCGGATTATCGCTCGTAACGATGCAGATTTTAGCAAAGTGCTCCGCGATGGCGCCCATTTTCGGACGCTTGCCGTGGTCGCGATCGCCTCCTGCGCCAAAAACCGCGATAATCTCGCCGCTTGCGCGCAGCGCGTTTAGCACCTTTTCGATGCCGTCTGGGGTATGAGCGAAATCGACGATTACAAGCGGATTTTTATTTACGATCTGCACGCGACCCTCGACGCCGCCGAAGTTTGCCAGGGCTTTTGCGATCTTTTCGTTCGGCAGCTTGGTTAGAATTTTAACCGCCGCAAACGCCGCGGTAAGGTTGTAGAGATTAAACTCGCCGATGAGATCGCTTTGCAGCTGCGCATTATCGCTGTTTGGAGTATGCACGAGCGCGTCGATGCCGCCCTTTAGCCCGTATCCGCTCACGCCGAAACTCGCGGCATTTTTGATGCCGTAGGTAAGGGCGTTTGCGGGGTTAAATTTAATATGCCCGTCATCGGCATTTATGAGCTTTGGCGCGTCATCTGCGAAAAACGAGCTCTTGACTGCGGCGTATTCTTGCATGCTGCCGTGATAATCGAGATGATCTTGACTTAAATTCGTAAAAATTTTAAGCGCAAAATTTAGCCCTTCTATGCGGTTCTGCGCGATTGCGTGCGAGCTTACCTCCATAACGAAATACTCGCAGCCCTGCTTGCCGGCTTCATAAAGATAGCTCATCGTCTTAAAAACCGAGCTCGTCGTAAGCCCCTTCTCATCGATTCTACGCTCATTTATAAAGGCGCCGCGCGTACCGCTTAGACCGCAGCTAAAGCCTAGATCCAGCAGCGCAGAATAGATCGCCGCCGCAGTCGTCGTTTTGCCGTTCGTACCGGTGATGCCTACGATTTTGATGCGCGGATCAATCTTTAAAAGCTCCTTTGCTTGCGCGATAGAGATGATATGCGCACCTTTTTGCGCCGCTTCGGCTTGGAATTTAGCGTTAGCGCTCGTGCGCATAAAAAAACAGCCCGCCTCGCATTCGGCGGAGTTATCGGTGATAAAGCTATTTTCGAGTCGTATTTTCATGATTTTTGATTTTTTGCATTAGCGCTTCGAAGCGCTCATCGCCTGCATACGCGGCAGCCGAGCTCTCGACGTAATTAAGCCCCATTTCGTAGTAGCCGTTTTCTATCAAATTTTCTAAAAATTCTATCATCTCGGTTTTGTCCGAAATGGCGATTTTGGAGGAAAAAATGATCGATTCGAAGGCATCTTTAAAGCCTCTTTGGCCTACCGCGCGCATAAAATCGGCATAAGCAATGACTGCAATCTCATCCTCGGCGCCGGGTTCGGAAGCCGCTTCATTTGCGATCTTTTCGTTGATGGAATTTAAAATTTTAAAAAGCTCCGCGGTTTGAGTTTTGGGGCTGAGGTTGTAAAAATCAAAGAGCATAAGCGCCTCTTCGCGGTCTGCCAGCGCAGTCTGGCAAAGCTCGAGCAAAAATAGAATTTCCTCCTCGCCGCTTTTTTCATATGCGAGCGAAAAATATAGCTTCGCAAGCTCGAATTCTCCGCGCGAAAACGCTTTTAGCCCCAGCTTTTTATAGTTCAAACTCTTCACCTTCGGGGATGTTTACGACGCTAAGCTCGGGGTGAATATCCATGCGAAGCTGGCGCTCGACGCCGTATTTTAGAGTCTGCGCACTTGCGGCGCAGCCGTGGCAATGCCCGGTAAGGCGGACATAGACGACGCCGTTTTTTATGCCTAAAAGCTTCATATCGCCGCCGTCGTTTTGCAACATCGGTCGGATTAGCTCCAAGCTATCTTGTACCGGGGCTAGAAGCTCTTCGTCTGTAAATGGTATCATTTTTAACCTTTCTTAAAATTATTTTATGCTTATTTTATATTTTCTAAATTATAAATTCTTAGACTATTTGGTATATCAGGAACGCCATATCTACCAAAAAAAGCAATATATCTTTGTCTCAATTGCTGAATATATGGGGAGTTAAGCTTATATTTCCTTTTAAGTTTAAGCAAATCTGTTTTGCTTCGTCTACTTATTATATGTGAAATTTTAAAATCGATTAAAGCAAGTTTATTTATTAGAATAATATTATTTTCATAAAACGGGAAGGATGGTAATATATGTTTGCTTAGACTGCCATTGTTAAAAATTTTCTTATCATTAGTTCTTTTCTGAAAAGCTTCTGATTCGCACTTGTCAATAATAAGGAAATCATATTTACCCTGATAATCATCTCGAGCAATATCGCACTCCGGAGTTATTAATATGCCGTATTCATTCTCATTAAACTTAAATATATCTCCAGTCATTATTGGAGCGTTATCATTTAGTTTTGAGTAGAAAATTCTTTGATACAATTTGGCTGCTTTTTCTCCATCCAATTCAGATTCATCAGTTATAATTTTATTTAATTCATTTATTAATAATTCATTTTGAATAAGGGATTCGTCTAGTATATTGTGGAATATACCTATAATCTCTAAAACATCATTTGAAGCTTTTTTTTTGATCTCTTTTATCCAGTTTATGTCAGCTTGTTCTAATTCAAAAAAGATATTTTGAACAGATCGATTTATTGCTTGGCTCCATACAAACGGAATTTCCATAAAAAGGTGTTTTTCTTCAAAATCCGATATGCCTTTTTGTATTTTTTCAAATTCCTTATCTACATCACCATCATCCCCTTTCTTATCTTCAATTTTTATTTTATCACCAAATTTTACCTTTAGCTCTTCGTTATTTCTAATTTTGTCAGGATTTCTGGAGTATATATAAATAAGCGAGTAGATATCTTTTTTTAGCAGCATATCTAATGGTGTGTCATTTGGAAGTCTTGCGCCCGCATCTTCATCAATACCAATATTTTTTTTAAATTCCCAGTCTAGGATTAAAACTCTAAAAGTTGAGATCGAATCTATTGCCTTTTCTAGATCTAAAATATTTGTTATGGGTAAAACGGGGAATCCTCCATCCTTAACAAATTTTTTAAATAGTTTATTTTCGGGTTGATTATCTTTTAATACATCATCGTCTGCAAAAATAATAATTCCGTCCATTATTTGTTATCCTCGTTACTAAATTTTATAATAAAATTAGCTCCTGGAAGTATTTTATCAAATTGATTTTCAACTACAAATATTTCAGCATTGATCCTATCCAAAAGCTCTTTTACTATATATAAGCCCAAACCTCGGCCTTCTGATTTCATTGAAAAAAATTCTTGAAAAATTAGATGAGTTATGTCCCCTCTTATTCCGTTACCGTTGTCTGCTATTTGAAGTATACCTTGAGAAGGGTTAAGATAAAAATATAGTTTTTTTTGCCGATTTTCTGTTTTATTTAGCCAATACACAGCGTTATCAACTAAGTTAATAATAACTTGCAATATTAGTCCCAGGTTTGTATTTATAACAATATCATCTTTTAT
The DNA here is from genome assembly GCA_963522765.1 of uncultured Campylobacter sp. Taxonomy (GTDB): domain Bacteria; phylum Campylobacterota; class Campylobacteria; order Campylobacterales; family Campylobacteraceae; genus Campylobacter_B. The sequence goes on along the minus strand of CAUQZM010000010.1, from coordinate 16,301 downwards.
AGAACCTATATTGGTCTCTATTTTATTATCTATATCATTTCTAAAATAGCGAAGAACTTTACTGATAACCTCTAGCATAGATATATCTTTATTGGCTTTTCTTTGAAATTTAAATAAAGGTTGGATTATTTGTATATCCTCATATATCGTATCAAGCCCATCGCTAAGTTCTGATAAAAATTCCAATAGCTCTATTTTATTATAAGAATCTTCTTTTATCTTCCGTTCAAATCTTTTTATATTTTGAGACATTAGTGATATCAATCGTAAAGAGTCGTGAGACGATCTTTCTACTGCCATACCAACGCCAGCTAAATCTTCAACAACCCCCAGCCTGTCTTCTATAACATCTAAATGTTTTATACTAATCTTTAAAAAGCTATTTGATAAATCCAATGTTTTTTTATCGCCTATTTCATTTAAATGTCTTTGTAACTTTTCAAAAGCTTCATTTAATACTTTTTTTGAGTTTTTAAATATAGCCTTTTTTCCAATCTCTTTTTTTAATTTATCGATTTTTATCTCGGTATTAAATATCTCAGTTATTGCCGTAACCAAATTTGTAAATTCATCAAATAGACCATTGTCGTTTACAATACCCTGGCGATTAGACGCATCTTTTAAGGATGGGTTTTTTTCTTGTGATATATATATAAAACCAGTTAAATCGTTATAACTCATAAATTTACCCGCTTTATGAGTTGAGCGTAGTTTATCTAAATTTAGCCAATCTATACCTTTTTCGCCATAGGGATAAACCCTAATTCCATCTCTTAGAACGAAAACAAAATTTTCCTTAATAAATTTAATCAGGCTTTTGTCAAGAATTATTTTGTCTGGATTGTTAAGGTCAAATGCGTAGAACGTAAAACTAAAAGGACCGCATTTTGGTTTTTCTATGTGGTTATTTTTGAAAAATTTTATGCCGTATAAATCATATTCGTTTTTATTAAAATCAAACAAATCAATTTTTTTATTGAATTCGCGAAAAGGAGAGGATGATTTGTAATAAAAAGATAGTATTCCATTTTGATCAACTCCTCCGATCATCGTAAATTGAGCCCTTTCTATAACATCATTAAAATCTGATATGCGATTTTCGTTGCCCTGAGCTTCTTTAACTTTTTTTATAATATTCTCATAGTTCTCGCCTTCTACATAGAGATAGATATGGAAATCCTTCTTAAAATCTATCCCAAGTCTCTTTGCGTTCGGATCAATAGGAGGAATTAGCTGCTGAATATTTTTATTAAGCTCTTCAAAATCTTTATCGCTCCATCTCTCACGTAAATTATATATCCTAATGATTGTTCCCGATTTTGATTGCACTTTCTCTGGAGGATTATTTACATACCAATTGTTTGAAACCTCTTCGAGAAGCTTGTATTCTTGCTGCTGATTAAATAAATTTATATTATCAGGGTCAAAATCTACAAAGTTCATTTCCAATTTGACTTCATTTTCATTAGTTGTTTTTGTGTAAACCTCTATTTTTTCACCGAGTTTATGAACGGCAAATCGCCCTATGCCCTTTTCGCCCTGTATAATTCTTCCTTTTGTAGTCGTAGTTTTCTTTTGTATTTTTTTATTAAATTTATCAGGAGTGGCAGGTCGCAACCATACATTCTTTATGGTTTCTAAAGACATTCCATAGCCATTATCTTCAATTTCAATATAGGCCTGCTCTTCAGTAGGCAAATCATTAAGTTTAGTATTTGATAGATTACAAAATTTTATATTAACTTGCGTAGCATCGGCATCATAGCTATTTTTTACTATTTCCATAATAGCAACTTTTTTATCTGTAATTAATTGATCTCCAAGAATATTCATTAGTCTTGCGTATGGTTTAAACGGTGCACTATCATGATCTATTACAGCCATATTATTTCCTTGCTATTAATATGTATTCATCAGAGTAAATTTTCTTACTGTCGGGATCGGTTACCTTTGTAAATCTACCGTTATTTTTATTACGAATAGTGGGCATTAGCTTATTTGGTATATTTCTTCTTATAATATCTTTTTTTCTAGCCTTAAAACCCACCTCTTTTAATAAGCCCCAAAAAACCTCTGCTGATTTTATATTCACGTTTTTTACTGTAGTGTTGCCAATAACGACGCAAATTTTACCATTAGGCTGTAATACTCGATACATCTCTTTGGCAACCTGTGCCATATCATTGAAATAATTAGCTGTATCTTTAGCTATTTTGTGTGATTTGAGATCCAGCTCGCGCACTATATTTTGCCCCAACGTACTTGAAACATCTAAATTTTTATTTTGTGAATAAGATGTTCCTATAAACTCTTTCCGAAACTCAGCTAAATTTGGGAAATAATCATACCAATAGCCCGTAAGCTGATGTATATCTGCATATTCGTATGATGTCACATATGGGGGAGATGTTATTATAGTGCCTATAGAATTATCCTCCCATTGGGTGTTTCTTGCATCACCCAATTTCATATTACATAAAATATCTATTTTTTTTGATTCATATAATTTATCAAAGAATTTATGATTTTTACTTATCATTGTCTGGGCATGTTTTTTGAACATATCAAAAGGATTTGCTGGAATTTTATATGGATCTATTTGTGGTTTTGTGCCGGATTGCAGCCAGCGAGAACAATTTTTTAAAATATGAGATAGACTAATTAAAAAGAAGTTGCTTATATTTTTATTATTTATTTTACAAATATTTTTATATAAAAAAGCTATCTGATATTTTTCTTTTGGAAAAAACCAGTAATCAATTCTTTCATGCTTTTTTAGGCTATAAAATTCAGATTCTTCATAATCATTAAATTTGTCTATCAAAGCATTATAGGCTTTAAGTAGTTTCGCAGGTTCTATTGGAGTAGTTTTTACTTTTGTAATCAATTCTGCCACAGGATTGATATCAACACCATATGACTCGAAACCATGTATTCTTGCTTCAACAAGGGTAGTACCGCATCCTGCAAATGGATCTGCTATTGGACTATTTTTTATAGCCTCATTTTCTATAAGCTTCGTTACGACATCGGGTAAAAATTTTGCAGGATATCTATGATATCCATGCGTCCATTGTTCTGTAGAGCGAATATTGCCAAATTCCCACTTGCTATTGGGTTTTATATTACTAAAATCAAGACAACTCACTAATTTATCCAAAAAAGTCCTATATTTAAAATCAATTGTATATTATCTAGTTATAGCTTATAAAACCATTTATCTCATATCCAAATTATCAAGATATTCAATCTTGACCTTATTATCGGCTCAATATGGGTTGTATGGATTGCATTGCCTTTATTCGCGCGAGTGATTGTTTTTAGGCATATCTTTTTTGCTTTTGGCTTTAGGGGGGCGTGCTTTCGATCTTGCTGTTTGCGACTATCGCGCGTGCAATCACGGTAAAATTTCTATTGGCGTGCCGATTTTCACGTGTTCAAAAAGCTCGTCCATATCGTCATTGACGAGCGCTATGCAGCCCTCCGTCCAGTCGCCAAACGCCGCGATACTCTGCCCTAGGTAGCTAAATTTATTCGGTAGCCCGTGGATTTTGATATCGCCGCCTGCGCTCTTGCCGAGGGATTTTGCGTGCGCTACGTCGGCTTTGTTCGGATAGGAGATGCCTAAATTTAGATGATACGCCGAGTTTGGATTTTTGCCGTTTATGGTGTAGTTGCCCTCCGGGGTTTTGCCGTCGCCTTGAACTTCTTTGTGTCCTTCGGGCTCGCGTCCGAGGGCGATTTTGTAGCTTTTCGCGACGCCTTTTGAGGTTAAAATTTCAAGAATTCGTTTGGATTTATAGACGCGGATTTTAGAAATTTGCTCACCGTCCAATGCCTGCTTTAGCGGAATTTCGGAGTTGATCGTTTCGATATTTTTATAGCTAAGATAATTGTCCAATGCCCATGCTAAGCCCGCAGCTACGATAATAAGCGGAAGTAAAATTTTAAATTTCATAGAAGAAATTTCGGGAGTGATCCCGAAATTTTATTTGTTGATTAGCTCAATATAAGCCATCTCTGCGGCGTCGCCCTTGCGTAGGCGAGTTCTGAGGATGCGAATGTAGCCGCCGTTTACGCCTGCATATTTTGGAGCGATCTCGGTGACTAGCTTATTTGTCGCAGCCTTATCCTGAAGCGCCGCGAAAACAAATCTATGCGCCTCGCTGTCGCCTTTTCGCGCGCGAGTGATCAGCTTCTCGGCATAACTTCTTAGCTCTTTTGCCTTAGGAAGCGTAGTTTCGATCTTGCCGCTAGTAACTAAAGCGATGGTTAAATTTTTAAGCAGGGCGGCACGGTGAGACGAAGTGCGCCCTAGCTTCCTATATCCGTGATTATGTCTCATTTATTGTCCTTCATTCTTTTGTCTTTGAGCCTTCAGCTCGTCAAGCTTGCGTTTTAGCTGCTCTTTTTTATCGCCGAGCTCTTGGTTGCCGATAGGATAACCGATCTCCTCCATAACGGCCTTGATCTCCTCGAGCGATTTTTTGCCTAAATTTTTAAGGTCTTTAAGCTCACTCTCTTCCATAATTGCTAGCTCGCCGATAAATCTAATATCCGCACGATCCAGGCAGTTAAAGCTTCGTGCGCTTAAGCTTAGATTGCTAACGCTCTCAAAAAGCTTTGCAAACTCGGAATTTGCGGGGATCGCTCTACCGAAAGTGTCCGCAGCGCTGATATTTACGATACCTTTGAAAACCGCCAGCTGCTGATACATCGCCTCAAGTGCGTTTTTAAACGCATCTATCGCGCTGATCTGACCGTCGGTAGTGATCGTAAAGACTACTTTCTCGTAGTCAGGATTATCCTCTACAAAGACATTTTCGATGTCGTAAACAGCCTTAGTTACCGGGGTAAAAAACGCATCCAGCGCGATGAAATCAGCGTCTAAATTTTCTCTGATCTCTTCGCTTGGGACGTAGCCGATGCCCTTTTCGATGATGAGCGTAAATTTAAGATCGGCATCCTCGTTTATCGTAGCCAGATAAGCGCTTGGATTTACGATCTCTACGGCGTCGTTATTTAGGTCGCTGCCGTAAATTTCTTTAGGTCCTTTGAAGCTGTACTCTACGACCTCGCGTAGGGAATCACCCTTAATTTTAAACCTTAAGCCCTTTAAATTTATGATAAAAGCCGCCATATCCTCGAGCATACCGCGCATGCTGTCGAATTCGTGGCTTACGCCTTCGATTTTAACCGCAGTCGGCGCGAAACCGACCGTGCTCGTATAAAGTAACCTTCGTAAAGGATGAGCTAGAGTGACGGCATATCCCGTTTCAAAGGGATATGCTATGATTTTAGCAACATTTTCGCTGACATTCTCAACCTTTATTTCAGTTGGCATATGAGCTGATGTTGTGATTTTTCTCATATTAGCACCTACTATTTCGAGTAAAGCTCTACGATAAATCTTTCCTCTACAGGAATAACAACTTCTTCTCTCTCCGGAACTCTAGAAAAAATTCCGTATCTTTTCTCTTTTTCTACGTCTACCCACGCTACGATGCCGGTCTGTGCAGTAAGATCCAATGCTCTTGAAATTTGCGGGTTATTTTTGCTCTTCTCGATCACTTCGATCTTTTGTCCTGCGCGGACGGAGTATGAAGGGATATCTACGCGCTTGCCGTCTACTAAGATATGTCCGTGCGTAACGAGCTGGCGCGCAAAGCGTCTAGTCGTAGCAAAGCCCATGCGGTAAACGACATTATCTAGCCTCTGTTCTAAAAGCTGAACCAAGATCGCTCCGGTGTTACCCTCTCTGCGAGCTGCTTCGGCAAATAGCCTGCGGAACTGCTTCTCGCTTACGCCGTACATAAATTTAGCCTTTTGTTTCTCGCGAAGCTGTGAGCCGTATTCGCTTAGTTTAGCGCGTCTTTGTCCGTGCTGACCCGGAGCATAAGGGCGTTTTAAAAGCGCGCTCTTGCCCGCAAGCCTTCTCTCGCCTTTCATAAATAGATCGACGCCGAGCCTTCTTTCTAATTTTTCAACCGGTCCTGTATATCTAGCCATAAATTTCTCCTTTTATAATTACACGCGACGTCGTTTAGGCGGTCTGCAACCGTTGTGCGCAAGAGGAGTGATATCTTTGAAATATGTAACTTTAATCCCTTCTACGCTACCTACGCTTTTAACGGCGGTCTCGCGTCCGCTTCCCGGACCCTGAACCTTGACGCCTACCTCTTTGATGCCGTGCTCTTTGGCTTTGCTTAGCGCGTCCTCGACGGCTTGCTGCGCCGCATAAGGGGTGGATTTTTTGCTGCCTTTAAAATTTAAAGCGCCCGCACTGCTCCATGCGATCGCATTACCCATCTCGTCCGTTACGGTAATCATAGTGTTGTTAAACGTAGCGGAGATGTAAACTATGCCTTTGGCGATATTTTTTCTGACGGTTTTTTTCTTAACTACTTTTTTTTGTGCCATATCTCAATCCTTATTTAGCTGCCGCGCCGACGGTTTTGCGTTTGCCTTTTCTAGTTCTAGCGTTCGTTTTTGTTTTTTGACCGCGAACAGGAAGGCCCTTTCTGTGTCTTAAGCCGCGATAGCCGCCCAAGTCCATAAGCGCTTTTATATCCATAGCCACTTGTTTGCGAAGATCGCCTTCGACCATATAGTGCTCTTGGATCTCTTTTCTGATAGCGGCGGCTTCATCTTCGCTCAGATCGGCGACTCTTTTATCGTAAGAAATTCCTGCCGCGTCGAGAATTTTTCTCGACGTAAATAAACCTATACCGTAGATATAAGTTAGTCCGTATTCAATCCTTTTTTTCTTTGGTAGATCTACACCTGCGATACGAGCCATAACTTATCCTTGTCTTTGTTTATGTTTTGGATTTTCACAAATAACGTGAACAACACCTTTGCGCTTGACAATTTTACATTTGTCGCACATTTTCTTAACGGATGGACGAACTTTCATTCCACTCTCCTAAAATTTTCTCCACTTTAAATGCAAACTGCACCTAGGTTTAATGAAATTTCAAAAGCGAAAGTATCAAACCAACTGTTTTCAAAATAGTGGGGATTTTGAAAACACTTCTTCCTACAGTTTAGTCGCAAAATTGCGAGTATATCTAAATTTAACTTTATCCTTACTTATAGCGGTATGTTATCCTGCCTTTATCGAGGCTGTAAGGGGTCAGCTCGACTTTTACGCGATCGCCGGGCATTATCTTGATGTAGTGCATCCGCATCTTGCCCGCGATATGGCATAAAATCACGTGTTTATTGTCCAGCTCGACCTTAAAAGTCGCGTTCGGCAGCGCTTCTATGACGTTGCCGTCGATCTCTATGACGTCGTCTTTTGCCACAAATTCTCCTTTCTTTTAAATTTAAAAAAGGCGATTATATAGAATTTAAAATTTTAAACAGCTTAAAAAAAATTTAAAATAAGCAAAATTTCAGATTTATTTCGCTACGCGCGCACCGTTTTTGTAAAAGCGAGGCGGCGCTCTTTTTAAAATTTTAGTATAATGGCTCAAAAATTTTAAAGGAAAAACATGAAATGGCAAGACGGCAGACGAAGCTCAAACGTGGAGGATGACCGCGCAAGCAGCATGCGCACGAGCTCGGGCTCGCTTGGGATGCTGATTCCGATCATCAGGTTTTTGCTCGGCTCAAAGATCGGGCGCATAGTGCTCGTAATCGGCGCGGTGGCGTATTTTATGGGTTACAACCCTTTGGCGCTTTTAGACGGAGGCGTCAGCACGCAGAGAGAGCCGACCGATAGCCCGCAGGAGCAGGAAAAGCTCGCCTTTGTCTCGGCGGTGCTAGCTCAAACCGAGGACGTTTGGGGCGAGATATTTAAAAGCGTGGGCGCGCGCTACGAGGAGCCCGGCTTGCGGCTCTTTCGCGATCAGATAGCAAGCGGCTGCGGCTTTGCGAGCGCGCAGACGGGACCTTTTTATTGCCCGAGGGACCGCAAAATTTATCTGGATCTCAGTTTTTTCGACGAGCTTGCGAATAAATACAAAGCGGGCGGCGACTTCGCGCAGGCCTACGTCATCGCGCACGAAGTAGGGCATCACGTCCAAAATTTAATCGGTACGCTAGAGCAGGTCGCCGTTCTAAAAAGGGGCGCTCGCAGCGAAGCCGAACAAAACGCGCTTCAGGTCAAAGTCGAGCTGCAGGCGGACTGCTACGCGGGGGTCTGGGCGCACTATCTCGCAAAAACAGGGCGCGTGCTTGAAGCGGGCGACATCGACGAGGCGCTAAATGCCGCCAGCGCGATCGGCGACGATACGTTGCAGCGCAAATTTAGCGGTCGCGTCGTGCCCGATTCCTTCACGCACGGCACCTCGGTGCAGCGCAAAGAGTGGTTTAAAAAGGGCTTAGCGGGCGGAAACCTAAAAACCTGCTCCTTTGAGCCATAAAATGCATACTCCAAGTTCGTAAATTCTGCCGTCTCGCGTGTTTAAGTGCGGCGTGGGGTTCCTTTCTGCTTCTGTGCCGTTGCAAATTTGTCTACAAAACCGCCGTCTAGTGCTTGAGTCGTAAGGCGCAGGCTTTGAGCTAGCTTGCGAGCTAGATAAAGGCGGCTTAAATTTTAAAATTTAGCTCTAAAATGAGGGCTTGCCTTTTAGCCTAAATTTTTATCAAGATATATGCGAGTAGACCCGCTACAGGCAAAACACTTGTTTTGATTTAAAATTTTTTACCCGCGCCACTCTTTGCGTCTAAATTTCTTAAAAATTCCGCGTACTTCGCCGCACCTTTTTCTATCTGCGTGACGCTACTTTCGTAATCCACGCCGGGCGTCTCCTCGGCGCCGTAAAATGCGAAAAATCCGCGCCAGTCGGCGTGAAAATAGTAGCGGAATGCCAGCTCAAACGGCGCTAAAATCTGCTCCATCGTGAAATGATACCGCCCGCTAGGCGCGTAGTCGGCGCGCTTGATGCCGGCACTCACCGCCATCGCCACTGCGCGTCCGGGCATGCCCTCGCTCGCGCGCCCGTAGGCAAATCCATACGTCATCGTCGCATCGATCCAGCTTTTTAAAATCGCGGGCGAGGAGAAATTATGCAGCGGAAATTGCAGCACCAGTGCGTCATGAGCTTTGATTATCGCGCGCTCGCGCTCGCCGTCTATCTCGCCGCTAGGATACTCGCACGCCAGGTCGCGCACGGCGAAATTTTGTGCGGCAGCCTCTTTCAAAAAGCGCTTGTTTATGAGCGAATTTTCGATGTCGGGGTGAGCTAGAATGATTAAGCTTTTCATATTTTTCCTTTAAAATTTTGTTTTTGGGCGATAAAATTTGCCGCTAAAATCGCAGATAGAACTCCGCTTTGAAATTTCATTTTCAAATTAGCGGCGGAATTCTAAGGCAAAATTTCAAAGCGAAATTTTAATGCCGAAGCTTCGGCGCGTAAATTTGACGCCGAAATTCCGTAGTAAATTTCAGTGCATAAATTTTATAATTAAAGCTTAGTGCAAAATACGCTAGAGCTCTATTTCAAACGCTGGCTTGGCGCTTTATTTCCCAGCAGCTAGCAGATCCGCGAGCACCTTTGCCGCGTGATCTTTCGCCTTGACGCTTTTATAGACTTTTAAAATTTTGCCGTCCGCACCGATCAGAAAGGTCGAGCGCACGATGCCCAGATACTCGCGCCCGTAGTTTTTGCGCACCTGCCACGCGCCGTATAGCTTGGCCACCTCGTGCTGCGGGTCGCTCAGCAGGATGTGCTTTAGGCTCTGCTTGGCGATGAAGCTCGCATGGGATTTTGCGCTGTCGGGGCTGATGCCTACGATCACGCAGTCTGCGGCGATGAAATCATCGTACGCGGCGCTAAATTCGCACGCTTCGGTCGTGCAGCCGGGGGTGTTATCCTTGGGGTAAAAATACAGCGCGACCCTCTTGCCCGCGAAGTCCTTTAGCGCGACACTCGCTCCGTCGGCGTTTTGCAGCGTAAAGGCGGGTGCTACGTCTCCTGCTTGCAGCGTGATTTTGCGCTCGCGATCCTCTGCGCTAAACTCGTCTTCGATCTGTGTTTTTCTCTGCATATCGTGTCCTTTTTTTGAAATTTTCGGGCTCGTAGCCCAAGTTGCGGCTAAATTTTAATCTTTTTTCATAAATTTATCCTTGCTTGGATAAAATTTTGCTCCGTGCCGCAGCTGCGCGCGCATTGGACGGATTGTAAGTAAGATCGTTTTAGACGAGGGCGAGCGTGGGAGCTTACTTTGCGGCACGCGTAAAAACATTTTGTTGCACATGCCTTGAGGCAGTATGGTACGAGAGCGCTTAGTTATCTATCGTGCCACGCAAATCCCATTCCTCACAGGCAAAATAACGCCTTGCTTTCCAACTCCTCTTAATCTACTTTTAGCTTTTTAACGATATGATTCTGTAAATTTTAATAAAGGAAACAACATGAAGACGCTAGTTATCTTATCGCACCCAAATCTCGCCGCATCTCGCGTAAACAAAGCCTTATCGCAGGTAGCAAAGTCCGCAGCGGACGCTAAAGTGCGCCATTTGGAGGGACTTTACGGCTTAGATATCGCGCGCATCGACGCTCGCACAGAGCAAGACGCGCTATTGGGCGCTGAGCGCATCGTATTTTTGTACCCGATGTACTGGCTAAACGTGCCGCCTATGCTAAAAGCCTATATCGACATCGTCTTTTCGCACGAGTTGGTGGGTTCCGGCGTGCTTAAAGGCAAGGTCTTGCAGCTTGCGCTAAGTGCTAGTACGCCGCTTAGCGAGTACTCTAAGCAGGGTGCTATCGGCTTTAGTCTGGATGAAATTTTAACGCCGCTTAAGATCGCGGCAAACTACTGCGGGATGGAGTTTGCCATGCCGTTTGTCAGCAGCGGGTTTGAGCCTGGAGAGTTTGGCGACGATGCCGTAGAGGCTGCAACCGCACGCTTTGGTAAGCTGTTGCGAGGTGAGTTGAGCTCCGGCGAGTATCAAATTTAGTAAAGCAAATACCCGCTACCCGCGGCTACGAGCCGAAATTTTACGAGAGTGATTTTATTCGCGGAATCTACGCCTTTTAACGAGCCGATCGGTAAAAGCTCAAAAAACGCTCGGATTTAGGGCGAGGCGATCGGTTTGATGATCTGTCCGTGCTGCTATCTATCGGCGGGCGCGGTTAGTGCGTGCTGCTATGATCTAGATCGGCTCACTCTTGGTGTGGACATTTACGCGAGGATCGGTCACTACCGAGCAAAGTAGCGCCGTAGCGAGCGCGCAAAATATGAAAGCTCATTGCTATAAGCGAGCGGGCAGAGTGAAGAGGAGCCCGCGTTTCATAGATATCTCGCGTGAGTGGGGCTTGCGTGCTGCATGGATGCAAAGCTTGCGCGAAACGCGCACTGCGGCAAATAGGGCAAGACCGCTCTTGGTGTGATTGAGGCTGGATGTCGCGCGGGGTGTAGCTGCGCGCATGAGAGAAAAGAGCGCTTATAGCGCGATTTGAGCTGCTATGGAATTTGATTTATCAAAAGAGATTTTTGAAGAAGGAGCAGAATTTATAAAATTTCGCTCCTTGATTTTGCGATATTTAAAGCGTGCACATCGTTTCGCGCAATGCAGGATTATTTTACGCCGACGATGATTTGAGTAGCTTTGATGATCGCAGTTACTTCGTCGCCGACTGCTAGCGCCAAATTTTTAACGGAGCTGTTTGTGACGATCGCGCTTAGATTCTCACCGCCTGCGGTTCTGACATCGATTTCAGCATTGATTGCGCCCTCTTTAACGGCGGTGATTTTGCCTTTTAGCTGGTTCGCAGCACTTAGGCGAAGATCATTTTCTCCCTTTGAAATGATGACATTTGGGGCTTTGAATAAAAATACCGCCTCTTTGCCTGCTTTTAAATCCAAAGTTTTTTCAGAATCAACCGTCACGGTCGCTTTTAACACGTCGCCGCCTCTGGTTTTAGCTGTGATTAGCGAATTTACCGCACCTATTTTTACGTCGCCGATTACGACGTGAAGCTGATTTCTAGCACTGATTGCCATTATTTCTCCTTGTAAAAAATTACGAGCAATGTTAGCGGCAAATCCTTAAATGAAATTTAAAAATGCTGCGTGTAAGAAATTAATTTGATTTGTTGCGAATTTATATTAAGCCCATTTTTAAATTCCTAGCTTGCATTATGAAAAATAGCGTTAAAAAATGGATGAAATTCTAAATTTGCATATTAAATCGGGTTATTTTCCTTGAAATTTTATTTGCTTTTTATAAAATTCTGCGTTTTTTAGAGTTCTGACGCAAAATTTAGCGTTTGTTTTATGCACATCCAGATAAAATTTATCGCAAATCGCGCATGGCAAGGCTTTAAAAGCGCTCCGCTTACGCCTGTTCGCTGAATTTTACGCCTCGCGCATCGGTTTTACGAGTGGATTGGTGAGTGAGGCGGTTTTACATTTGCTTTAAAATTATGGCGAGCGGTGCGTTTTGTGCCAAAATTTCAGCGCACCTTGCTTTGCAGAAAATCACGCAGAATCATCGCGTGGTTGCAGTGCTCGTCTTTTGCAGCGTATAGCAACGTGACGACCGGCTCGTTTTTAACCTTTTTCAAAAATTCAGCTACGGCGGGATTTTGCTCAAGTTCGGCTAGGTAAAGCTCCTTAAAATGGGCGAAATTCTCAGGCTTATGCGCGAAAAGCTTGCGTATTTCGGTGCTAGGCGTTATGTCCTTTGCCCACATATCAAGCTCCAGCGTGTCTTTTTTTATACCACGCGGCCATAGCCTATCGCAAAGCACGCGAAAACCATCCTCTTCCTCCGCGCTCTCATAGACGCGCTTAATTTTAAATTTTGTCATAGTTTGCTCCTTTAAATTTGCTAATCTTTGATGAAATAATCGCCGTCGAAGCTTACGAGCGAGTACTTACGCTCGCCCCCAAGCGCTTCTACGAGCTCCGGCACACTAAGAAACGTGAGGCTGTCGGCGCCTATAAATTTGCAAATTTCATCCGTGCTCATATTCGCGGCGATCAGCTCGCGCACGCTTGGTGTGTCGATGCCGTAGCGCTCGGGATACTTTAGCTCGGGGCTTGCGATGCACATATGCACGCGCGCTGCGCCCGCATGGCGCAGAAGCTCGACGATCTTTTTGCTCGTGGTGCCGCGTACGATGCTGTCGTCGATCACCGCGACGCTCTTGCCGTGCAGTGCCGCGCCGATCGGATTTAGCTTGAGTTTGACCTTTAAATTTCGCACTTCTTGCGTCGGCTCGATGAAGGTGCGGCCGATGTAGTGGTTGCGCACGATCGCCATCTCAAAGGGGATTTTGCTCTCTTGCGCGAAACCCAGCGCCGCCGGCACGCCGCTATCGGGTACGGGCACGACGAAATCGGCTTTTAAACTCCCGCATTTTCGCGCGAGCGCAGCGCCCAGTTTTTTTCTGACCTCATATACGTTTTTGCCCTCTACGACGCTGTCTGGGCGCGCAAAGTAGATATATTCAAACGCGCAAATTCTAGCCTCCGCGGCTTTTAAAATTTCAAGCGAGCCAAACTCATCCTTGCCCTCTTCGAAGATCACCATCTCGCCGGGCTTTACGTCGCGGATGAACTCGGCTCCTACGAGATCAAACGCGCAGGTCTCGCTCGCGACGATGTAGCCGCCGTCTTTAAGCCTGCCGATGCTAAGCGGGCGCACGCCGTAGCGATCGCGCACGGCAAACATCTTCGAGCGGCTTAAAATCAGAAGCGAGTACGCGCCCACGCACTGATTCAGAGCTTCGACGATGCGATCTTTTAGATGCTCCTGCTTGCTGCGTGCGATGAGATGCAGGATATTTTCGGTGTCCATGCCGGACTGAAAAATCGCCCCCTCGCTTACGAGTTTGCGGCGGATTTCGTCTTTATTGATCAAATTTCCGTTATGAACGATCGAGATCTCCCCCAAAGCGTAGTTGCCCGCAACGGGCTGCGCATCCTTTAGGCTATCTGCGCCCGCGGTGCCGTAGCGGTTGTGGCCGATCGCGATGTTGCCCTTTAAAATTTCAAAGCTTGCTGGGCCAAAAACCTCCGTCACGAGCCCCGTAGCTTTGATCGTTTTGATGTGATGGTTGAAGCTCGAGCTGATGCCGCTTGCCTCCTGGCCGCGGTGCTGCATGGCAAAAAGCCCGTAATACGCGGTTTTAGCCGCACCTTCGGAATTTATGACTCCCACGATTGCGCACATTTTCTAACCTCTTAAATTTTATTTTTTAGAAATTTATCTATATTTGTTTTATCATTGACGGCTCGCCGTCCGGCATTTTGCCGGCGCCTCATCAAATAGATCGGCTGAAATTTTAAACATCTCGGCGATATTTGCTCTACCTTTGGCGTAGCTGCCGAATAGTCCGACTTTGTAAATTCCAAAGCTTTCAAGCTCGGGCTTGAGCTCGCGCAAAAAATTTAAAATTTCATCTTTGGTTGGCATCTTTTCCTCTTAAATTTAGCCGCAAACGCTAGATTCCTAAGCAGTCGTCGATACCGTAAAGCCCGCTATTTTGCGATGCTAGCCATACCGCCGCCTTTATCGCGCCTCTGGCAAAGGTCGCGCGCGAAGTCGCCGTATGATTTAGCTCGACGAACTCGCCATCGCCGTAAAATCCCACCGTGTGGCGCCCGACTATATCGCCGCCGCGCAGCGACATCACGGCGATCTCGTCCTTGCCGCGCTCGCCGATGAGCCCGTCGCGACCGCTTATGCGCACATCTTTTAAGCTTAGCCCGCGCGCGCTCGCGGCGCTTTCCGCAAGGCTCATCGCCGTGCCGCTCGGGGCGTCTTTTTTGTGGCGGTGGTGCATCTCTAAAATTTCGCAGTCAAAATCGCGCAGGCTCCTGCTAGCAAGTGCTACGAGCTTGTTTAGCACCGCGACGCCCAGGCTCATATTCGTAGCGTGCAGCACGGGCATCTTCGCGCCGCATTCGCGCAGTAGCCGCTCGCCCTCATCGCCTAGAGCCGTCGTGCCGATGCAAAGCGGCTTTGGGTGCGAAAGCGCAAATTTCATTAAGCTTATTGCGCCGTCTCGGATCGTAAAGTCTATCACGATGTCGCAGCCGCTAAAAAGCTCGTCGTAGCTGTTTACTACGGCGCAGCTCGGCGTATAATCAAGCGGAGCAATCGTGTAGATTACGCTTGCTCGCGCCTGATCGAAATTTTTCAGGCATTCGTAGATCATCGTGCCCATTCTGCCGCTTCCGCCGCGAATTCCTATATTTATCATCGCTCATCCTTTAAATTTAGTCCGCTTAGTATAGCCAAATTTTGCTTACGCTATTTTTCAAGACCCAGGTTTAGCGGGATAAAGCTGTTTTGTTTGAGCTCCGCTTCGCTCGGTTTTTTGATCTCTACGCGAGAAGCGCTTACGCCGCGCTGCACGAGTGCCGCTTGCACGGCGGCCGCCCTGGCAAGGGCTAACTCATCAAGACGCGAACGGGTAAATTTCTGCGCTGCTATCAGCTCCTCCATCGCCTCATCACCGCCGGATTTGATGCCGTATTTGACCTTAAGCGCCGCTATGGCTTCATCCGTGGAGAGGCCTTGTTTATTGGACATCAGCGTGAGAGTGTTTTGCAGCGAGCGCCTTTTAAACTCGTGAGTATCGAACTTTTCGTTATATGCGGAGTTTAGGATGATCTTGAGTTCAGGCTTGGCTTTTGCGACCTTGGCTAAATCATCTATTTTAGAGTTTTCGCTGATTAAAATTTCGCTGCTCGCCGCCTCAAAATCGATACTTTCGAGCTTTTTCGTATCCACGCCTGCGATCTTTTCCATAAATCTAAACGGGCTTAGCACGATGTCAGATAGCAGCTTTTTGACCGCACCCCAAACCAGCGCGCCGTAGCTAAATTTCGGATCATTCATCGCGCCGCTTAGAGGCAGGCTAATATCAATCTGATCATCGCCGTCCTTTAGGATCGATACCGCTAGACCGATCGGAAGGCTCAGCGCATCCTTGCTCTGCACCTCTTTGCCGAGCTCGAAGCGGTCTAAATTTAGATCATTGCTTGCGTTTAGCTTGCCATCGTCGATTTTGTAGGCAAGTTTTAAATTTAACTTACCGCCCGCGATTTCATTGCCGATATATTTGGCGGTATAGGGCGATGCGGGCACAAGTGGGATCTCCTTTAAAACGACGTTTATATCGCTTTTGCGTTTAAAATCCAGCGGATAGGCGCGCGCCGTGATGCTCGCTAGCCCGCTTCCGCTTACGAGCGAGCTAAACTTAATATCCGCCGCTCGCTTCGGGCTGATCTCGCTGATGCTTGCTTTCATATCGCTGATGCGTAGTTTAAAGGGCGTTGCTAGACTCTCATCGGTGAAATTTAAACTTCCGCCGCTAAGCGAGATATTTTTT
>CAUQZM010000009.1:0-69899 GCA_963522765.1 uncultured Campylobacter sp. | reverse complement strand
AAGCGTCGTAAGCTCTTTGACGATGAAATTTTGGATTTTAAAGTTCGCTTCATCGCCCGCGATCTGTCCGTTCAGCTCGCCGCCCGCAACCTTGGAATTTATCGTAGCAAGCAGGCTCTTGCCGTCGTGCGAAAGCTCGCCCGTCGCGGCAATCTTGCCGTTTAGTCTACGATTTAAGAAAAATTCTAGTCGCTGCAAGCTCGGGATCAGCAGTGCGTAGTTTGCCTTAAGCGCTTTGTTTTTAAGCTCGTAGGTGCCGTTTAAGCTCTGAAGCTGCGCCAGATCGGAGTTTGCACTTACGCTAAAGGTCGCGACGGAGTTTTTGATATTTGTCTGCGCCTGCGCGTCCGCTTTCAGATCGCTTGGGAAGCTCTTGCCCGTCGCGCCGTCTAAAAATTTCTTAAAAATCACGCCGTTAGCGAGCGAAATTTGCGCCGTGCCGTTGATGCCGTCTTTTAAGCTTAACTTCGCATCGCCGTTTATCGTGCCCTCTCCGATGGCGCTACCGTAAAACAGAGCCGAAAGCACGGCCAGATTTAGATTGCTCGCCTTAAGCTTTAGATCGCTTAAATTTCCGCTCGCATTCAGGTTGCCGCCCATCGCGTTTAGATTTAAGCTTAGATTTTTAAGCTCATTTTGCGCTAGAGCCGCGCTAAGCTCGCCGTTTGCTTTGCCTTGCAGCTTCACTCCCAGGACGTTTTGCAGCGCGGCTAGATCGTTTGCGTTTAGCTTTGCGCTAAGCTCGCCGTTTTTATTTTTTAGATCGTATTTGGCTCCCGCATCCGCTTTAAGCGCGTCTTTAAACGCCGAAATTTGCGAGTTTGAAAGCTCAAGCGTAGAAAAATCGGTTTTTAAATTTCCGTTTGCTTTAATGTCGCCTGAAATTTTACGCCCGATAAGGCTTTCGAGTTTCGCTAGATCGGGCACGTTTAAATTAAAATCTGAGTTTAAAGTTTTACTTTTCAGATCAAATTCCGACTTTTCGGCGCTGATTTTGCCTAGTGCCGAATCGATCTTGCTTGCTGCTCGCAGGACGTCATTTTGCGCCGTGATGTCCGAGTTTAGCGTGATCTGCACGCCCTTTGGGATGGAGATATTCATATCTTTAAACGCAGATTCGTTTAGGATCAAATTTGAACTTTTGATGCTTGCGTTGCCCTCTGCGCCGCCGCTGCTAGCCTTGATGTCCGAGAGCACGTCGATATTTCCTTTGGCGTAGATCGGCAGCGAAGCCACGGCAAGGGCTTTTTCGACGTTTAGAGCTTTAGCATCGATTTGCAGATCAAGCGGTTTGAGGTCTTTTAAATTTGCCAAAAATTTTACGTTGCTATCAAAAATCCGCCCGCTGCCGTTGATGCCGAATTTGCCAAGATCGCCCAAAATCTGCCCCTTAAGGCTCAGCCCTTCGTCCATTTTTATGCCGAGCTTAGCTAGATCGTGCGCGTTTGCGTCGTAGCTAAGATCGAAAGAGCGCGCAAAAAGCGAGTATTTGCCCTTTACGTTTACGCTCGCAGCACCACCAACATTAGCGCTAATATCCAAATCGCCGAAATTTAGATCGAATTTATCGAGCTTCACGTCAAGGCCGCTTTTTTCTTTGATCAAATTTTCTATGTAAGGCTTGGTAAGATTGTTGCCAAAATCGCTGAAAAATAGGCAGCCGGCGCCTACGATAAGCAGGATTAAAATTCCTGCGATTATGCCGAAAATTTTCATTTCGTCCCCTTAAAATTTAAAATTTGAGAGTATTATAGCCCTTAAAATTTAACGTTTGAAATCTCAATACTTGAGTTTAAATCACTAAAGTTTTATAAAAATTTTTCATAAACTATTGACAAGAATATAAATTTTGCATATAATCTTAGCACTCAAACACATTGAGTGCCAATTTTAGAAAATCACAAATCAAAGAAAGGACTGAAATGAAATTTCAACCACTTGGCAAGCGCGTTCTAATCGAGCGTGAGGAGGAGACCAAAAAGACCGCTTCGGGCATCATCATCCCCGACAATGCTTCAAAAGAGAAGCCTTCGACCGGCAAAATCGTAGCCGTCGGCAGCGAATGTGAAGGCGTCAAAAATGGCGATACCGTGGCGTTTGCAAAATACGCAGGCAGCGAGATTAGCTTAGATGATAAGAAATTTCTTATCTTAAATTTAGAAGATGTTTTAGGCATAATTAAATAAAAAGGATTAAAAATGGCAAAAGAGATTATTTTTTCAGACGACGCAAGAAACAAACTCTACGCGGGCGTTAGGAAGCTAAACGACGCTGTAAAAGTTACGATGGGACCTCGCGGTCGCAATGTCTTAATCCAAAAAAGCTTCGGCGCTCCGGCGATCACAAAAGACGGTGTAACCGTAGCTAAAGAGATCGAGCTAAAAGATACGCTAGAGAATATGGGCGCTTCTTTGGTGCGCGAAGTAGCGAGTAAAACCAATGATCAGGCAGGCGACGGCACTACTACAGCAACCGTGCTAGCTCACGCGATTTTTAAAGAGGGCCTACGCAACGTAACCGCGGGCGCAAATCCGATCGAAGTTAAGCGCGGTATGGATAAATTTAGCGCTGCAGTTATCGAGGAGCTAAAAAAGTCCTCTAAAAAAGTAAGCGGCAAAAAAGAGATCGCTCAGGTTGCTACGATCTCTGCGAATAACGACAGCGCGGTGGGCGATCTGATCGCAGACGCTATGGAAAGAGTCGGCAAGGACGGCGTCATCACTGTCGAAGAGGCAAAATCGATCAACGATGAGTTAAACGTAGTCGAGGGAATGCAGTTTGATCGCGGCTATCTAAGCCCATATTTCATTACAAATGCCGAGAAAATGCTAGTCGAGCTAAGCTCGCCGCTAGTGCTTCTATTTGACAAAAAAATTACAAATTTAAAAGACCTATTACCGGTTTTGGAGCAGGTTCAAAAAAGCGGCAAACCACTTCTAATCATCGCCGAGGATATCGAGGGCGAGGCACTTGCGACTTTAGTCGTAAATAAACTTCGCGGCGTGTTAAACATCTCCGCGGTCAAAGCCCCGGGATTTGGCGATCGCAGAAAGGCGATGCTTGAAGATATCGCGATTTTAACGGGCGGTACCGTCATTAGCGAGGAGCTTGGCAGAACGTTAGAAAGTGCTTCTATGGCCGATCTTGGACAAGCCGAGCGCATCGTGATCGACAAAGACAACACCACTATCGTAGGCGGCGCGGGCAAGAAAAAAGATATCGACGCGCGCGTTTCACAGATCAAAGCTCAGATCGCCGAGACTACGAGTGATTACGACAAAGAGAAGCTTCAAGAGCGCATGGCTAAGCTTAGCGGCGGCGTCGCGGTCATCAAGGTGGGCGCTGCGACCGAAACCGAGATGAAAGAGAAAAAAGATCGCGTGGACGACGCTCTAAACGCAACTAAAGCAGCCGTAGACGAGGGTATCGTAATCGGCGGTGGCGCTGCGCTAATCAGAGCTGGACTTAGCGTAAAACTGGCTCTAAGCGGCGATGAGCTTATCGGCGCAGACATCGTTAAGCGCGCGCTTTTCGCTCCGCTTCGCCAGATCGCAGAAAATGCGGGATTTGACGCAGGCGTCGTAGCTAATAAGGTCGAGCAAGGCTCAGACAAAAAATTCGGCTTCAACGCCGCAAACGGCGAGTATGTCAATATGTTTGAAGCAGGCATCATCGATCCGGTCAAGGTCGAGCGCATCGCGCTTCAAAACGCAGTCTCCGTCGCAAGCTTGCTTCTAACGACCGAAGCGACCGTAAGTGAGATCAAAGAGGAGAAATCTGCAATGCCTCCAATGCCTGATATGGGCGGCATGGGTGGAATGGGCGGAATGATGTAGCCCTATAGGAGCGTCATTCGGCGCTCCTATACGCCTTGCTGTGGCGCTGTGAGATTTTGCAGTGCTCTGCAATGCCTTATGTGCGGCGATGTTTTAGCTATACGTCGCTAAAATGATATGTGCCGCGTTTTTGGATATGTCTAAAGTGCGGTGATTTATTATGAATTAGCGATTAAGCGGTGTAATTTTTAGTCACTGCATGATCTCGCAAATTTCGTATCTTACCGCATATTTACGGTTTTGCTGCATTATCCTTTAATTTAAAAGCTTTATCTGAGCTTGCTTTTTACCTTAAATTCTGACCTATTGCCCAAAATCTAAGCGCAGAATTCTAAAACTTTAAAATTTTTCAGCTCTCCTTCTTAAACACTTACAAGATAAAATTTTGCTGTGGCGTCATATTTTTAGTGTGATAAAATTCTATTGCCAAACAAAATTCTAGCTGTGGAATTTTTAAAGCTTAGCCTTTATCAATGCTTTTATTTGGTGATACGGCTTGGAATTAGAGCTGAAATTTCATAGCCTCACTCATTAAATTTAACACGGCTTAATCTAAGCTTTGCTAAATTTCGCCTAAAATCCATGGAAAGGAAAACGATGAAAAATTTAGCTCGTATTTTTTTAATTGCGTTCATTTTGACGAGCTTTTCTGGCACTTTTGCCGCGCAGCAAAGCCACAAATCTACCGCCGCGCAGCAAAACCATAAATATAAAATTTCATCTCAAAATCTGCGAGCCAAAGATCATCCGAGTAAAAATACTTCGGTGAAATCCTCTACCGAGCCGCATGCTAAAAAATCTGCAAATGCTAAAAGCCTTTCAAATCCCAAGCTCACAAAAAATACGCGTGCATCTGGGAATTCCGCTAAAAATTCCACGCGAAAAAGTGCGAAAAATTTCACTAAAAATCCCGGGCAAAATTTCGCATCGCATTCTGCGAGAAATAAAGCATCTAGGCGCCCGGCTAATCAATCAAGCAGTCAGAATGGAGCTAGCAAGAGCCTAGTCGCGACGCTGATGCGTTTGCCAAAGACCCGCATTTATGAGGATGAAGCGCCAAGCGCTCACGATACGGAGCAAACTTACAGAGGTGCAGATATGCGGAGAAATGCAAGCGCGCAAACTCACGGAGGCGCGGATGATCAGACCGGCAAAACCGTAGACGCACAAGCTCGCAAATTAACGACGACTCGAATTGCACAGCCGCAAGCTCGCTACGGCTATAGTGCAACTCGTTCCGGCGCTATGGAGCATACAGCTGCATCTCATTCGAGTGCCACGAAATATACGGCTCGTCAAAATGCCCGCGCGCCCTATCTTCCCACATCTGCTCGCTCTAGCCGTGCGATAGGGCGCTCTGGTGGTAGCGCGCTTAGTGAAATACCGTCGCCAAAGCGGGGTAATGCGCTAGGACAAGGTGCTGCGATGCGTTATGATGAGCGTTGGGCGAAGCCCGCTCCACAGCCGTACGAGCCTGCGCCTGAGACCGAGAAAAAGCGCGGGTTGATATTTTCGTCGCAGTGGGGTCCTGCCGCGCCGAAAAGTAAGTGGCAGCAGCACGAAGCCCCGACGGATGATGCTTCGTCGCGCAATGAGTCGGTGATGGATATGCTGCAGGACAAGATGAGCAGGGTCAAGGTGAATATGGAGCTAGTGCGCTAGCCTAGGCGGCACGCCGGCGCAATTTATATGCGTAGGCGGTTTAATTTTGCTGCCTCTGTAAGATCGCAATACTGGCGCTTGCATTGCAAAAACACGAACGCTGATGTTTTTTTGGATTTGCCGCCGTGCGAAAAAAGCCCTACTGCTGCAATTAAAAATAAAATTTTCATATTTCATCCACTTGCTTTGAAATTTCACGGCTGCATGTCGCGCTGCTAGGATAAACCAGACTGCACTAGTTTTGCGCGAGCGAGCGCTGCGACGATACTGCGGTTAAAATTTCGTCGAAATTTCAAGAGCTTAATTTCGTAATTTTACGTCGCAGGACTTCGCCCGCCTGCTAAATTTGCAGAATTTTGCTTGGCTGCGTGGTTTATTAAATTTCGCTTGCCATCAAATTTTGTAGAGTTTCATTTGTCGCCGGAATTTTTAGAATTTTATTAGATGGCGGAATTTTATAGAACTCTATTTGCTTAAATTTCGCGGCGAAATGAAATTTTTTGCAAGCGCGAAAGCAAAATTTAGCGGGTGAAATTCTGCAGGCAAAATTCTAGCGGCGGCTAGCGAGTGCAAATTATTAAATTTTAACCCCGTTTTGAATAAAATAGCGCAAAAAATTCTAAAGGCTTAAATTTGAAAAATCGCTATCCGACCCGTCAAATCTCCGTCGGCTCCGTCAAAATCGGCGGCGGCGCGCCTATCTCCGTGCAGTCGATGAGCTTTTCTAAAACGAAGGACGTGGAGGGCACGCTAGAGCAGATTAACCGCCTGTATTTCGCTGGCTGCGACATCGTGCGCTGCGCCGTACTCGATAAAGCGGATGCAGACGCGCTCTCACGCATCAAAAAAAGCTCGCCGCTTCCCATCGTGGCGGATATCCATTTTAATTTTCGCTTGGCGCTGCAGGTTGCGGAGTTTGTCGATGCTATCCGCATAAACCCGGGCAATATCGGCGGTAAGGACCGTATCAAGGAGGTCGTGCGCGCGTGCAAAGCTCGCAGCCTGCCCATCCGTATCGGCGTAAATTTGGGCTCGCTTGAGGAGCGGTTCGAGCAAAAATACGGCCGCAGCGTGGAGGCGATGGTGCAAAGCGCGCTGTATAACGTCGCGCTGCTGCAGGATGAGGACTTTAGCGACATCGCGATCTCGCTTAAGACCTCCGACGCGCCGAGCACGGTGGCTGCGTATCGCGCACTGCGCCCGCTGTGCGAGTATCCTTTTCATCTGGGCGTGACCGAGGCCGGGACAAAATTTCACGCGAGCATCAAGAGCGCGATCGCGCTAGGCACGCTTTTGATGGAGGGGATCGGCGATACGATGCGCGTTAGCATCACGGGCGAGCTTGAGGAGGAGATCCGCGTCGCGCGCGCGATCCTGCAGGATGCGGGCGTGCAAAAAAGCGGCGTAAATATCATCTCGTGCCCTACCTGCGGGCGTTTGCAAAGCGATCTGCTAAGCGCGATCAAAATCGTCGAAGAAAAAACCGCGCACATCAAAACGCCGCTAAATATCAGCGTCATGGGCTGCGTCGTAAATGCGATCGGCGAGGCGAAGGGCGCGGACGTGGCGATCGCATTCGGCAACGGGCGCGGCATCGTGATGCGCCACGGCGAAGTGGTCGCCAAACTCGAGGAGAGCAAGCTCGTGGAGCGGTTTTTGCAAGAGGTCGAGGACGAGGTGCGGGCTCGCGAAGGAGCGTGAGGGCTGCGGCGCCTAGCGGCTTAAATGTCGCTATGACGCGCGGCTTGGGCGGCTCGGCTCTGAATTTTGGTGCGCTTGGGCTAGTTGTAGTTTGCTCGGCGTTTTAAGGCACTCTCGGGCTCATCGGTGCGGCTCGTTTTAGCGTGAGATTTTGAAATTTGCGCTTTGAGGCGGCGCCTTGAAATTTTAAAATTTCATCCTTAGGCGGTGTTTTTAAATTTTGGTCTTTGGAAAATGCGCTTTGGAATTTTGATTTGAAATTTCGGGCTTGAAATTTTAACGCTGAAATTTTGAGTTAAAATTTTGGCCTTGGAATTTCGTCTTGAAATTTCGTTTTAAAATTTCAATCTCACGATTTGGAGTGAAATTTCATAGCGCAGAATTTACCGCGCGAAATTTTAAGGCGCAAAATTTTAAACCATAGGGCTCGGCTGCGTAGAATTTTAAAATTCTACGTTCAAGACCAGCCGCGTTAATTTAATGTGCTCACGCTCACGACAGCCGTGCGGGCTCCTGCGCTTAGGCTAGCCGCGTAAATTCGGCGCGATTTAGCGCGATAGACGGGCTGTTTTGCGAAATAGTAGGCGAATGTTAAATTCAAATGCCGCGGCTTCAGCCCACTATTTAAGGCACTTGAAAAATTTCAAGTCGCGACGTTTGGTTTAAATTTAGCAACATTCGCTCGCTGCGGAGCGGGCATGAAATTTGGCGCCCGAGCTCGAAGCGCTAAATTTTAATGGGCGGGCTTAAAATTTTAAAAAATTCTAAGCCTTAGAGAAATTTCAAGCTCTATGAAATTTCAAAATTTTAAATCCGCTGCCGCAGCCTTTGGGTGTAGCCTTAAAGTCGCCGCGGTATATGCGGCATAAGAGTTCGGCGGCTTAAAATTACGCGGCTTTCGGAAGCATAAAACTTTCAAAGCCGCGATAGTTCCAGGGCCGCAGTGAGCCTTCAAAGCTGTATCGGTTTTCAAAAGAGCGGACCTGGGCTGAGGATTAAATTTACGATTTTATAGAGCTTAAAATTTAGACGCGCAAAAGCGCGCGAAACGAGGGGAAGCGATGGCAACGAAGCAGAATGTGCCTGCAAATTTATACGATCTGGATATGGAGCGTGCGATTTTAAGCTCGCTTTTGCAAAACGAGGACGCATACGGCGAGCTGAGCGAGATAATCTCGGTCGGCGATTTTTTCTACAAGCCGCACGCCGACATCTACGAGGCGATCGTCAAGTGCTCCTCGCACAACGAGCCGATCGCGCCGAGCTTCGTTAAAAAATGGCTAGCCGAGCGCTACGACGATGGCGCATTTACCGAGGTCGTAGCCACTAGCGGCGTGGTCGATGCCCCAAAATACGCGCTTGAGCTGCGCGAAAAATCGATCAAGCGCTCGCTAATCAAGGTCGCGCACGAGATCCCTTCGATGGTAAACGAAGCCGTGCGCAGCAAAGACACCGCCGATAAAATCAGCTCTAAAATTTACGAGCTCATCGACGAGGAGCGCCACGGCGGCATCAAAAAATCGCACGAGATCATCGCTGACGTGGTAGAGGAGCTGAAGCGCCAAAAGGCGCTCGCAGGCTCGGAGCTCGTGGGGCTGGATACGGGCTTTCGCTTCCTAAACGACTGCACGAAGGGGCTAAAACCGGGCGAGCTCATCATAATCGCCGCCCGCCCCGGCATGGGCAAGACCGCCTTTGCGCTAAATTTGATGATGAAAACGCTGCAAAGAGGCAAAGGCGTCGTATTTTTCTCGCTAGAGATGCCCTCCGTGCAGCTGATGTATCGCATACTAAGCGCGCTTAGCTCGATCCCACTAAGCGACATAATGAGCGCCAAGCTCAGCGACGACGACTGGACGCGCTTCAACGACGCCTGCGACGCGGTGCTGAATATGCCGCTTTTCGTCTATGACAGCGGCTACGTGAACATCCACCAAGTCCGCACTCAGCTGCGCAAGCTTAAATCCGCAGACGCCAACATCGAGCTTTGCGTGATCGATTACATCGGACTTATGACTAGCACGAGCAACTATTCCGAGCGCCACCTGCAAATCGCCGAAATTTCACGCGGGCTCAAGCTCTTAGCGCGCGAGCTAAACATCCCGATCATTGCGCTGTCGCAGCTAAACCGCTCGCTTGAGGCGCGCTCGAACAAACGCCCGATGCTAAGCGATCTGCGCGAAAGCGGCGCGATCGAGCAGGACGCCGATATCATACTTTTCGTCTATCGCGACGAGGTTTATAAAGAGCAGATGGAGCGCGAGCGCATTTCGCGGCTGGAAGCCGAGGGCAAGGACGCAGGCGAGCCCGTGTTTAGGCGCAACGACTATCAGGAAAAAGCCGAAATCATCGTCGGCAAAAACCGCTCGGGCGAGGCGGGCAGGACGATCGAGGTGGGCTTTCAGGGCAGATTTACCCGCTTCGTCGATACGAGCTTCGGCGGCGAGCCCAGCGAGAGCGCGATCTTTAACGAAAACGATAATCTCGACTACGTCTCGCAGCTGCAAGATCAGGGCTTTGAGGAGCCTGCTGCGCCGCGCCTCGATACGGCGCAGAATTTGCAGCAGAATTTAACGCAGAATTTTAATGAAGCTCAAAATTTTAACGAAGCGCAAAATAGCGGCGTAAGCTTAAACACAAGCTCCGCTAGTGCCAGAAATTCCGGAGTAAATATCGATTTTGATGAGATGCCTAGCTTCGGCGAAAGCGACGAGGAAATGGACGGCAAGTCTAAATTTAGCGCAGAACAGGGCTTGGCAGAAACACGGCGCGCGGCACAGGACGCACCGCAAAAGCAAGAATTTAAGGATCAAAATTTAGATGATGCAAGAGCGGGCATTGTCGCGCCTCAAACAGAGGGTGTACATAAAAATTTAGCGGGCACTCTGCGAGGCGCAAAAGACATATCGCGAGGCGCAAAAGACGCGCGGCAAGGCGCAGAGGGCACATCGCAAGGCGCAGAGAAGGTAGCGGGCGCGTCGCGAGGAGCGGAGAGTGCGCAGCGAGAGGATGCCTCGTATTTTGAGGGTGATGATAGTGCCGATGGCGGCAGGTCGTCTTTTGAAGCGCAAGAGCGGCGGCAGGATGAGGCAAAATTTAAACCCGCACCGCCTTTAAATATCGAAGAGATGGGCATTCCAAAGATCAATGAGGCAAACAGGCTCGATGACGACGACGCGCCGCTGGATCTGTGAAATAGCGCTCAGGCTAGCGCTGATCGTTAGTGTTTTTTGCTTCGCGCTTTACGCGCAGGATTTGGACGACGCGGGCTTTTGCGCGTTGGCCGCGTTCTGGGCTTGCGCGCTATTTCGGGTGCTATTTAGCTTTTTTTATGAGGCGAAGCAGCGCGCCAATGCGGCGCTATTTCGCAGCGGCGGGATTTTGATTAAAATTTTTAGAGGCAGGCTGATAAGCGGGGTTTTTGCCTTCGCGGGCGCGATCCTCTTAAGCGTCACTTTGGCGCTAGGTCTAGCGGATCTGCGCGGCGCGGAGCTTTTCGTGACGCTGGCGGCACTGCCTGCAGCTCTTGTTCTGATGCGTCTGGCGGTGCTTAAGCTCAGCCTAAAAGAGATTAAAAATCCTAGAATTTTATCGCTTAAACTCAGCATTTTGCTGCTCGCCGTACTCGCCGTAGCGGTAAATTTTGTCATAAATTTGGCCTATTTGCGGCTCGCGGACGCTGCGGATCCAGCCGCACACTCTTTAAATTTCGCGATAAATTTTACTCCGCTTGTCAGTACCGCTTCATCCGCCGAAGACTACGCGAGGAATAAGGTTTCCGCACCCGTCGGAAATTTTGCAACAGATAATTCCGCTAAAAATTTCGCTGTGAATAACGCCGCCATAGTTATCGAAAATTCCGAGACGGATAATACCGTCAAGTCTGCGCCGGTCACCGTCAAAAAACCTACCGCTTCGGCCGCAAATTTTAAAGCGGGCTCCGTTAGGGCGGAGCACGCCTCGGCTGAAAATTCTAAGGCAGATCCCGTCGCCACATCGCAAATCAACGCTAAAAATTTTACGACTAGCCCCGCCGCAGCGCAAAATTTAGCCCAAAATCCCGCCGCAACGAGTATGGCTGCCGACAGTTCCGCTGAAAGATCCACGACCGGCCCCGCATCGGTAGCCGAAATTTTTGAAATTTTAAAATCTACCGCGCCACAAGCGCACTTCAAATCCGCCCTGCTAAATGAAATTTATGCTTTGAAATTTTACAAAAACGCGTTGTTTGAGCTGGCGCTGTCGCAGAGCCCTAGCGCGCTAAAAATAGCTCTTTTGTTTCTGATCTGCGCGGGAGATTTTCTCTTTTATTGCGCGATCTTGCATCTTTGCGCATTCGTGCTTTTTATGCTGCGAGCCACGTCCGCGCCCAAAATAGGGCGCTTTAGCGGCACGATCTTCGCGCTTGCCTACGTCACGCTGTGTTTGATCTGTGCCGCGCAGACGCGCACTGTTGCGGGCGAAGCGGATGGCGCACGTCCTAAAAGCGCGGTCGAGACGGGCGTGCAGATCGTGCTGCAAAGCGGCGAGCGGCTGATCTTAAGCGCGCGCGAGGCGGATGCGCTAAGAGGCGAGCTAAACGCCACGCGCTTTGCCGCGGAAGCAAACGCTGCGTCCGCGCTGAATAGCTACATCGATGCCGTTTACGACGAGGGCGCGAGGCTTAGCGCGCAGAAAATGGCGGATTTTAATTACTCGTTTCTGAGCGATTATCTGGTGTTGTGGCACGGCGTGTGGGACGATGATGCGGGGGCGTATCTGAATGAGAAATTTGCGAGCTTCGTGAGCGAAAGCTTCCCGAAAGATTTTGGCGAAAACATCGCTAAAATCGCTGCGGCAAACGTCAAAAATTATGAGAGTTCGCTAAATTTTACGCTTAAAAAATACGGCGCGAAAATCGATCTCAACGTCACGCAGAGCTTCAGCCTAAAAAGCAAGGCGTATCGCGCGAGCGGGACGGGGCTAGGGGCGCTGGGCGGCGTGCTGGGCGCAAAGCTGATAAGCAAGAGCCTTGCTAAAACTGCGGCCAAGACGGGCGCGAAGACCCTTACTAAGGCGGGCGCCAGCGCGACTAGCGGTAGTGCGGGGCTCGTGTGCGGCCCGGGCGCGGTGGTGTGCGTGCCTGCGTTTGCCGTGGCTATGTGGTTCGGGCTGGATTTCGCGTTTGCCAAGGGCGACGAGGCGCTCAATCGAGAGGAGTTTGAAGCTGCGATCGTGCGCGATATGATGGCGGCGAAAGAGGAGTTAAAGCGCGCGCTGGCAGAGGATTTCAACGCGACGATAGATGAAATTTCGAGTGAAATTTTAAATTTAGACGGGAAGTAGGGCGACGGATTATGCCCGCGCGACTTAGACCCGTTGCGAGCGAAATTTTACGGCGGATTATGGAGCTTTCGTGCGTAGCGGGCGGCGAAATTTTAAAATTTCATTTAAGCGTAGGCGGGACGTGATTACGGCGCACTTATCGCATCGCCGCGCCTCTTAAATTTTAAGAAGCAGCTAAAAATTTTTAAATATAATCGCCGCTTAAAACAAGGAGTGCTAATGAAAAAATTCTATCTCAAAATTTCGTTATTTGCGTTTATAGTGGCATTTGTAGTGATCCCTGCTGCGGCACAACCGCCTTTGGTAAGCTTAATAGAATTAGAGAATTTTAAAAATGAAGAGCAAAGGACGCTTTTGAAATCCTGTGATTATGGCGAAGGCAAATATAGCTCATGCAATAAACTCGTTGAAATTTTATCTAAAGAGTGCGACGACGATAGGCGTTATTTAAGTTGTGAATTAAATGCGCTTCTTTTATTGACATTAAATAGAGACGAAGAAGCTATAAATTATCTTGTTAAAAGTTGCGATGCAAATTTAATGACGAGTTGTTTATGCCTTAATTGGGAAGATCTGTATTTCACCGGAAATACGGATAGGGTTTTAAAAAGCTTTAAAAAAATATGTAGTATGGATTCGGAATCTGCACATGAGTATTGCGAATTTTACGATGAACTTAAAATTTGTATGGAAGATAAAGAGTGCAATCCAAGAGGAAAAATGAAAGAAATTTATAATAAACTATATGGGGAGTTGAAATGACAAGGCTAGGCTTTATATTTTATTCTATGATATTTTTAGTTTCTGTCGCAATGGCTGGCAAGCCTACGGCTGAAGAGGAAAATCTTTATAATGAATGCGATAAAGGAAACGGCAAATATAGCTCATGCACTAAGCTAATAAAAATTTTATCCGAAAAATGCGATAGCGGAGATATGATTGGGTGCGCCGATGAGGGTTATATTATGGGCTTTGAACTGGGTATGCGTGAAGCCTCGGTTGCGCCATTAGATAAATCTTGCAAGGCAGGCATAGCCGAGTCCTGCTACAATCTGGGAATATTTGACATTATGAGAAGAGGTAATATTGAAAGGGCTTTTAGTAGCTATGTTATAGCTTGCGAAAGATTTACCGATGAGAAAAAACTACTTAAGTTAAAATCTTGCGAACTAAGAGAAGCTCTAGACGGCTGTTTGCGCGACAATAAAGATCGTGATCCTGTAAAATGTGCTAGAAAGGCATACGGGAAAATTTATCAAGAATACCATGAAAATGAAAATTCAACCAAGGAGTAAAAGATGGCAAATCCAAAGAGGGGCAAGGAGTGCTAATGAAAAAATTCTATCTTAAAATTTGGCTACTTGCATTTATAATGGCATTTGTATCGATCCCTGCTGCGGCACAATCGTCTTTAACAGGTTTAATAAAGTTAGAAGATTTGAGGAGCGAAGAGCAAAGAGCGCTTTTGAAATCCTGCGATTACGGTGACGGAAAATATAGTTCGTGCAATAAACTCGTTGAAATTTTATCTAAAGAGTGCGATGGCGGTGATATGCGCTCATGTGCTATACAGAGTGATCTTTTGCGATCATTACGCCGAGTAGAGGAAGCTACGAAATATCTGATTAAGCTGTGTGATGCTAATAGTACATATCACTGTTTTATATTGGGTACGCTAGATATATATGTAAACGGTAATATGCAAGCAGCAATTAAAAGTCTTGAAAAAGTTTGTAATAGCGATCTTAAAGATAGAGATATAGTTTGCAAAAATATCGAGGAACTGAAAGCTTGCCTGAAAGACAAAGAGTGTAACCCTATAAAAAAAGGTAAAATTATTTTTGAAGGTGTCGAAAGGAAATTGTATGGGGAAAATTAATTTTGTATTTTATTCTATGATATTTTTAGCTTCTATCGTAATGGCTGGTAAGCATACGGCTGAAGAGGAAAATCTTTATAACGAATGCGATAAAGGAAACGGCAAATATAGTTCGTGTACTAAGCTAATAGAAATTTTATCTAAAAAATGTGATGGCGGAGATATGATCGGATGCTCGGATCTTGGTTCTATATTGGGTATTGAACTCGGTATGCGCGAAGCGGCTTTTGTGCCCTTAGAAAAATCCTGCAAGGCGGGTGTTGCAGCCTCTTGTTTTAATCTAGGAATTCATGATATAGGTTTAAGAGGCAACATTAAAAAGGCTGTAATGAACTACACTATAGCTTGCGAAAAGTATTCAGAACGCTTGGAAGAAGAAAGAATATTTAAACTAAAGTCTTGCGCGTTAAAGGTAGCTTTAGAAAACTGCTTACGAGATGAGGAGGAACACGATCCCGTAAAGTGTGCGATAGAAGCATTTGAAGAAATAACTGATAAATACAACGCAAATTCAACAAAGGAGTAAAAGATGGCAAATCTGAAGGAGGCAAAGAGCGATAATGAAAGAATTTTATCCCGCAATTTTGGCGCTTTTGATCTTAATGATGCCGGTCGCGGCAGAGTGCAACCAAAGCGTAGCCGATAGCAAAGAGATAAAATTTACGTCGTTTTCTGATTCAAATTTATATCGTTTAGAGCGGCTGAAATGAAAGCGCTATTTTTAACTCGCAATAAAACAAGCGTGCAAATGGGTGCTTGATATGAGCGAGGAGGAGGAAGAGCAAATTTTATATTTAAGGCGGTATTTAAAGCTGGGCTGCAAAGACGGCGACGCGCAAATGTGCAAGGATTTAGGAAAAATAGGGAATTAGGGCAGAATTTTAAATACTAAATTGCCCCTCTTGTAAGCTCATGAAATTCGGACTTTAAAATTTAATCTTAATTGGGCTATAATCTTAGAATTAATATTCAAAAAGGAGTTTTTATGCAAACACAAAATAATTTTATAAACCGCGAGCTAAGCTGGCTACGCTTCAATACCCGCGTGCTAGAACAATGCAAAAAGGATATCCCGCTAATTGAAAAATTAAAATTTCTAGCGATTTACAGCACGAATTTAGACGAATTTTATATGATCCGCGTGGCGGGCTTGAAGCAGCTTTTTACCGCCGGCGTTATAACCAGCGGCGATGACGAGATGACGCCTCTTGAGCAGCTACGCGCGATCCGCTCCTATCTAAGAAACGAACAAACCGAGCTTGAGCAGCAGTATTTCGGCATCCAAAAGGAGCTTTGCAAAAACGGGCTTTTTATCAAAAGTTACGACGAGTTGCAGCCCGAGCTAAAGCCGGTGGCGGACGAATTTTTTTTCTCGCAGATAATGCCAGTAATCGTCCCGATCGCAGTGGATGCGACCCATCCTTTCCCGCATCTAAATAATCTCAGCTTCTCCCTTGCGGTCAAGCTCTGCGATGAGGGCGCGCCCGAGTCGGTGCATTTTGGGATGATTAGAATTCCGCGCGTGATCCCGCGCTTCGTGCAGGTTGCGCAAAACACCTACGTGCCGATCGGCACTATCGTAAAGCGCCATGCGGAGGAGATTTTCCCGGGCTACAAGCTTATCAGCTCCGCAGCTTTCCGCGTCACGCGAAACGCCGACATCGTAATCGAGGAGGAGGAAGCGGACGATTTTATGATGATCCTAGAAGCGGGGCTTAAACTGCGCCGCAAGGGGGCTTTTGTGCGGCTCCAGATCGAAAAAGATGCCGATGCCGAGCTTTTAGAATTTCTAAATTCTCATCTTAAAATTTTTTACAAAGATATATATGAATGCGCCGTGCCGCTTACGCTGGACGGGCTTTGGGAGATCGCCTCCAATAAGGATTTTTCCTTTCTAGCCCATCCTCAGTATCTGCCAAAGACGCTGCCCCCCTTTAACGAAAACACCTCCGTTATGAGCGCTATGGAGAAAGAGGATATCTTGCTGATCCATCCTTACGAGAGCTTCGATCCGGTGCAAAAACTCATCAAAGAAGCCGCAAAAGATCCAAAGGTCATCTCGATCCGCATGACGCTGTATCGCGTGGAGAAAAACTCCCCGATCGTTCAGAGTCTGATCGAGGCCGCAAGCGATGGCAAGCAGGTAACGGTGATGGTCGAGCTTAAGGCGAGGTTTGATGAGGAAAACAACCTGCACTGGGCGAAGGCTCTCGAAGACGCCGGCGCGCACGTAATCTACGGTATCACGGGCTTTAAAGTCCACGCCAAGGTAACTCAGATCATCAAAAAAGAGGACGGCAAGCTTAAATTTTATATCCACCTAGGCACGGGCAACTATAACGGCTCGAGCGCTAAAATTTACACCGACGTGAGCTTTTTTACCTGCGGCGACCGCTTCGATAAGGACACGACGAATTTCTTCCACATCCTCTCGGGCTACAACAAAAACCGCAAGCTCGACAACCTCTCTATGTCGCCGATGCAGATCAAAGAGCGGCTTTTAGCGATGATAAAAAACGAGGAGAAAAAAGGCTCTGCCGGCAGGATCATCGCTAAGATGAACGCTCTTGTCGACGGCGATATGATCAAAGCGCTATATAAAGCAAGTGCGGCGGGCGTGAAGATCGATCTCATCGTGCGCGGCATCTGCTGCTTGCGCCCCGCGCTCAAGGGCGTCAGCGAAAACATCCGCGTGATCTCGATCGTCGGCAAATACCTGGAGCACGCTAGAATTTTTTATTTCGCGCACGCGCAGCCCAGCCTATACATCGCGAGCGCGGATTGGATGCCGCGAAATTTAGAGCGCAGGCTGGAGCTGATGAGCCCGATTTACAACGAAAATTTGCAAAACAAGCTCAAAGAAATTTTAAAACTTCAGCTAAGCGATAACGAGCTCGCATTCGAGCTGCAAAGCAGCGGCGAGTACCGAAAGATCGCGCCGAAAAAGGGCGAAGATAAGATCGACGATCAGGAATTTTTAGAAGCTTATTTTAGTAAAATTTATAAAAACATCCGCAAACACGACGAAAGCGGCACGGCACTAACTAAGCTTTTGAAAGAGAGTTAAGTGCGCGCCGGATTTGCGCGCTAGACCGCTTGGCATTAAGCCCGCGCGCAAACCGAGATCATAAAATATTAAATGCAGAATTTTAAGCCGTTAATGCGCAAGTAGATTTACAGAAATTTTAAAGGGATTAAATGAAAAGATATCTTTATCTAGCCGTTATAGCTATGTTTTGCATGGGCGGAGTCTTTGAAGACGCGGACAAGCTCTATGAGGACGGCGATTATCCTAAAGCGATAAAAATGTGGCAGCGCAGCTGCGACAGCGGAGAGGCGCAAAGCTGCTATAGGCTCGGAAACTTATATCGATTCGGCAGGAACGTCACTCAAAACTATCAAAAAGCGGCGAATTTTTATCAAAAAGCCTGCGATGACGGAGATATGACCGGTTGCTATGAGCTTGCAGGACTATACTTTGAAGGCTATGGCGTTAGACAAGATTATCAAAAGGCGGCGAGCTTGCATCAAAAGGCTTGTGACGGCGGCAATATGTTTTCGTGCAATTTGCTTGCAATTTCATACGAATCCGGTATCGGCGTCCCAAGAGACAAGCACAAGGCTATGGTTTTGCGTCAAATGATTTGCGATAACGGTGATGCAGATATGTGCAATAACCTTGCATATTTATATAAAAACGGCGACAAGGTCGAGCAGGACTTGCAAAAGTCGGAGAGCTTATATAAAAAAGCGGCTGTTTTGTACCAAAAGAAGGCTCAAATAAATCAAAAGAAATGCGATGAAGGCGACTTATATGAGTGCCAGCGCCTAGCGGATCTATATATAGACGGCAGGGGCGTAGAGAAGGATTTCAAAAAGGCTGCGGATTTATACCAAAAGGCTTGTGATGGCGGCAGGGCGGCGGCGTGCTTGACTCTGGGAGACTTTTACAAAGCAGGTAATTACCAAAAAGCAGAAAGCCTATATCAAAGCGGGCTAAATTTGCTTAAAAATACTTGCGAGAGCGGGGATGCGGACTCGTGTAGTTATCTCGGGGATTTATACAAAAATGGATGGCATATTAAGCAAGATAGATCCTTAGCAAAAGAATTTTACGGGAAAGCATGCGATTTAGCAGAGCAGATCGGCTGCGACGAATACAAGCAATTAAACGAAGCGGAACTCATCGATGATAAACACGGTATCGCACCGAGCGCGCCTTAATCCGTGAGCTTACATGCTTTCGCGCAAACAAGGCTACGCAATCAGCGAGCTATCAAATTTTTTAGAATTTTAAAATTCTAAATTTTATAAATTATCTTAGGCGCAGCTTCCTAGAAATACTAGTCTGCCACGATGCCAGCTATATACTGCGCGTAGATAAAATTCCGCTCACTTATGATAAAATTTTAAAATTTCTGAAGTTAGAATTTTAAAATTTACTCACTGTCTCATCGCATGTATTTCATGAAAATACTTTTAAATTTAAAGTAAAAATTTGTAATTTTAAAAAATGTAAATTTAAGAGATAAAGGCGTAAGCCTAGGAATTCTTTAAATTTAATTAAATTTTATAACTATAAATGATAAATAAATTCTTTTTAATTTAAATTTAAAGAATTTTTCACTAATATACTGCTCTTTTTAATAACGCCTATGAGAAATAGTATTATAAAAGGATCAAAATGAGCTTATTTAGGTTTTCCATTGCAGCGGCAGGAGCGCTTTGTTTATGCGCGGCCACTTTAGCTGCACAGGATGATAGCGAAGGTGGCTCCCAAAATTTAGGGCAGATTAATGTTACGGGAAACGTAGAAAGCGACCCGCTTACCAAAAAAGTCGGCGAAACTAAAAAGAGCGCCAAGCAACTCGCCAAAGAGCAAGTTAGCGACAGTAGAGATATGGTTCGTCACGAAACCGGCGTTTCAGTTGTCGAAAGTGGAAGATTCGGTGCTAGTGGCTACTCGATCCGCGGAGTAGATGAAAACCGCGTAGATATAAGCATAGATGGACTTCGCCAAGCAGAAACATTAAGCTCGCAAGGTTTTAAAGATCTATTTGAAGGATATGGAAACTTTAATAACACTAGAAACGGCGTTGAGGTTGAAAACGTAAGACAGGTGGATATCACTAAAGGTGCAGATTCGGTAAAAAGAGGCTCGGGCGCGCTAGGTGGCTCAGTAGCGTTTGAGACAAAGGATGCGAGAGATTATCTAACGGAGAAGGATTGGTATTACGGATTTAAACGTGGGTATCAAAGCGCAGATAGACAAAACTGGCAAAGCCACGCAGCTGCAGTTCGGTTTAAGTGGTTTGATCTTTTGGCTATTCACACCGATAGAGAAGGACATGAACTAAAAAACTGGGGATATAAAAAATATGATCCTACTGTTATAAGAAAAGTTAGAGAAAAGCCTGATCCTTATAGAATTTACAAAAAAAGCACATTGGTAAAATTTGGCTTTCAGCCTACCGATACCGATAGATTTAGCCTAGGATACGATAAGTCTAATATAAAATCAGAGGGAATAGACTGGTCGAATCAATTTGCTCTTTATAATACGCAAACTCCTTGGGGAGCCTTGACTAATGACATACGACATACCAACGATAGAAGCGAAAGAAAAAACTATTCGTTCACTTACGAGAATTTCGATGAAACGCCTTTATGGGATAGCTTAAAATTTAGCTATAACAAGCAACACATTAAGCTAAAAGCGAGAACGGATGAGTATTGCGAAGGCGATAACTGCGCGGGGATTTCAAATCCCGCGGGGCTTCATTTAGAAAACGGAAAGTTAGTGGATAAATACGGAGGCGAGCTGAAGCAAGGACTAAAATGGGGATTTATGCCGATAGTAACGGACAGTCGCGGAGAGGAGCTGGATACCGATATTTACGACGGGCAAGAAAACACTATGAGGGGCGGCGTCTCGGATGTCTTAGTCAATTGCGATAACTACGACTGCTCCAAAGGTATCGATCTATTCGATATGAATACGTGGAGTTATCAGCACTACGATCTTACCCCTACCCCTACGCCTAACGGCAAAGGAAATTATGCGGTAATAAACCCGAAAGACAGCAACGGCGATTATCTTTTACTGCCTACTCAACACGGATTTGTGGATAATAACTGGAAAGATAGGGATCTAATCACCGACACGAAGCAATTCAATCTCGATCTTACCAAGGATTTTAATATAAAAAGCACCGAGCACACCCTAAGCTACGGCGGTCTTTATAGCAAAAGCGATAAGCGAATGGTAAATAGGCAAGGATACGGTCCCATTAATAAACAATGGTGGGCGAATACCTTTTTCGGCATATCAAATACCAATCCGTCTTTTCCTATACTAGGCACTTGGTATGCCGATAAATGTAAATTATACAACGGAAACGACTATGTATCGCTTTGCGGTCACGAAGACGATCCTTTTAGCTTTCTTATTCCGGTCGAGACCAAAACGGGAGCGCTTTATGTGGGAGATGATTTTCAAATAAACGACATTTTAGGCTTCGATCTCAATTATAGATACGATAGGATTAAACATAATCCCTCATATACCCCGGGCGTTACGCCTAAAATTCCGACCGATCTGTTTATCGGGATGTTCGTTCCATACACGCCGCTTCCGGGCACTCCGTCTAACGACGAGATAAAAGCTCATAGAGACGCCAATGCCGAAGCCAACGCCGTGTATTTGGCTTCGCAAAAAAGAAAATATTCGGCAAGCTCATATTCTTTATCTACGAATATCGATCCGCTCGATTTTTTTAGAATTCAGCTTAAATACGCAAACGGATTTAGGGCTCCTACCTCGGATGAAATTTACTTTACGTTTCAGCACCCCGATTTTTCGATATATCCGAATTTGGATTTGAAAAAAGAAACGGCAAAGACTAAAGAGATTGCCTTTACGCTTCATAATTCGCCAAGCTTCGTTACATTGAATTTATTCCAAACGGATTATAGAAATTTTATAGATTTACAATATAAGGGGGAATTCCAGCTTCCTTACGGAAACGGCGGAAGCAGGCTGCCTACCTCCGTGTATCAAAACGTAAATCGTCCCAAAGCGAGGGTTAGAGGAATAGAGATCGAATCGAAGCTATTTTTGGATCAAATTTGGCAGCCTCTGCAGGGCTTTCATATAGGATATAAGCTAAGCATTCAAAAAGGCAGAATGGATATAGGTCACGGCAAAACCGATACGCCGATGAATGCGATCCAGCCGCGAACAGCGGTTTATAGCGTAGGCTATCAAAGCCCGGGCGATAAATACGGCGCGGATCTATTTGTAACTGCGGTAGCTGCAAAAAAAGGAGACGACACCTATAATATGTATTGGTATGAGCAAGCGCGAAGTGGCAAAATCGTAAACGGCAAACCTGTAAGCAATAGCGAAGTGGAATGGAGAAGTGGTGGATATACCACGATAGACTTCGTAACATATGTAAAGCCGATCAAATATCTAACTCTTCGTGCAGGCGCATATAATATAACCGATCGTAAATATATCACTTGGGAAAGTGCCAGATCAATAAGGCCTTTTGGAACTAGCAGTTTGATAGATCAAGAAACAGGGCTTGGTATCAACCGCTTTTACTCGCCAGGTAGGAACTATAAACTCACATGGGAGTTTCAGTTTTGAAATTTAATCAAGTGTTTGACGTCTTAGCCTTTGGAATCAAAATTTATAGATTTATTACTAAATTTAAAAAGGATGGCGATAGTAAATCATTTGATGTCATTTAAATTTTCAAATTTTACGTAGCGTGTAAATTTCAAATTTTACGTGGTGCGGCAGTCCAAGGGCTTTTTTCTGTGATGACATCAGCTTTATAATTTTGCAATGACGTCCGCGATCTTTCCATCGCTTCGAGATCGAATTTTTTGCCCGTGTAAATTTACCGAGCCGAAAAACATAGCGCCCGTATGTACCAAAAATTTCGCAGGTGCACAGCTCTACATTACGCAAATCGCAGGGGGGAATTTTAATGTCGTAATCTGCAAGCGGATTATCTCGCTTCCAGGCAGCGAGAGTCTTTTTGCGGCAATGAGCGCAATCTATTCTCTTCGCTCTATCTCGCCCGCTTGTGACGACAAATCATATAAACGTAGTGGTCCTTTAAAAATTTTAACTTCAAATTTTGCTTCGAAGCTCGCTAAATTTAAGGAAGAGCCCACACAGATAAATTGTTCTATTTTCGCGCGGCACACGAGATTTTTAAATTTGCGGCGCCCGTAGGAGGCTTTAAAGCTCGCTAAGTTTCGCCGTCGTTAGCAAGCAGGGTTGATCCGGCTAGCGATCTTTTGTGCGATTTATCTCCTTGTATTATTTGCTTAAAATCCCGCCGCAGTATATGTCGGCGCCGGACAAATCATCGTTTCGTTTTAAATTTAATCCTCATATCCTCTAATGCCAATATGTCTTCCCTCTATCTTAGGAACTACGGGCTTCTTTTTAAGCTTAACGCCATACAAATTAATACCGTAAAGTTTGCTAAGGCGGATAAAATCGACGTTAAGCTCCTCTAAATCGGTATCGCGAAGATCAATGTATTTAAGGCTCGTCATATCGTTTATACTCTGCGGTAATTTTTTGATCGAGGTCTCGGACAGATCTAAAACTTCTAAATTTTTTAAGTTTCCTACGCTTTCCGGAAGCTGCGTAATATTTTTACCGTGGATGTAAAGCTCCTTTAAATTATGCAGATTTCCGATGCTCTCAGGGATTTTCGTAATGGTTTGGCTGTTAATTTCCAGCTCTTCCAAAGCATCAAGCATGCCGATGCTCTCAGGCAGATTATCTTGCTTATATCCGCTAATATCGAGCTTTTTTAAGCTTTTTAATGTGCCAATACTTTCAGGGATTTCTTGTATATTTTCAGACCAAATATCAAGCTCCTGCAAATTATGCAAATCCCCTAACTCAGACGGGATTGTCCGGACATCCGAATCTATATGGAGCCTTTTGAGCGACGGGATTTTCACGGCGAGCCGCAATCTATCATCATCCATATGACCCCACTCTTCAAGATTGGGTAAATTTATGATGTTTTCAGGCGGAGAAGTAAAATCTTCGACCAGCTCCTTTAGGCTAGACATTCTCGAAACCTCATCAGGTAGCGTCTCTATATGCGTGCTCGTAAGATCTAAAATTTCCAGGTTTTTCAGCTCCGCCATATGCGCAGGCAAGGTATGTAAAAAATTACAGCGATAACAGCTAAGCTTTCGCAGCTTGCTCATCCCTGTAATCTGCGGCGGCAATTGCGAAATATGCGTTTCATCCAGCTCAAGATATTCTAAATTCTTTAAATTCGCTACATTCGCGCTCAACTCTTTTACGGGGCAACGATCCAAAATCAGAGTCTTAAGATTCGGAATTTTAGAGATATTTTCACTAATCTCCGTAAATTCGGTAGCGCGCAAGCCTAAATACTCGAGCTTTTTTAAATTTTGCACGCAAGATGGCAGATTTGAAACTCTCGTGCCTTGCAGATCGAGCTTTTTTAAATTTGAAAGCAAGCAAATCTCGGGCGGAACCTGCGTAACCTCATCCACTCTAATTGGCGAAACGGTCATAAAATTCGCGTTTCTGCCGAAGTCTAGCTCATCAATGTCCGCAAGCTTTTCATACAAATCCCACGTCGTAGCGATATCGCTAAAGAAGCTTATACCATAGTAATTCTCTCGCCCTTTATCGCTAAAGCGTAAAAAATCCGCCAAATTTTGCATCTGCGTATTTTGATCCTCGCTCAGCTTTGGGCTAAACTTCAAGCGGATGCCCTGCGCATCGTTTGACATACTAATTTTAACGCCTTTAAAACCGGAGATTGATTGTATGCAGAGCGAAAAAACCACCGCTATAAATAGCGCAATATAAATCTTTTTCATTTGAGCCGCCTTCTTAAAATTTAAAATTCTTGGTATCTGGCTGCGCGATATTTATAAAATTTAAGCGACCGCTTTTTGCAAGCTTGATTTAAAATCCTCAGATCGATATGCGCTTTGCAAATCCGATCAAATTTTAAAATTTCGGAATTTCGCCAGTGTCTTAAAGGCGGAGCGAAATTCCAAATCAAAGGATGCTTGTAAATTTTATTTATAAGCCTTGATCGCTTTGTCTAGGATTTTCTCCGCTTCCGCGGCGCTTGCGAAATCCTTCACTTTGACCCATTTATTCGGCTCTAAAAGCTTGTAGGTTTCGAAGAAATTTTTGATCTTATCCAGCGTCGCTTTAGGTAGATCGGCGATCCCTTTAATGCCCTCAAATCGCGGATCGATCTTGCTAACCGGCACGGCAAGCAGCTTCTCGTCCATGCCGCTTTCGTCCTCCATCATCAAAACGCCGATTAGGCGGCACGGGATCACGCTACCGGCGGCAAGCGGGTATTCGTTTAGCACTAAAACATCCGCAGGATCGCCGTCGTCAGCCAAGGTATTGGGCACGAAGCCGTAGTTTGCGGGATAAAACATCGCGCCGTATAGCACGCGATCTACGCAGAGCGCGCCGCTTGCTTTATCGATCTCGTATTTGATGTTCGAGCCGTAAGGGATCTCGATTACCGCGTTGATTTTATCGGGGTTTGAGCCCACTTTTATCTTTGAAAGATCCATAGTTTTCCTTTATTTAGAATTTAAAATTTTGATATTTTTCACGTCTATCGTCGTTTTGGTAAAATCTTTATCAATCTCGCCGCTAATTCGCACGAGCGTATTTTCATCCACGCTCACGCCGCGCCAAACGTCATCATCGATCTCAACCTCGATGCTATCGCCGTTTTGATCCACAAATCGATAATGTTCGCGTCTGAGTTGAGATTTTATCTTGCCGTCGATTACGACAAAAGAATCATCTCTTAATTTAAGCGCTTCTTTGACGCTTGACGGCTGAGTTTGCGCCGTCGCACCGCTTGGCACGAACCCGCCCGCAGCGAATGCAGCCGCGCACAAAGCCATACTAATTAAAAATTTTCTAACCATATCTATCCTTAAAATTTTAATCTCTGCATCCGCAAACAGATCCGGAATTTCATTAAATTTAAAATCCGCTTGCATTTGACGCGTGCATTTAAATTTACACGGCGAGCTGCTTAAATTTACGCTTGAACTTTGGCTGTCTCGCGCAACGGCAAGCTATAAATTTAAAAGCGCGCTCGTGCTAAAGGCGCGTTAAATTTAAGCGCGATCTGCACCGCTTGCGATGCAAAAAAGAAGCCGGATGCGCTTAAAATTTAAGCTGCCATCCAAGCGCGCTAGCCCAGTTTTTCGATCTGCGCGGCGATTATAGCGTTTATGTCCGCTACGATCTCCTCGACCGTGCGCTCGCCGTTTACGCTGTAAAATACGCCCGCGTCGCCGTAAAATTTACGGATATCCTCGATCGGCTCTGAAAATACCGCCATGCGGTTTTTAAAGACCTCCTCGTTGTCGTCCGCTCCGCGAGCGCGTCCTAAAACGCGCTCCTTGGCGACCTCCTCGCTGACGCACACCTCGATTACTGCGCTAAGATTTACATCATCGTCTCCTCGCAGCACCTCGTCTAGCTTATTCATCTGTTCGACGCTCCTTGGATAGCCGTCGATGATGATAAAGTCTTTAGGCGAGCTTTTAATCGCGCTAACGATAGCATTTACGACGATATCAAGCGGCACGAGATTGCCTTTAGAGATGAAGCCGTCTATCTGCCTGCCCAAAGCGCTGCCGCTTGCTACCTCGGCGCGCAGCAGATCGCCCGTGGAGTAGTGCTCGATGCTTTGATTCATCTGAGCGATCATACTCGCATCGGTCGTTTTGCCGCTGCCCGGAGCGCCGATGATTAGAAAAAGGCTTTTCATTTTTGCTCCTTTTTCTGAAGCCTAAGACCTAGCTCGCGAAGCTGCTCGTCTGTCACGACGCTAGGGGCTTTGGTGAGCGGACACTGCGCGCGCTGCGTTTTAGGAAACGCAATGACCTCGCGGATACTGCTTGAGCCGGTAACCAGCATCATCAGCCTATCAAAGCCGATCGCGATACCTCCGTGCGGAGGCGCGCCGAAGCTTAGCGCATCGAGCAGGAAGCCGAATTTCTCCCTCTGCTCCGCAGGCTCGATCTTAAGCAGCCTAAAGACCTTTTCTTGAATGTCCGCTTTGTGGATCCTGATGCTGCCGCCGCCAAGCTCGATGCCGTTTAACACGACGTCGTAGGCAATCGAGGTAATATCCTCCAAATCA
The DNA here is from genome assembly GCA_963522765.1 of uncultured Campylobacter sp. Classification (GTDB taxonomy): domain Bacteria; phylum Campylobacterota; class Campylobacteria; order Campylobacterales; family Campylobacteraceae; genus Campylobacter_B. The sequence continues at coordinate 43,278 of CAUQZM010000009.1, read as the reverse complement.
GGCTCATCGGGGTTGTTCGGCATCGTGAAAGGATGGTGCATCGCGGAGTAGCCGCCGTCGTCGTTTTGCTCAAACATAGGGAAATTTACGACCCACAAAAACTCAAGCCTGTTCGGATCTATGAGACCAAGCTCGTTTGCAAGGAAAATTCTAAATCTGCCCATATAATCAAGCACGATTTTCTTTTTGCCCGCGCCGAAAAATACGACGTCGCCGACTTTAAGCTCGCAGCGCTTGATAAGCTCGTCCAGCTCGCTTTTTTCAAAGAATTTTACCAACGGCCCCTTTAGACCGTCCTCTTTTACTTGAATGAATGCGAGACCCTGCGCGCCGAATTTTTTCACGTATTCCTCAAAGCCTTGCATCTGGCGCTTGCTAAATTTCAGATCGCCGCCCTCGACTTTTAGGGCTTTTACGCGGTTGGCTTTGCGGTCTTTGGCTAAATTTGAAAAAATTTCGTTGCTTGATTTTTCAAAAATATCGGCTACGTCGATGAAAGGCATATCGTAGCGCAGATCGGGTTTGTCGCTGCCGTAAAGCTCCATCGCGTCTTTATACTCCATATGTCTAAAAGGGGTGACTATCTCGCGACCGCAGGATTTGAAAATATCCTTTAAAACCTCCTCGGCTACGCGCATTACGTCGTATTGGGTATTGAAGCTCATCTCGATATCGATCTGCGTAAATTCCGGCTGGCGGTCGGCGCGCAGGTCCTCATCGCGAAAGCAGCGCGCGATCTGGAAGTATTTATCAAAGCCCGAGCACATCAAAAGCTGCTTGAAAAGCTGCGGACTTTGTGGAAGTGCGTAGAAGCTGCCCGGATAGACGCGGCTAGGCACCAGATAATCCCTAGCGCCCTCAGGCGTCGCGCGCGTTAAGATCGGCGTTTCGACCTCCACAAAGCCTAGCCTATCAAGAGCATTTCGCGCGGCGATCGCAGCCTTGGAGCGCATCTTAAATTTATCGAAGCTTCCGTCGGCGCGCAGATCCAAAAAGCGGTATTTTAGCTTCGTTTCTTCGTTGACGCTTTTATCGCCGATTACGAAAGGAAGCGGTTTGCTTGGATTTTCGATCTCTAAGCTTTCTACTACGACTTCGATGTCGCCCGTTTTTAAATTTGGATTTTCCAGCCCTTCGCCGCGAGCGCGGATCTTGCCGACGGCTTTTAGGACGAATTCGTTTCGCACGGTATTTGCTACCTCGTATGCCGAGCTGCTATCTTTGGGATCACAGACCAGCTGTAAAAGCCCGCTTCGGTCGCGCAAATCTATAAAAATAACGCCGCCGTGGTCGCGGTAAGAATTTACCCAGCCGCACACGGTTACACTTTTGCCGATATCGTTTTTACTCAAATCGGCGCAATAATGACTTCGCAATTTTACTCCTTTAAATTTATTTGTAAAACGCAAGTATAGTTAAATTTTGCTTTTACAAAGCTAATTTTTTATAAAATAAAACTATGGAAAACAAAATTTATAAAAACCTTAAATTCGCGGGGCTAATAGCCAAAAAATCAGAAGAGATTCGCCCCGTCGTGGAACAAATTTGCGAAATTTTAAAAGCGCAAGGTATTGAGCTTTTGCTTGAAGAGGACGGCGCGGAATTTTTCGGCCTTAAGCCGCATACGCTTGCAGAAATTTTAAAAAAGACCAATTTTTTAATTAGCCTCGGCGGCGACGGCACGCTCATCGGACTTGCGAGGCTACTAAGCGATAAAAACGCCTTTATTTTGGGCATCAACGCAGGCACTCTCGGGTTTTTAACGGACGTGCAGCCTAGCGAATTCGCAAAATTTTTAAAGGAATTTTTACGCGGCGAATACGAGATCGAGCGCCCGTTTTTGCTTGAAGTTATACTGGAAAACGGCAGCGGCAAAATCGTCCGCAAGACCGCATTTAACGACGTCGTAATCACCCGCAGCCATATCTCCTCGATGGCGAAGATCGACGCGTTTTTAAATAGAAAATATTTCAACACCTACTACGGCGACGGCGTGATCGTAAGCTCCGCCGTAGGCTCGACCGCGTATAATATGAGCGCGAACGGATCTATCGTCTATCCGCTGTGCGACGTATTTTGCGTCACGCCGATCTGCTCGCACAGCCTGACGCAGCGGCCTTTGATCCTGCCAAAAGAGTATCTCGTGAGTTTCAAAAACGCCGGAAGCTCCGAAGTTAGCGTCGTCATCGACGGGCAAGACGTTTTTGATATGGCGGAGTTTAGCAGCGTGAGCGCTAAAATTTCACACGCCAAGGTAAATTTAATAAAACGCAGAAGCTACGATTATTTCGACGTTTTAAAAGCCAAACTCAGATGGGGGCACGGCGGATGCTAGAAAGAATTTATATTAAAAATAATCTAGGTTTTTGCGAGAGCGAGCTTAGTTTTGGCCCGGGACTTAGCGTATTTACAGGCATCAGTGGCGCGGGTAAATCGGTATTAATAGGCGCTATTTTAGCGGTGTTCGGGCTTAAAGAATGCGAGGCAGAGCTCATAGAAGCGGACGTAGAGCATAAATTTGATATGGAAAATTTCGGCTTGATAAATGATACGCCAAATACCTTTCGCGTCCTAAAAGAGCGTAGCTTGCGATACTTTATAAATTCTCAATCGGTCTCGAAAAAAAATCTGAGCATGATCGCCGGCGAATACGTGAAATTTTTAGGCGCGAAAAACGCCGGCGAAATGAGTAGCGACAGCTTGCTAAAATTACTTGATTTTATCGCTGCGAAAAAAGATGCGGCGCACGCGCAAAGCCTATCAGAGCTTCAAAGCGCTTTTGTGGAATTTAGCCGCACAAAAAAGCAGCTGGATGAAATTTTGGATCAAGAGCGCAAGATCGAGGAGTTAAAGGAATTTGCTTGCTTTGAGATTGAAAAAATCGAGCGCGTATCGCCTAGGATCGGCGAATATGAGGAGCTTTTGCAGATCAAAAAAAAGCTTAGTAAAAAAGATAAGATCGAGGAACTTTGGGCTAGGGCGCAGGATGTTTTTGAGCTGGAGCGCAGCGTCATCGAAGCGCTAAGTCTTAGCGGGCTGGATAGCGCGTTTTTTGAGGATGCGATGAATGAACTAAGGCTAAAGCAGGAAAGTTTAAATTTAGACGAGCTCGAAAACATCGACATAGAGAAAATTTTAGATCGCATCGAAGCTCTTAGCGCGCTAAATAGGCGCTACGGAAGCGTAGAAGAGGCTTTAGCTACGCTTGAAGCGCGCAAGAAAGAGCTTGAGCATTACGAGCAGTTAAGCTTTGAAAAAACCAAGCTACAAGCGGAATTTAAACGCCTTAGTGAAAGCACCGCTACCCTTGCTGAAAAAATCAGCGAGGCCCGCAAAGGCGCAAAAAAACGGCTCGAGGATCTTATAAATTCCTATCTAAAGCAGCTCTATATGGACGGCGTGGAGCTTAGTTTTAAGCCTACGGCGATTAGTGAGTGCGGCGCAGACGAAATTTGCGTTAGCTTGTGCAAGACGGAATTTAAAAATTTAAGCTCAGGCGAAACGAACCGCCTACGCCTTGCTTTCATCGCGGTAAGCTTGGAGCTTACAAATAACGGCGAGGGAATTTTGATCTTAGACGAGATTGATTCAAATTTAAGCGGAAAAGAGGCGATGAGTATTGCAAACGTGCTGGTAAAAATTTCAAAATTTTATCAAATTTTTGCGATCTCGCACCAGCCGCAGCTTAGCTCAAAGGCTGCGTCACACTTTTTAGTAAGTAAAACGAACGGCAAATCTAGCGTGAGGTTATTAAGCGAAAATGAGAAAATAACAGAGCTAGCTCGTATGATAAGCGGCGAGACTATTACTGCAGAAGCCCTGGAATTCGCTAAAAAACTAAGGCAAAGCTGAAGGAATTTTAAGCTTAAGTTTAAATCTGAAATTTTTTGCTACAATACCGCGTTTAATTTAAATTTAAGTGTGATTTTGCAAAACGACGTAAAATCCGCTTCGAAAAATTTTATCAAGTGAGTTTTATGATTATAGATACACATTGCCATTTAGACGATGCTAGTTTCGATGCCGATTTGGACGCGGTGATTGAGCGCGCCACGATTGCAGGCGTGCGCAGCATCATCATTCCCGGTGCCGATGTAGCAGACCTAGATAAGGCATGTAAAATTTCGCACGCGCGGGATAATGTGTATTTTGCCGTAGGGGTGCATCCATACGAGATAGATTCTTTCGATATGGAGGTGCTGAAGCGGTATGCTGACGATCCCAAATGCGTGGGCGTCGGCGAATGCGGTCTTGATTATTTCAGACTTAAGCAGCAAGAGAGCAAGGAAACCAAAGCCTTAGAAATCTCCCGCCAAAAAGACGCCTTCATCTCACAAATCGATCTAGCAACACAACTTCAAAAACCACTTATAGTCCATATCCGAGAAGCAAACGAAGATAGCTTTGGAATTCTAAAAGATCGTGCCGGCGATTTATGCGGCGGTGTTTTGCACTGCTTCAATGCCAGCAAGCTTTTGCTAGGTCTTAGCGAATACGGATTTTACTTCGGTATCGGCGGAGTTTTGACATTCAAAAATGCAAAAAACTTAGCTGAGATCTTACCGCAAATTCCGCAAGAGCGCCTTTTAATCGAGACGGATGCACCATATCTAACCCCGCATCCGCATCGCGGCGAGCGCAACGAGCCTGCATTTACGAGACTCGTGGTAGAAAAAGTCGCGGAAATTTTAAGCCTAAGCGTAGAAGAGGTCGAAGCAATAACGACTCAAAACGCCTGTAGGCTTTTTGGCGATAAAATCAAAGGAGAGATATGAAAGCCATAAAATTTATACTGCTAGCCCTACTTTTAGTGGGCGAAGCGTTTGCGAGCCAGCCCGGTCTGATGCGCGCAAATCACGACTATATTTTAAATCAATTCGGCATCGAAAATAACGAATCGAGCAAAAACGTAGTTGCGGGCATATTCCGTGCGATCAATGCAAGCGATCGCAAGCAGTTTAAGCATATCGTGACTTCGCAGTCGCACAATGCCTACTTAGTCAAATCCGAGGTCGATAACATCGAAGCTCCGGAATTCTTATTGTATTTGGCAATGGTAGAATCTCATCTTAAAAACACCGTAACTTCGGGCGCTAGCGCAGGTGGTATGTGGCAGCTGATGCCGGCAACTGCGAAAAATTTCGGTCTTAGAGTAGATAGCGCCGTAGATGAGCGTCGCGATCCCGCAGCCTCTACGGATGCTGCATTTTCGTATATTTTGCATCTGAAGCAAAATTTTGGCAAGTGGTATTTAGCGCTAATGGCGTATAATTGTGGCGATCAAAAGCTTAAAAATGCGATTGCAGCTACTGGCAGCGATGATCTGGATCGCTTGCTAAAAAGTCCCGCACTTCCTAATGAGACTAAGAATTTTATCAAGCGCATTATTAAATACGCTTACATCGCTCAAAATGAAAATATGCGTAAAATCCTGCTTTTTGAAAGCGAGCCGTGGGGGCTAAAGCGTATCGCAGTAGCTCCGGGCACAAAGCTAAGCGCAGTTGCAAAACAGATCGGAATTTCGCCGTCACAAATGCAGGATTACAACGCGCATATTAAAAACGGAATTTCGCCGCTTAATGGCAAGTACTTCTTTTATATCCCACAAAGCAAATATGCAGAATTTGTCGTAAATCAAGGCGCGTTTCAAGCGTATGAACCACGTCTGAAACAGCGCAAGCCAGGACGCGTGTTAGCAGGTTTGGCGAACGAGCTTAGCCTCAAAGACAAAAACGAAATAGCGCTAAATAATATAAAATTCAACAAATAAGATCGGATCGCAGGTGTTGTACCAGAAAATCGCTCTTTTTAGTGCGCTTTTTGCGCTGATTCTTGCCGGTTGTTCGTTTCGCACCGCACCGTCGTCTAGATCGTCTGCAGGCGGTGCAGGCAAGATCGGCAAAAACTCTCCCGCCACCATGCGCCCTTATAAAATCAACGGCAAAACCTACTATCCAGAGCAAGTAAGCGTCGGCGATACCCAGATCGGCATCGCCAGCTGGTATGGGCCGAATTTCCACGGCAAATACACCTCCAACGGCGAAATTTACGATATGAACGGAATGACCGCCGCACACAAAACTTATCCGATGAATACGATGGTAAAGGTCACGAATCGCGATACCGGCGCTACTGCAACCGTGCGCATCAACGATCGCGGTCCATTCGTGGATGGTCGCATCATTGATCTTAGCAAAACAGCTGCCAATCTAGTGGGCGTATTTGCCAAAGGTACGGCGCCTGTAAAGCTCGAAGTAGTGGGCTTTTATGGGCATACTATCGCCAAAGGCTCGCCGAAAGCAACCATCGTCGGCGGAAATTTTATGGTACAAATCGGTGCGTTTAGAAACAGAAGCGGCGCACAAATTTATCAGCGCGATTACCACGGCACAGCGGGATATCCTGCGATTATCAAAGAATTTAGCATAGATGGCGCGCCGATTTATCGCGTCTTTTTAAGTGGATTTAAGAGCGAGGATGAGGCGAGAGATTTCGCGCATAATGGCAAGTTTACTGGAGCTTTCATCGTAAGGGAGTAGCAGTTTTATTTGACGGCTTTTCCTTCGTTTTTTGCTTGATAAAGGCTTTGTTAAATTTATTTGTGAGCTACTTGCGGTAAAATTTCCCGTCATCTAATAGTTATCTGCTTTAGCTGCGGCGAAGTGCGGGCTACTTGCAAGCTATTCGTAGCAAAAAGTGCGCCTGCCTGCTTGAGCTTTGTTTTTTAATAGGACGCTGCAGCTGATAAAATTTTATATTGCTAGGGGATAAAGCATGCAAAAATATCCGGAAGTTTATAGTTTAGAAAAGAGTTTGGCTATACTTGAAAAATATAAAGACGAGCTGAGCGTAGAACAATACGAGCAAAATAGATCTATCATCTGTAACCACGCGATAGAGGGTATGTTTGCAAACGAGCAAGATATAATCGATCTTATCAAGGTCGATAAGGGAGAAAGAACGCCCGATGAGATAATAAACGAATATAAAAAAGAGTGGGGCGTTTTATAGCGCAGTAGAAAATTTAAATTTGATAGTGAAATATCAGATGTATTTAAATGCAGCTCATTGGTTCTTTGGATTTTAATCGTGCAGAAAAGTTACGACTTCATGCTCTTTTGGCAGAAATTTTCTACCATCGATACCATCATCTCCGTATTCCAATAATGCTTCATTTAAAATTTCATAAATTTCATCCATTGAAATATCTCCAATGTCAGAATTTACGCTTTGGAATATATATTTGATTTTAAATGGATTTTCCGTGAAATATTTACTCGTAGTCTCGTCATAAATTCGCCTTATATCAAGCTCGATATTTTTACCTCTATAATGCAGTAGCCAAATAACTTTTCCCGTAAGACCATCTCTTGGGTCTGGCAAAGGCACTCTGCAAACAAACATAAACCAGGCATCTCTTTGTCTATCTATAACCCAATCCAGCTTATCTAGGTAGTAATCATCATAGACTATTGAGCCATATTTTAGGCAACAATTATTTATAATATTTGCAACATTGTATCTTTCCAAATCAACTTTAGAAATATGCTCCGCAATAAACGCCATCTAGCCCTCCTTTAAAAATTCTATAATTTAAAGTAGATCGCTCGTATACAGACCGAACAAAGACGAGAGCTCAAATTTAACGTCTTTGTCGCTCAACAATTTATTATTCGGCACCGCAATAATGCCCGTTTTAAACCTATATAATATATACTTTTTAAATTTAAATCCGTTGAGCGCCAAGAAAATGAAATGATGTAGCATGGTGATTAAAAAGAATATTGGACTTACCAAATACCTAACCATTCTCTTTCTCCTATTTTTTATATCTTTGATCCATATATTTACGTCTTGCTCATTGTATGGTATCAACGCCCAAGTTACTGATACGAGATTGTCTTTTTGCAAAATTTCGGTTTTAAATTTCATATGTTTGTCTATATGGTCGAATGAAATTTTATCATCATAAAATTTTGTAAAAAACTTATTGCAAAATTCTTGATAGGCTATTTTTATCTCCCAAAACGTGCAAAATAAAATTCCGAAAATCCCTAGCATTAATGACGCTCTTCTCATCATCTCTTTATGTGGATCTAGCTCTGGCGTTAAATTTAGCAAAACAAAAGACAATAATATAAGCACGCACATGATTTTATTTGATATAGTAAGCTTGAAAAAATAGTCGTTTTCTATGATTATCGGCTCTTTGTCGCGGTCTTTCATAATATTTTCCTTCTTTAAAATCGCGCATGATTTTACCTTAACAGCGCTTTGCGAGGGATTAAAATTTTAGCCTTGCCGTACCTCATAAATTTTTAAAATTATATTTCTATGCATATGCCGATTATTCAAAGACAAACTTCCCGCTCGTTTTCGATAGAATTTTAAAATTTCGATTTAAATTTCTAGCCCATGCAGAAAACGCGCTTTAATCCAAAAAGCATAGAAAAACGCAGCCTTACACAGAAATTCAAGCGCTTTGGCGCTCGCCACCTCTTTTAAATTTAGCGTCCAAAAATACGCAGAATTTCACGCCGTATAGGTAGAAAATCCAGCTTATGTAGATCCACAGAAAGAAAAATAGCGCGACCGAAAACGAGCCGTAGATGCTAAGATAGGTTTTGTTATAAAAGACGTATTGCGCGAAAACCAGTCTTGAAAGCCACCATAAAATCGATGCTACGAGCGATGAGGCAAGCACCGCTTTTGCGCGGATCTCGCGGTTGATCGCCGTAGCATAAGTGATCGCAAAGATCCCCCAAACGATTAAGTAGGGTAGAATTTTAAGCAAATTTATCCAGCTTGTAAGCTCGGTTTTATTTAGTAGCTCCTGAAGCTCGCCGCTGATATAAAACGATGCTCCAAGCCCCACGGGAGCGAGCGTCATCAGCGTCCAGTAGGTGCTTAGGCTCTTAAAAAAGCTTCGCTCGGGTGAATGCGAAATGCGCGCGATAATCGCTTCAAAGTCCCCGAAAAACAGCACCGACGTAACTAGCACCGCGCAAAAGCCGGTTACGCCAAGGCTTAGTCCGTTAGCCATAAATTCCTCGATATAGTGTGCCATGCTCGCTTGATTTGCGGGCAGGAAGTTTGAAAAGATAAAGCCCATAATCTTGTCGTAGTAGCCTTTGAAGCTTGGTAGCTGCATAAAGACGCTAAGCGAGACCATCAGCACCGGCAGTAGCGCCAGAATCGTGTGAAAGCTAAGGCTTGATGCATGGTGCATCAGCTGCGAATCATATAAGCATTTGTAGTTTTTGAGTCGATTTTGCACTTGCATAAGCGCCGGTATTAGTTTTTTCATACGGGCGATTTTACATTAAAAATTTAGAATTTCATATAAATTTGCGCAATTTTTCTTTTGTATCGTGGTATATCGTCTATAAAATTTAAAGCTAAAAAATGCGACTACAAATATATAAATTTATATCTCGAATTTAGTCTAAATTTAGGAAAATTTTTCTAATATGCTAAAAAATAATATTAAATATATCCATAACGAAGGGAAAATAATGGAACGAAGGAAAACGATGAAATTTAAAATTTCATTAGCGGCATGTATGTGCCTACTATGCGGTAGTTTGGCTGCAGCGCAAAGTGGCGGTAATTCTGCGCCTGAAAAGTCGCAGAATATGGGCGTAATCGAGGTAAATTCCGTCGGCGATAATATCAGCGAGAGCGGTATCGACGAGGGCTTTTTGAGCAAAAACGTGCAACAAGGCCTGCTTGCGGGCAAGCGCGCTTTGGATCTTCCGTATCAGATCAACACGATCAGCAAGGAGATCATGAATCACCAAGGCGTCACCGGCTATGAGGAGGCGGTCAAATACTTCCCCTCGGCGCAGATTCAGATGCGCGGAGGCGCTACGGTCGGACGCCCGCAGACGCGCGGCTTTGAGGGTAGCGTCGTAGGCAACAGCTTCTGGGACGGCTTTTATACGATTTCGACGACGGCGATTCCGATGGCGATGTTTGAGAGCTTTCAGGTGCAAAACGGCGTCGCGGGCTCGCTCTACGGCGCGCAAAACCCTGTCGGGATTTTCAGCTACACGCGCAAGCGTCCGGTAAAAGATCAATACATCATTTGGAGCGATTATATGTCGCGAAGCAACCTAGGTCTTGGTCTTGATCTATCCGATAAATTTGAAAAATTCGGCTACCGCGCGGTATTTTACGGATCAAACGGCGACAGACAGCCAAAGGGCTCAAATTTGCAGCGCCGCTTAGCCAGCGTCACGATGGAATTTTATCCGACGGGCGATCTAACTTTCGAGACCGCAGCAAGCTATTACGAGCACAATACTAAAGGCTTTGCGGGGCAGTTTGCCTTGGGCGTAATAAACGGCAAGATCACGGATGGAATTACGCTTCCAAAAGCGGTAGATTCCTCAGAGCGCGGTCTTGGTCAGAGCTTTGGAGGAATGCATCTAAAAACTACGACCGCAAGCGCGAAATTTAAATACTCGCCGACGGATCAGCTCTATTTCGAGGGCGGCTTTCAGTTCCAGCGCGCCGATCGTGATACTCACGGCGTCGTAAACTATTTGCTTCCCGAAGGGTTTGATTGCGCCAATTATGCTGCTCTGCCGAATAATAGAAAGCCTGCTATATGTTTAAGTAATCCAAATGCGAAATGGACGAAGCCGGGCGATTATTATACTCAACACAGTGGCGGTGCTATAGCAGCGTATAGATTCGATCTGCCAAGCGGCTATCTCAAGGCTAATACGCAGTTTAACACGGGCGATATCGAACATGATTTCAGCGTGCAGACCAACGGATATCACTGGACGCAGGATAGATATAAAAACGCGAGCACCAACTACACCTCACCTACCATAGGCAATATCTACGATCCTAAAATTCTAAATTACACCGGTGCTAGGCGCGGAAGCGGGCTGTATCACTACGCTGTTTTGGATATGTATAACGTCTCGGTGCTAGATGATATCACGATAAACGATAAATTTGACGTGATGCTAAGCGCATCTAAGGCGTGGATGAGGCAGGAATCCTACAATAATCGCCAGCAAAGACTTGTCAAAGCCTATAGCGATTCGGGCTATAGCTGGGCTGGCAGCTTGATCTTCCATCCGATAGAGGATGCCAGCATCTATTACACCTACGCAGATAGCTTGCAGCAGGGCTCTACATTTACTTATCCGACCAGCAATCCGCGCGCAGGCGAGGTCGTTTCTACGTCGCCGTATCGATCCAAGCAGCATGAGATCGGCGCTAAAATTCGCTTAGCCGATATGATCGATTTTAGCGTGGCGTATTTCGATATCCGCAGACCTATCGCATATCTAAATAGCTCTACGGGGCTTTATGGCATAAACGGCGAGCAACGCAACCGCGGATTTGAGTTTATGAGCGGTGGACGAATCACCGAAAATTTAAGCGTGTTAGGAGGCTTTACCTATATCGATCCTAAGATGCATAACGTAAGCATCGCGGGCGCTAATCGCAAGGTCGCAAACGGCATCCCTAAAATCAATGCAAATTTAATGCTTGATTACGTGATCCCGGGCACAAACAAGCTTGCGGTCAGTACAAATTTCCACTACACCGGCAAGATGTATCTGGATGATCTAAACACCCAGCACACGCCTAGCTTTTTCGTTACTGATATCGGCATTAGATATACGAGCGAGCATCTTTTAGGCGATAAGACCACGCTACGCTTCAACGTAAATAACGTATTTAACAAAAAATACTGGGCGGGAATGTATCCTGCTAGCGCCGACGGTGCGGGTGGAATAGATCCAAAAAGCGTGCTAGGCTCGGCAAACGGCGTAACGCTCGGGGAGAGCAGAAGCTTCATGCTCTCTGCGGAGGTAAAATTTTAAGCCCTAAGCCTTTAAAATTTTTAGTTGAGCGGTGCGAGCTATTTTGCGCCGTTTTTAAATTTATGAAATTTTATCGCTCTAAGCAGCAAGGCTAAATTTAACGAGGCTTGTTTTAATTCATTTTAAAATTTAAGCCTCGGATTTTGGAATTTTAAACATTGATTTTAAAATTTCGATCTTAAAATTTTAAGTCGCCGCGCCTAAGCTCGCCCGCAAAATTTATCCGCGCGCGGTTTAAAATTTAGCCGTTTTTGGTTATAATCTTTGCAAAACCACGAAACGGATAGCAATGAAACAAGTTTTAATCATCGCAAGCGGAAAGTTTGCGCGCCATTTTTTATCCAAAGTTTGTAAAATCAAAGATGTCATCAGATCATATCGCGTCATAGCTAAAAATATGGATGCTGTGCCCTCAGAGCTTGAAAACGAGTCAAATTTTTCGGTCGAGATTTTTGATCCTACTAGCATTGAGCGGTTGCGCGTGGTGCTAGCAGGAGAGGAATTTGACCGCTGCATAGTGATAATGGAGGATGAATTTGACACTAAAGTAACGCTTGAAAATTTAAAGACGCTCGCTCCGGATTTAGAGCTTTACGTGGCCGATTTTTGGGGACTTTTGCGCGATAATAAAAATGAAGCTCATGTAAAAATCGTAAATACCCTCGCGCTAAATTCCTCGCGCTTCATCGGTTTTTTACCAGATAGCCCCGTTTTTGCTGATAACATCGGGCTTGGGCGCGGCGAGATAATGGAGGTAAAAGTGCCCGTAGGAAGCTCGTTTGCGTATAAAAAAATCAGCACGCTTTCTAATGCCAAATATCAAATTCCGATGATCTACCGTCACAATAATTACATCGTAACGACGCCCAGCTCGCGGATATATCCGAATGATACGATCTTGGTCGTTGGTGAGCCTAGTGCGCTGCGAGCGGTGTTTGCTGAAGTAAAAAAGCAAAGTGGGCAGTTTCCATCGCCGTTTGGGCTAAATATTTTCGCGCTAATTGATATGAAAAAAATGAGCGGTGACGAGATAGCTAGGACGGTTAGGGCGCTTGAGTTTTTGGATTTGCATATTAGAAATCATAAAATTTATCTGCGAATTTTAAATCCTCTGCTAAACGACGCTTTTAGCGAGCTTAAAGCTCTGTGTGAGCGGGATAAATTTGAAATTCTCATAGATTACTCGGGCGAGCTAAATTTAAAGCGCGACGTGAGTGAAAATAAAGCAGGCTTGGTAGTTTGCTCAAGCGGAGTTTTCGAGGCGAAAAAAGCAGCACTTAAAGCGCTTGAAATTCCGGTGCTAAGCCTTGGAGAGGGCGAGCTAAAAGATGTGCGTAAAAGTGTCGTGCTAAGTGCCGGCGAGCGGCTTCGCGAGGAATCAAGTATCGTCTTTGACATCAGCTCGCAGCTAGGGCTAGACGTGTATTTGTATCTTTTCGGCGAGAGCGAAAAGGGCGAGTTTGCGCAAAGCTACGTGAGCTTATCGAAGCTTTTTAAGCAGAGTTTATTCGTGATTCCTTGCGAGCGACAAAATCCGATTTTAGCGCTAGGTAGTGAGCGAGATCTGCTACAATTTGTGCCATTTAATGATAGAATTTTGGCGCGCAAGCTCACATCGATTTTCAATCAGGATTTGGATCAGATGTATTTTAAACTCGGCAAAAATCATCAAATTTTTATCCCGAGCGATTACGGGTATGAAAAGTAATCGAAATTTATGTTACAATTACCCAAAAATCAAAGGCTAGCGTATGAAAATCGATCTTAATTTAGGTAAAAAATACAGCGTTTTTATCGACGAATTGCATAGTTTAAAACTTAGCGGCAAGGTCGCTATCGTGACAAATCCCAAAGTAGCGGGGCTGTGGCTTGATTTCTTACTGCAGCGGCTAGATTGCGAGCAAAAATTTATCATCACGATCCCAGACGGCGAGGAGTATAAAAATACCGCGAGCGTGGAGCAAATCTTAGAGCAGCTTTTCAGCTCCAAGCTTGATCGCAAAAGCACGCTCATCGCTCTTGGCGGTGGTGTCATTAGCGATATAACGGGCTTTTGCGCGAGCATTTATGAGCGCGGCATCGATTTTATCAATATTCCTACGACCTTGCTAGCGCAAGTGGACGCGAGCGTCGGCGGTAAGACTGGCGTAAATAATCGTTTCGGCAAAAATTTAATCGGCTCATTTTATCAGCCGCGCGCGGTTTATTGCGAGAGCAAATTTTTATCGACGCTTCCTGCGCGAGAGTTTGCGGCGGGCGTTGCGGAGGCGGTAAAGATGGCTGTATGCTTTGATGTCGAACTATTTAAATTTTTCGAGACGCACGATCTAAAAAGCGCCGATGAAATTTCGCACGTAATCGCTCGCTGTGTGGAGATTAAAGCGGGCGTCGTAGAGCGAGACGAGCGCGAAAGCGGCGTGCGTGCAGTGTTAAACTACGGACACACCTTTGCTCACGCTATAGAAAAAATTACTAATTATAAAAAATTTTTGCACGGCGAGGCTGTGGCGATCGGCATGGTGATGGCAAACGCGCTAGCGCGCCGCCTCGGTAAACTAAGCGGCGAACAGGAGGAGCAGATCCGTAAAGTGCTTCAAAAATTCGCACTTCCGATAAAATTTCACGTAGAGGATGCGGCGGAATTTTACGAGCTGTTTTTTCTCGATAAAAAGAGCGAAAACGGCAAGATAAAATTTATCCTGCCCGACGGCATTGGCAAATTCTACGCTTCCAAAGAGATTGCAAAAGATGAAGTAATTGCAGCGCTGAAAGAGTTTGAATGAGAGCGCTTGCAGCTATTTTTTTGATTTTTAATCTTGCATTTTGTGAGGTAAATTCTACGCTCTCCGCCACGCATACGCGCTTAGAATCCAACGCTAGCTACGCTGCTAGTGAGAAGAAAGATGAAAATTCTAAGCTATCCGCGTCGCTAAAAGATCAGATCCGTGTTATTGACGATGAGATCAAAAATAATATCTGGATCTCTCGCTTTTCAAATTTCATCGGCTATCAAAATTTGCAAAAGCAATCCAGCCAGCTCGAAGCGGAGCTAAAAAAGAGCGCCGGCACCGATAAGATCGCAGAGATTCAAAAAAGACTTCGCGCCGTAAAAGAGCAGCTCATACTGCTAAAAGAGTATGAAAAATCTCCGTTTTTAGATATCATCGCGATGCCTGAAACTCCCGAGCCTGTGCGCATTACAAATCCTTTTTCGATAATTTCAGGTTTTTCTACGATTAGAAATTTGCAAGCTCAAAAGATGGAGCGGAATAACGCCATCGAAAATATTAAAGCTTTAATCGATAAACTTGAAGCAAAAAGGGCGCTATATGAGCGCTTGATGCAGATTGATACGGACGCAAGCGCTGCGGCGGAGCTTAAAAGCTTAGATTATGAGCTTAGCGAGTTCAGCTCTGCGTACGAGATCGCGCAGACCACGTACGACGTTTACGAAAAAAAGATCAATTCCCAAATCGCCGTGCAGACTGCCGATATAAAAGCGCAGATCAAGCGCGCGGGAAACATCGCCGTATGGATACTCGTAGTCATCGCGCTGTCGTTTTTCTGCAAAGTGGTGGCGAAAAAATATATCAAAAACGACGAGAATTTTTATATCGTAAATAAAGCTATCAACGTTTTAAATTTCACGCTGATCGCGCTGATACTGCTATTTTCTTACATCGAGAATATGACGCACTTCGTGACGGTTTTAGGCTTTGCCTCGGCAGGTCTAGCGATTGCGATGAAAGATATGTTTATGAGCTCCTTAGGCTGGCTTACGATCGTGCTTGGCGGCAGCTTTCGCGTGGGCGATCGCATCAGAGTGCATAAAAACGGCGAGACCTACGTAGGCGATATCATCGATATTTCGGTGCTTAGGATGACGATTTTCGAGGACGTTACTATGACTACGTGGAGAGAAAACAAGCGCGCGGGCAGGGTAATTTTCATACCGAACAATTATATTTTTACCGATCTTATCTCAAACTACACCCACAGCGGGCTTAAGACCGTCTGGGACGGCATTAGCATACTTTTAACATTTGATAGCAACCATAAAAAGGCGATGTATCTCATAAAAAATATCGTGCGGAAGTATTCCAAAGGCTACACCGATATCGCCAAAAAGCAGATGGGCAAGCTTCGCTCGCAATACAGTATCAAAAATCCAAACGTCGAGCCTAGAATTTTTAGCTTTTTTGAGCCATACGGCATTGAAATTTCGGTTTGGTATATGACGAACTCTTACGCGACGCTCGGGCTTCGCAGCAACATCTCGGCTGAAATTTTAGACGCGCTAAGAAGCGAGCCCGACATCAAGATCGCCTATCCTGCTTACACGCTTTTTAACGGCAAAAATTATGCGGCTGCGGGCGGAAATTTTACGGCGCAAGATCTCGGCTCCGAGCAGCAAGGCTCGCAAAATTTAAACGCAGCGGCGCAAAGCGGGGGCTTTGCCACAGGAAGCGGATCCGGGAGCGAAATTTGAAAATTTATTTTAAAACGTTTGGATGCCGCACAAATATCTACGACACGCAGCTTATCAAAAGTAACCTCAAATCGGGCGAGATCACGCACGACGAGCAGGGCGCGGACGTCGTCGTGATAAACTCCTGCACCGTTACGAACGGCGCCGACGCAGACGTACGAAACTACGTAAATAAGATGAACCGCCTCGGTAAAAAGATATTGCTAACCGGCTGCGGCGCGGTTTCGCGCGGCGAGGAGCTGTATAAAAACGGCGCGGTCTTCGGGGTATTTGGGATGTCGCAAAAGGAAAAGATCGACGAGTTTTTGGGCTCGGAGTCAAAATTTTACGATATCGGCGATCTGGGTAGTGTCGAAAAAAACCTGGTAAGCGACTACGAGGATCACACTAAGGCGTTTATTAAAATTCAGGAGGGGTGCGATTTTAACTGCAGCTACTGCATAATCCCCTCCGTGCGCGGCCGCTCGCGCAGTATCGCAGAAAGCGCGATTTTAAAAGAGGCGGCGAGCCTTGCTGCAAACGGCTTTAACGAGATCGTGCTAACCGGCACCAATATCGGAAGCTACGGCAAGGCCGCAGGCACGAGCCTCGGCGCGCTGCTTCAAAAGCTGGGCGCGATCAGCGGAATTCGCCGCATTCGCCTAGGCAGTATCGAGCCCTCGCAGATAGACGAGAGCTTTCGCGAAATTTTATCCGAGCCGTGGCTGGAGCGGCATCTGCATATCGCTCTTCAGCACACTTCGCAAAAGATGCTTAGCATAATGCGCCGCCGAAATTCCGCGCTAAGGGATTTGGAGCTTTTTTGCGAGCTTGCGGAGCGTGGGTTCGCGCTGGGGACGGACTTTATCGTCGCGCATCCGGGCGAGAGCGAAGAGATTTGGCTCGAAGCGGTAGAAAATTTCAAAAAATTTCCGCTCACGCATCTGCATGCCTTTATCTTTTCGCCGCGGCAAGGGACAGCTTCGGCGTCGCTAAAAGGCCGCATAGACGGCAAAACGGCGAAGGCGCGGCTAAAGATGCTGCAGAACATAACGGCGCTGAATAATTATAAATTTCGCCTTTCGCACAAGGTGCCGTTAAATGTGCTTATCGAGCGGAAAAACGGAGAGTTTTATGAAGGATATGATCAATTTTATGATAAAATTTGGATCGAAAGCGATGAGGATTTGTCGAAAAAATGGATGGAGATAAGAGATTATGAGGTTAAATTTGATGGAAATTTTGCATAAAATCAAAAAAAGCAAGCTAAATATAATTCTAATTTTTTTAGTGCTGCTTATCGTTTTGCTCTCGATCGTTTATTTTAAAGACGATTCGCGATACATCACCGAGCGCGAATTTAGCGAGCTAGTCCGCGCAGATCAGATCAAACGCGCGCACATCGAGGACGGCAATTTAAATTTTACCTACGACGGCAAACGCTATAAAATTTTAGTCGATCTCGTAGATCTTAAGGAACTATCAAATCACGCTCTAATCAGCAAAGAAAAGGATGATGGCACGAGCGGTATTAGCGCGATTTTGGTAATTTTTACGTTCGCATTTTTTCTCTTCGTGTATTATTTTGAAACCGTTTTGGCTAGACGCCGCAGGATGGACGGCGCCGCGCGTCAGAGCGCTAGCGCAAGCGGTGATCTCGGCGATCTCTCGCCAAGCGTTAGCGACGTGAGATTTAGCGACGTCGCGGGCATCAGCGAGGTTAAGGACGAGCTAATCGAGATCGTGGATTTTTTAAAAAATCCCGCAAAATACCGAAATTTCGGCATCAAGCTGCCAAAAGGAATTTTAATGATCGGCGAGCCCGGCGTCGGTAAAACGCTTATCGCAAAAGCCGTAGCTGGCGAGGCGGACGTGCCGTTTTTTTATCAAAGCGGTGCAAGCTTTGCCGAGGTCTTTGTGGGCGTCGGCGCTAGGCGGGTTCGCGAGCTGTTTGCGAAAGCCAAATCCTGCGCGCCCGCGATTATTTTTATCGACGAGATCGACGCAGTCGGCGGCAAGCGCGGTATCGGGCGCAACGACGAGCGAGAAGCGACGCTAAATCAGCTGCTGACCGAGATGGACGGATTTGAGGAAAATAGCGGCGTGATGGTAATCGGCGCGACTAACAAAATAAATATGATCGACGATGCGCTATTGCGCTCGGGGCGCTTTGATAGGCGCGTTTTCATCGGGCTTCCGAACTACAAAGACCGCATCGAAATTTTAAAAATTTATTTAGAGGGCAAAAGATGCAGCGCAAATATCAACAAAGTAAGCCGCCTCTGCGTGGGCTTTAGCGGCGCAGGGGTAGCGACGCTGGTAAATGAAGCCGCAATCAACGCTCTTAAGCGCGGCAGCGATACGATCGAGCTTAGCGATTTTGAAAACGTGCGAATGAGAGTCTTTTACGGCGTGCAAAAAAGCAGAATTCTCACCGAATACGAAAAGGAGATCCAGGCGTTCTATCAGGGTGCAAAGGCGCTTAGCGCATATTGGTATTCGTTTGATTTCGAAAAGATCGAGCTTTTAAACGATAAATTTTTAAACGAGGATTTCGAGATCGAATCCAAAACCCAAATTTTAAATCAAATCAAAGTGCTTTTAAGCGGCATGGCAGCGCTACAGATCCATAAAAACGACGCTTTTTCAAATTCTGCTAGCGACGTAAAGCAGGCTATCGCGCTGGCGCAAAAGATGGTTTTTGAGCTCGCGATGGGCGATAGTTTCACCCCTAGCGCGCAGAGCGTGAATAAAATTTTGCAAGATTGCTACGACGAGGTAAGCGAGATAATCCGCACGATGCAGGATAAGCTAAATCAAATTTCAAAGCAAATTTTCGTCTATGAGTTCATAACTTTCGAGGATGTTCAAAAAATCTGCGAATCTGATGGTGTGGAGCAAGAAGGCGTCTCCGCGCAAGAGCAATATTTGCAAAAGCCAGAAAAAGATAGCGAAAGCTCTGAAGAAAAGCCGCAAGACGGCACGCTAAATTTCGATTAAATTTTAAAATTCCAATAAAGGAGAGGAAAATGGTAAAAATAGGTGTTTTAACGATCAGTGATCGCGCTAGTGGTGGCGTTTATGAGGATTTAGGAGGCAAAGAAATAATTGCCGTTATGGATGATTGGCTAACTTGCGAGAAGCAGTATTTTTATGAAATAGTTCCAGATGAGCTGGAGCTGATCAAAGATAAGCTGATTTATCTTTGCGATGAAGCAGGTTGTGATTTGGTGCTAACCACGGGCGGTACGGGTCCTGCTCCGCGCGATGTAACGCCTGAAGCGACCGAAGCGGTAAGTGAGAAATTAATGCCAGGCTTTGGCGAACTAATGCGCGCAGAAAGCCAAAAGATCGTGCCTACGGCAATTTTATCTCGCCAGATAGCGGCGATCCGCAAAAAATCTCTGATTATAAATTTACCGGGCAATCCAAAAGCGATTAAAGAGTGCCTTCTGCCGGTATTTCCTGCTGTGCCGTATTGTATTGATCTAATGGGAGGGAATTACATAACAGCGGATGAAAATAAGATAAAAATATTTCGTCCTAAACGCAAATAATTCGCAAAATTTAGCAGGAATTAAATGATTTATGATATTATTTGGGTGCAAATTTAAGGAAAAATATGAAAATAAATCACAACGATATTTTGGAATTTCATAAATATTTTAGCAAAATCAGCCACAGCAAAGGTCGCATCCGTATCCGTGTAAGTCCTAAAATTAGGGAGTTGCGAGATAGCGTGAGCGAGGAGAGCCTGAAGGCTAAAATAGCTGCAATTCGCGGGATAAAAGAGTATAAATTTAACTCTCTAATCGGCTCGCTGACGATTCATTACGACGAAAATATTTTCCCAATGCACCTTTGGGAGCAGTTTTTAAGCGGCATCAGTTCGCCGGAGCTAGTAGCGCTTGTAAATTCCAATATAGAGGCGATTTCTTGAACGAAGAAGCATTGCGTAGCACCAAAAAATCGCACAGAATTTCTAATAAATCTCGGGATTTAAATGAGGCGCAAATTGCAGATATCGCTCTTTTGCTCGAAAAAGAGGCGCAAATTTTACAGTTTTATTCGCTGGGCGCAGTTAAATTTCAAGATAAAAAGTTAGGAGAAATTCTATCTTTACGAGCTGGATTACTTGAGCGGATGCTAGACTTTGCTAATTCTTGCAGGCTTGGTGCTATGCCTCCTGAAAATGGCAGTGAGGCACTGGTTGCAAAAGGTATGAATGAGTTTTTGGCTTCGGCGCTTTTGATAGAAAAAAGCTCTATGATGTTTTATGACGATCTAATTAATTCGTGCAAGAACGCGGAATTCAAAGAGCTGCTGTATAAGGCGCAGGCGGTTTCGTATAATGAAATTTTGCCGATTTTAAAGGAATTAAATTCTAAATGCGAGGCTGATTTAAATTCTTTGAATTTAACTGATTTGTTAAATGAAATTTTAAAAAATCCGCAGGAATTAGAGTGGATATTTCAAAAATACGATTTGCAAAATATTTTAAATAGCGCATTTTCTATTTTAATTAAAGGAATTTTGCAGAAAAATTAAATTAGGATTGCAAAAATCTAAAAAAGTCGCTATAATATCAAAATCTATGTAAAGTTGATAAAATGACTTTATAATCTTAACACAAGGAGAATGAAATGCCGATCCCATTTCTAGCAGGTTTTGCGCTTGGTTGCGCGGCGGTTTACGCTTATAACAATCGAGATAAAATCAAAGAAGGTGCGAATAAAATCGTAAATAGCAAAAGCGTCGAGGAGCTAAAAAATAGCGTCAAAGGCGGAGCAGAAAAATTAAGCAAAAAATCGAAAGAAATTTTTGCGGAAGCCAAAGAAGGCCTAGACGATGTCGCTGAGGCGGTAAAAAGTAAAAGAAAGTCTGGTAGCAAAAAAGCTGCGACAAGTAGCGCCAGCACTGAGACTAGCACTGCAAAAAAAACCAGAAAAAAGCCGGGACCAAAACCGGGATTCAAAAGAACTAAAAAATCCACTGCGAGCGCTAAGACTGGCACAACACCGGTAGGTGAGACATCCGCAGCATCTACTACTCCGCTTAATATCCCGCAGATCGTAAAAATGGACGATAATTCTTCGGCTAAATTTACGTCCGCAGACGATAAATCAGAAAAATAGAGGCCTAGATGAATAGATCACTTACGACACAGCGTTCGCCGCTGGATCACGTTTTAAGCGGCGCTATAGCAGGGGCGATCGGCGGTTGCGCCGTAGAGCTCGTTAAAGCCAAAGAAGGCAAGAGCAAATCTAAAGCGATTCGCGATGCGCTGGATATTGCGCTAAGCGGCGGTATCATCGGCGGTGGCGCGATTTACAGTGCAAATAAGCTCGTACAAGGCGAGTATCTACGCGCAGCGGCAGGCGTCGCAGTATGTGTAGGCGCGCTCATTGCGGGTAGAAATTTGATCCTTAAGGCAAAAGATGAGTAATCCATATATCACTAAAAAAGATTTGAAAGAAATTCTTGACGATTACGATTTCGGCGGCAAGAGATACGATGGAGGCTCTGCGGACGGCTTTGCCGGCGATGATAAGCTTGGCGGCTGGGCAAAATGGATAAACGAGCGGGTAAATTCTGCACCTTTTAATAGTTCTGCTTCCAGCAATAACTCGGATAATAAAGATTCCGCCGCTCAAAGCTCAAGCGATGTAAATTCTACTCAGGGCTCCGCTTCCGGTGGAATTTTTAATTCCCTGGGTGGCAGGCAAAACGCGAACGGCTTATTTGGTAGCAACTCATTTATCACAGGTATCGTTCTGGGTGCTGCGGCAACCTATTTTCTAACCGACGAAAATGCGCAAAAAAAGCTTTTTAAGCTCATCGCAAAGGGTACCGAGATGTTTCAGATGGGCGTTGAAGAGATGAAGGAGCGATTCGAAGACGCCAAGGCAGAGATGCAAGAGTAGTCGATGCAAAATTTTAAAATTTTACATGAGACTAAAACTAGACTACGGCTAAAGATCGTCGGTTTTAGAGACATCGATGTGAGCGCACTGCAAAAAGCTGCTGCGAGGCTTGAGGGCGTAACTGAAGCTAGATTTAACGCTAAAATCGGCTCTTTGATCCTTAAGCTTGACGCATGCGTAAATAAGGTAGGAATTCTAAAGCAACTTGAAGATTTAAATTTAAGCGAGCTAAAATCAATTATCCCCGCTAACCATAAAAATTTGCCAAGCAAAAACGAATTTATTTTAGCGCTTCTCGCATTGGGAGGGAATTTAATCTTTCGCACTTCGCCTTTAGCGCGCGCATTTAGCATCGTAGCGTGTATGCCTATCTTAAAAGAGGGCATTAAAGAAAGCTTCCGTCACGGGCTTACTTCAAAGGGCTTGGAAGCTGCTGCTGTTGGGATTTCGCTCGCGCGCGGAGATATCTTTGCCGCAAACAGCACCAACGCGATGCTCGCTCTTGGCGAATATATGGAGGAAAGCACCGTTTATAAAAGCGACGATCTGATCCGCGAGCTCGCCCGCCCGGACATCGCCGAGGCATGGGTCGAGATAGATCAGAACGGCAAAAAGACCGAGATCAAAATCGCTACCTCCAAGCTAAAGGTGGGCGACATTGTGGTCGTGGGCGCAGGCGACGTCATAGCCGTGGACGGGCATGTCGTAAGCGGCGAAGCGATGATAAATCAAGCCAATATGACGGGCGAGTCGGTCGCGGTGAAAAAATCTCGCGGCGATAGCGTTTTAAGCGGTACGATCGTGGAGGAGGGCAGGATCCGTATCTGGGCGGAAAACGTCGGCGAAAATACCTCCACGCAGCGTATCAAGCACTACATCACGGCATCTCTTAACGAGCGCTCCAGCATCGGCATGCATACGACTCACTTAGCCGACAAGCTCGTTCCGGTAACCTTCGGGCTTGCGGGCGTGTCCTATCTGATAAATCGAAATTTTATGAGTGTGGCTTCGGTGCTGCAGGCGGATTACTCTTGCGCGCTTAAGCTGCCTACGCCGGTTGCTTTTAAGTCAAGCATCTCAAAAGCGGGCAAGAACGGGATTTTGATTAAAGGCGCCAAGGCTCTTGAGTCGCTTGCGGCCGCCGATACCTTCGTATTTGATAAGACGGGCACGCTTACGTACGGTAACCTGGAGGTCGCCGAGATCATATCATTTGACGAGCGCTTTAGTAAAAACGATATTTTAAATTTAACCGCGAGCGCGGAGGAGCATTACTTTCATCCCGTAGCCGAGGCGATCGTGGATGCGGCTAAAAAGCACGGTTTTATCCACAAACACCACGACGAGGTTGAATTCGTCGTCGCTCACGGCGTTAAAACAAGCATCGAGGGCAAAAAGCTCATCATAGGCTCGCGCCACTTCCTAGAGGACGACGAGATGATCTCGTTTGCGGCACATGAAGGGACCATCGATCTTGCAATGCAAAAGGGGCTCGCGCTGCTTTACATCGCATTTGACGGCAGACTTTTGGGGCTCATCGGACTTAGGGATGAAGTGCGCGCAAACGCTCGCGCCGTCATCGCTAGGCTCCGCGAGCTGGGTGCAGAGCAGATCGTCATGCTAAGCGGCGACGTGAAATCAAAAGCCCGCGCCGTAGCCAAAAAACTCGGCGTAGATCGCTATTACGGCGAGCTGCTGCCGACGCAAAAGACCGAAATATTAGAGCAGTTAAAAGCCGAGGGGCGGAAGGTGGTCTTCGTGGGCGACGGCATAAACGATGCGCCGAGCCTGATGAAGGCAGACATCGGCATCAGCATGCTAAACGGCGCCGAGATCGCCAAGGCTTCCGCTCAGATCGGGCTTTTGAAAAACGATATCGAGGGCGTCGCGCAGGTAAAGGCACTGGCCAACGACACGCTGCGGCTCGTAAATCGAAATTTCAACGCCACCGTGGGGATAAATTCGATCATTTTATTTTTGGCGACCTTCGGCGCGCTAAGTCCCGTAGCTACGGCGCTGCTGCATAACGGCACGACGATAGGACTACTACTAAATTCCATCAAAGGGGTAAAATTTGAGCATTGAAGATAAAATTTTGGATCTAAACTTTCAGCGCAAAGCGGCTAAAACGGCGCTCGGAGTAAGTATGGGTATCACGGCTCTAACCGCGCTTAATATGAACTCGCGCATGTCGCAGCTGCATAAAGTTTCGGGTGCAGTGATGCTGGCAAGCGCGATCTGGCACGCTAGCCTTTACGGCTCGCCGTACAGCGAGTTTTTGCAAAATAGAAAAGCAAAGAGCAGGGGCAGAAAGAGATCCGTAGCAAATTTAGCCTTGGAAAATTTATCGGACGGTAAAAGCGCTCCTGCAAAAAGTATTCCTGCGAAAAGAAAGCCTCGCGCGCGTAAAAGCGCCTAGCGGCATAGTGCGTCGCGGCTTTTGAAAGTAGTGCAAAGATAAACTCTAAAGCCGCTAAATTTCTTTAGACACAGCCGCCGAATAAAACGTCGCAAGCGGTCAAATCTGCGCCGTTTGCGGTTAAATTTACTATTTTATTAATTATTTATCTATTTATCCATACAATTCCATCAAAATTTTAAGGAAAGACGATGAAATTAGTTTTATTGTTTTCGGTATTGGCTAGTCTTGCTTTGGGGCTTGATTGCAACGCCAAGACCTATTGCTCGCAGTTTAGCAGCTGCGAAGAGGCGATGCGGTATTTGCGAGAGTGTGGCAGGGCACAGGAAGGCGGTACTCAGCACACCGACGGCGACGGCGACGGCGTGCCGTGCGAAAAGCAACTGTGCGGTAATAAATTTAGCGGATTTTCTAGCGCGCGCGATGAAAAGAGCGAAGTTTCAAATTTAAAAGACGTTGCGGGCTCATGTGGCAGGGAGAAATTTAAAGACGGCGTTGCGGCCGTGAAATTTTCTTCATAAGCTTGCAAAATTTACCTCGGCGCGTTTTTAAAATTTTATAATGCAAGGCGCGCCGCGATCTAATGCCGCTGCCCCGTCAAATTTGCATCGCTAGATTAAATTTCATTATAAGCGGGCCGATAAATTTTACGTTTATCGGCCGCAGGCAGTATCCGCTACCGAAATTTTAATCCGCAAACGCCTCAAATATCCTTTAAATTTTTACCCGCCTTTACCTGCCGCAAATTTAAATTTCGCTACAATCGCTTTTTAAAATTTCGCGCCGAGCGCGCGAAAAGAGGCTAAAAAAGCCAAACAGCTAAATTTAAAGGATCAAGATGGAATTTCAAATAGACGCCGCGGACGGTGCGGCGCGCGCTTGCACGATCCGCACGGCGCATAGCACGATCCGCACCCCCGTTTTTATGCCGGTCGGCACCGTGGGCGCGGTCAAGGCGCTCGATGCGACGGACGTAGAGCAGCTCCTGGGCGCGCAGATCATCCTTGCCAACACCTATCACATGTATCTGCGCCCGGGCTCGCGGGTGGTGGCGGGCTTCGGCGGGCTGCACGGATTTACGAAATTTCCTCGCAGCTTTTTGACCGACAGCGGCGGCTTTCAGGCTTTCAGTCTGCGCGCAAACACCAAAAACGACGAGGGCGGCATAAAATTTAAAAGCCACATCGACGGCAGCATGCATTATTTCACGCCGCGCTCGGTGCTCGATATACAGTATGAGCTAAACTCCGATATTATGATGATTTTAGACGACTTGGTGGAGCTGCCGCGCGAGCCTGGCGCACTTAGCAGCGATGATAGATCGCGGCTTAAAAAGCGTATCGATCTAAGCGTTGCGCGCACGATAAAATGGGCTCGCGAGGCGATAGATTATCACGAGGCCATGAAATCTCGCGGCCTGCACGCGCATCAAAACATCTTTGGTATCATCCAAGGCGGCACCGATGCGCAGGCGCGCAAATTTTGCGCCGAAGCGCTGTGCGAGATGAGCTTTGATGGGCTTGCGATCGGAGGGCTTAGCGTGGGCGAGAAAAATGAACTGATGTACGACACGGTAGAGGCTATGATGCCATACGTCGATGCGGCGCGCCCGCGGTATTTGATGGGGGTCGGCACTCCCGAGGATCTCGTCGAAAACGTCGCTCGCGGCGTAGATATGTTCGACTGCGTGATGCCTACGCGCAACGCCCGCAACGGCACGCTATTTACGAGCTTCGGCAAGATCAGCATCAAAAATGCGGGCTTTATCAGCGATCACGATCCGATCGATCCGCACTGCGACTGCTACACGTGCAAACGCTTCAGCCGCGGCTACCTAAATCATCTATTTCGCGCGCGCGAGCTTAGCTTTTACCGCCTCGCGAGCATTCACAATCTGCACTTCTACCTGCGCCTTGCCGCGGATATGAGAGAGGCGATCATGCACGGGCGGTTTGCCGAGTTTAGGCGGGAATTCTACGCCGCACGAAGCGGGGCGCGAGATTAAATTCCAGCAGGCGAGGGCGCAGAATTTAGCGCGGTAGTTAAATTTAGCCGCGGCGGCAGCGGGCGGAATTTTAATACGGCGCGTGGACGGCTAAATTTAAACGCGACAAAATTTAGGCTATGAAATTTAATTAGCTGCGTAGCGTGGAGCTTGTAGCTTTAAATTTGATTTAAATTCCGCACTTAGGCTTTGGCATCAATTAGAGTTTTATTTTGGCAAAATTTTATTATGATAGAGCTATGTCTTGGAATTTTGCCGTAGAATGTGATGTGAAATTTGGCTTTGAATTTCGCGCCGAATTGCGTGGATAAAATTCTGCGTCGATATGTGCTGAGCGCGCGAGATTTAAAGATGGATTTTAGCGGTAGGATTTTACAGACGCTATGTAAAATTGCTATGGCTTTTGTCAAATAAAGGGGGGGCATTGCATCGAAAGTTCACAGGCACACTGGTATTTTTGTAAGCCGTGCGTTACGCGTATAAAAGACATATATTACTTTAGGGCGTGCGATCTGCGCCTAAAATTATGAAATTTTATTGCGATACGATTTTAATGCGGTAGAATTTTACTTTGATAAAGTTTAAATTTCCGCTAAATTCTGTCTTCGTGCTAAATTTTGCGATGAAATTTTTAGTAGAATTCTATCGTAGTAAAATTTCATCGCAGCCAAATCTGCGGCAAAATTTTGTAAAATTATTTTTTAATCCGCCTTAGCATACAAAATCCAAGGAAATAAAGTGGCGACATAACGATAAAAATTATGATGTATCTCCACGCCGTGCTCGCAAAAAATAGCCCCGTAAGCTCCATAAATTTAATCGACGCGCCAGTATAGCGGTCGCCGATGCCGATGAAAATAATAGCTGCGAGCTCCACAAGCAGCGCAGGAGCAAATAGGATTGAGCCTGCAGTTTTGAAAAACATAAACGCAAACGCCTTGAACTTATAATAAAACGAAATGAGTCCAAGCCCTATCACGCCGCAGATGAAAAACTGCTCGAACTCATCTAGCCCCAGGCTCTTATCCTGCAGGATCGTAGAGATGACGCACAGGATGATAAAGACGTTGTAGTTTGCCATTTGACGCATCGGGTATTGATCGTGCGTCGCTATGGAGAGTAGGTTTATCGCGCGGTTAAGCGGCAGCAGATAAAATAGCGCAAAACTAAGGAAAATCAGCAGGTCCATCACCATATAAACCGTGTCTTGATTGACGTAGTCTTGGATCTGTGAAAAAGATAGAAATATGCTTGCGATTTGCGAGCGGAATATCAAAATAATGACTATTGGCACTATGGGCAGGATTATGGATTTAAGCCCTTCCTTACGGATAGATGAAGTATAAATTTTACTCTCGACACTTTGCGTAGTGCGCAGGTCATCGGTTTGGACGAACTCAAATCCAAAGAATTTCGGTTTTTTTGCACTCGTAGGCTTGGCTTTGCGGTTAAATTTAAATTTATTAAATTTTTTTGCGACCTTCGTTTCTTTTACGGCAGAGTTATCCTCTGAGATCTTTTCGGCAGGACTTTGAATAAATGGCGCTTCTGAATTTTCTACAGAATTCTTATCACCAAAAATTTCATCGTTTTGCTTTGCAGATTCTTTTGGCTGTGGGGCTACTTTTTGCGCTACGCGGTCTTTGGATTTAGAGCCCTCGACGCGCTTTATATTTATCGCGCTGGATGCTAGTGTGTCGAAGCTTACCTCATCGCCGTCAGTTAGGCTAGGATCGCGCTCGCCCAGCATTTCGTAGCTATACTCGACCCCGCCCGTGGCGACTATGACATTTTCACCTCTAATAAATCCGATAAGTCTCATATACTAACATTCCCCGATTTTTTAATGAGAAATATTAGTCAAAATGAACTTAAAAAACGATTATTCTACGGTCACGCTTTTGGCTAAATTTCGCGGCATATCCACGTCGTTGCCAAGTCTGACGGAGATCTCAAGAGCTAGAATTTGTAAAATTATCATCATCTCAAAAAATTCGCTCATCGCGTGGCTTTGCTCGCTTGTTTTGATAAAATCATCCGCGATCTCTGGCTCTTCCGGGCTGATAGCTAAAATATACGCATCGCGCGCAGCAAGCTCTTCGACATTGCTTTTGGTTTTTTCATAAAGCGCATTTTTGGGCATTAGCGCGATCGTAAAAAGATTGGAATCCGCAAGCGCGATCGGTCCGTGTTTCATCTCTCCGCTCGGATAGCCCTCCGCGTGCAGATATGAGATCTCTTTGAGCTTGAGCGCGCCCTCAAGAGCGAGCGGATAAAAAATATCGCGACCTATGAAGAAAAAGCCGTGTCCGTGCAGATAGTGCTTGCTCATGCGGTAAATTTTATCCTGCAAGCCGTCTTTGATCTTTAGAATTTGCGGGATATGAAGCATCGCCGAAATTTCAGCGGAATTCATGCGCGCCGAGATGACTTCGCGCAGATTTGCAAGATACACCACAAACATCCATAGCACCATAACCTGTGTCGCAAAGGCCTTCGTAGATGCTACGCCCTTTTCGATGCCTGCACGGGTGAGGATCACGCTGCCCGCCATGCGCACGATCGAGCTGTTATCGACGTTGCAGATCGCAAGCGTCCTAAGACCGGCTTTTTTAGCGATATGCAGCGCCTCTAATGTATCGGCGGTCTCGCCACTTTGCGAGATCACGATAAATAAGGAATTCTTGTTTAAAAATGGTTCTTTGTAGCGGAATTCGCTGGCGACTTCCACTTTCGTGCGGATTTTAGCGATGCGCTCGAAAAGATACGAGCTTACGAGCGCGGCGTGATAGCTCGTGCCGCAGGCGCATAATACGACCTCGTCGATGCCCTCAAACAGCGCCTCGTCAAGTTCGTCAAATTTTATCTTACCGCCCTTGATCACGCGCCCCATCATCGCTTCGGTTACGACTTGCGCTTGCTCGTAAATTTCTTTTTCCATAAAAAATCTAAAGCCCTCTTTTTGCGCGTAGCCTTTGTCCTTCGGAAGCTCACTAAAGGCGCAATTATGCGGTTTGGAATTTTTAAAAACGTCTATTTGCCCGAGCTTTGCGACGCCGTAAATTTGATCGTCCAGATACGCAGCCGTATTCGCAAGCCCGATGAGTGGAGCGTCTGAGGAGCTAAAGAAAATTTCGTTTTTATCGTTTTTTGCGACGATGAGCGGAGCCGCGTTTTTAGCAAAGAAAATTTCGCCGGGTGCTGCCTTCGTGATCAAAAGCGTTGCGTATGCGCCTTTTAGCCGTTTAATTGTAGCTTCGTACGCCTTAAATGCGTCGTTACTAGCCTTGAAATTTTTCTCAAAAAGATGCACGATTACTTCGGTATCGGTCTGGCTTAAAAATTTCACACCGTCCGCTTCAAGCTCATCTTTTAGCTCGATGTAGTTTTCGATAATGCCGTTGTGTACGACGAAGCTAAAATCCCCAAAATGCGGATGCGCGTTAAGCTCAGTAGGCTTTCCGTGCGTCGCCCAGCGAGTATGCCCGATCGCAACGCCAAAGCCTTGCGAAGTAAAATCTTTCATCTTTTCTTCGAGATTATTTAACTTGCCGACCGCCTTGAAATATTTGATATTGGCGCTCTCGTCCATCACGGCAAGCCCTGCGCTATCGTATCCGCGATACTCGAGTTCCTTCAGTCCGTTTATTATGATTTTTTTCTTTTCGGCATTTCCTATGTAGCCTACGATTCCACACATTTTGCTTTCCTTGTTTAAAATTTGGCGCCCATTTTACTACGCTATTTTAAATTAACGAAATTCGCCTCTAAATTTAGTTCGCTTATTCGTTTTGTAAGCAAAAAATTATATAATTAGCACAAAATTTGGCTTGGGAAATCGATGGAAATTTTAGAAAAACTACAAAGCGGCGAGAGATTAAATTACGAAGACGGCGTGAAATTATGGGATTTGGATCTTTTTGATCTGGGCAAATTCGCCTTTGCTATTCGCAAAGAAAAAAATGGTAAAAACGTCTATTTCAACGCAAATCGTCATATCAATCCTTCAAATTTATGCGCAGATACCTGTAAATTTTGCGCATTTTCGGCGCATCGCAAGAATGAAAACGCCTATACGATGAGCGATGATGAGATCATGCGTATCGTGGACGAGACGGTAGCGCGCGGCACGAAGGAGATTCATATCGTAAGCTCGCACAATCCATTCGTTACGCCGCAGCAATATTTGGGAATTTTCAAAGCGATAAAGCAAAAATATCCGCTTCTGCACATCAAGGCGATGACCGCGGCGGAGATCGATTACTGGCGGCGAAAGTGGAAGATGAGCTACGAAGAGACGATAGAGCTGATGATACAAAGCGGCGTGGATTCGATGCCAGGAGGCGGCGCCGAAATTTTTGACGAGGATGTGCGCGATAAAATTTGCAAAGGCAAGGTCTCAAGCGAGCAGTGGCTACGTATCCATTCGCTGTGGCATGCGCGCGGGCGCCAGAGCAACGCCACGATGCTCTTTGGCCATATCGAAAGCCGCGCTCACCGCATCGATCACATCTTGCGTATCCGCGCGTTGCAAGACGAGAGCCTCTCTCGCGCTAACGGCGGTGGCTTCAACGCCTTCATCCCGCTCGTGTATCAGCGCGAGAACAACTACCTGGACGTGAAGGGCTTTTTGGGCTCGGTCGAAATTTTAAAAACGATCGCGATTAGTAGAATTTTACTCGACAACGTCGTGCACATCAAGGCGTATTGGGCGACCTCGACATTAAGCTTAGCTCTCGTAGCGCAGGATTTCGGCGCGGACGATCTTGACGGCACGATTGAAAACGAAAGCATTCAAAGCAGCGCCGGCGCCGGCAGCAAAAAAGGGCAGAGCAAGCGCGATTTTATCGATATGATCAGCACGGCAGGCTTTGTGCCGGTCGAGCGCGACAGCTTGTATAATCAGATCGAAATTTACGAATAAATTCTAAAGGAGGAGCAAGTGGAGAAATTCTTTCATCTCGCTGCGGCAAAAACGTCGGTAAGGCAGGAGCTTATTGCAGGGCTTACTACGTTTTTGGCGATGATTTACATCGTGCCGGTAAACGCTAACATTATGAGCATCGCAGGTATGCCGTTTGATGCGCTGGTTACGGCAACCGCGCTTATTACGATAATCGCGACGTTATTTAACGGGTTTTTTGCAAATACCCCCGTTGCACTTAGCGTCGGCATGGGGCTAAATGCGTATTTTACCTTTGCGTTGTGCGTGGATGCGAAGATGCCGTGGCAGAGCGCACTTGGCATCGTAGCGATAAGCGGAGCGCTTTTTACCGTGCTTTCGTTTACGAATTTTCGCGTTTGGGTTATCAAATCTATCCCGCTTGATCTGCGTCGCGCCATAAGTGCGGGTATCGGGGCTTTTATCTGCTTTATCGGACTTAAACAGATGGGTGTCATCGCGCCTAGTCAGGCGACGCTAGTAACTTTAGGAAATTTAAAAGATCTAAATGTTTTGCTTGGAATTTTAGGCTTAGCGGTCGTGCTTGTGCTTTTCGTGCTTAGAATCAAGGCGGCGTTTATCTTAAGCATTTTGATTACTTCGTGCGTTGCGTGGGTGGCTGGAATTTCGCCCGCACCGCATGGCATAGTAAGCGCGCCAAGCGGCATAACGCCGATATTTGCTAAGCTAGATATCCCCGGAGCGCTAAAGCTTGCGTTCGTGCCTTTTATAATCACATTTTTCGTCACGCATCTATTCGATAGTATCGGTACGCTCACCGGCGTAGGAAACCGCGCGGGACTTTTTGGAGAGAATAGCAAAGACGGCATGAAAAAACTATCTAGAAATTTAACCTCCGATGCGATAGGAAGCGTCGCAGGAGCCGTTATAGGAACGAGCACGGTCACCGCATTTGCCGAGAGCGCGAGCGGCGTGGAAGCGGGCGGCCGCACGGGGCTTACCGCAGTGTTTTGCGCTATATTTTTCGTGCTGACGCTGTTTATGCTACCGCTATTTAAGGCGATCCCCGCAAATGCAATCTATCCGATCCTCGTAATGGTCGGGGTTTTGATGTTTAGCGAGCTTGGTAAGATCGATTATAGCGACGCGGGAATTCTAATCCCTGCGTTTTTCATAGTGTTTTTGATGCCTTTTACTTACTCGATCACCAATGGCCTAAGCTTCGGCTTTATCGCTTATATCGTAGTTAGGCTCGCTCAGCGCAGGATAAAAGATTTAAATTTCGGCGTTTTGACGCTCGGCGCGATTAGCGTTTTAGTATTTTTGATGCATTAAATTTTAAGGAAAGATATGAGATTTTATAGTTTTGAAGAGATGGATCGCGATGCAAGAGTTATAGCAAAGCAGGTTAGGGACGAATTTATGCCCGATGCAATCGTGGCGATCGCTAGAGGCGGGCTCACATTCGGTCACGCGCTAGCCAATGCGCTTGATATGCGGACGATATTTTCGATAAATTCCATCCACTATGCGGACACCAAAAAGCTCGACACCATCGACGTTTTCAACGTGCCCGATCTGGAGCTTTATAAGCGCGTGCTGCTGGTGGATGATATCATCGACAGCGGCGACAGCATGGTAGAGATCAAGCGCGTGCTGCTGGAGAAATTCCCGCAAATAGAGCTTAAAACCGCGGTGATTTTTTACAAACCCAAGGCGCTTATCCAGCCCGATTTTAAAATTTCAAAGACGGATGAGTGGATAAATTTCTTTTGGGAAAATTATACGATAGAGGAATGAAGCGGCGCGCAGTTAAATTTAACGGCTAAATTTTAAACGATTCGGCGGCTTAAATTTTATAAATTTCGGTCGTAAAATTTAGGTCGTAAATTTAAAGCGCCCGCAGCAAGGATGAGAGTGAAGAAGCTTTATCAAAACGAAATTTTCGTGATCTCCGTAATGTGCCTGTTTCAGGGCATATTTCTGCTTTACGCGATCTCAAATTTAAGCATCAGCTATTACGAGGCCGAAATTTTTTACGAGAAAAAATCCCTCATTTCGCTAATCGCAAATTTAAGCTGCGAAATTTTCGGCCGCAACGACTACGCCCTGCGCGTGCCGTTTATTTTGATTCACTTCGCAAACGCCGCGATGATCTATAAAATTTCAAAATTTATTCTAAAGCGTCGCTTCGATAGGGTGGTAGCTACGGCGCTATTTATGGCGCTTCCTGCGTCGATGAGTAGCGCGATCTTGCTAAATCCCGCGGGCACCATCGTTTTTTTCACGCTGCTGGCGATCTATTTTGCAAAGAGCGAATACAATATCGCGCTTTTCGTGCTTCTATCCGTTTGCGCCTTGATCGACCGAGCATTTTTTATGCTCTACGTAGGTTTTGGAATTTGGGCGCTTTATACGCGCAAAAAGGAGCTTTTGCTGCTTTGCATAGCGCTATTTAGCTTCAGCGTGATCTTTTACGACGTGAGCTCCGAGGGCAAGCCAAAGGGGTATTTTTTAGACACCGTGGGCGTTTTTGCGGGCGCGTTTTCGCCTTTAGTGTTTTTATTTTTCATCTATACGATCTATAGAATTTGGATCAAAGAGGAGAAGAGCCTGCTGTGGTTCATCGCTACAAGTGCGCTTTGTCTGACGATGCTTTTTTCTCTAAGACAGCGCGTGCCGCTTGAGATGATGCTGCCGTATTGCGTCATCGCTACGCCTTTAATCATTCGGGTTTTGTTTAACTCATACCGCGTTAGATTGCCTAGATTTCGCACCTTTCACAAGATCGCTGTGGGTGTAACGCTGGTAAGCTTAGCGGTGAGTTATTTTGCAGTGATTTTTAGTGACGTGATGTATGAGGCGATGTTTGCAAACAAACCGCAGCGGCATTTCATCTATAAATTCGACGTAGCTAGGCAGCTGGCAAGTGAGCTAAAAAATCGCGGAGTAAAAAGCGTAGGCTGCGAAGACGAAAGGCTCTGTCTGCGCCTAAAATTTTACGGACTGCCTAGCGGGGATAGTGCTTTTATCTATGCGGATGAGCCGGAATATGTTTCGGATCATAAAAATTCGATACAAAATATAGATATTTACAAGCGAGGCGTGCGAATTGCGAAATTTTATGTTAAAATATAAACAAAATTTTTATGAAAGGTAAAAATTATGAAAAAAGCATTTACTATGATAGAGCTGATTTTCATCATCGTGGTGGTTGGAATTCTAGCGGCGGTGGCGGTGCCTCAAATCAATCGAAATAGCCTTGTGGAGGCGGCAGATCAAGTGGCTGCTCATATTCGTTACACGCAGCAGCTTGCGATGAATGATAACAAATTCGATCCTAATGACCCGGATTGGTTTAAAAAACTTTGGAGAATTCAATTTAGTTATACTACCGCCAAAGGTAGTGCCGAAGGTTGGACTTACACGGTGTATTATGATAGCACTATGAGCGGCAATCCTAACGGTAGTGTCGATCTGTCTGATCTATCAAGAGTCGATTTTGCTACGGATCCACAAAATCCAAATAAAATTTTAAGTGCCGGCTTTCAAAATCAGGCGATGAATAGAAATGCCGAGAGGATTAATAAGAAGCTAAATCTTACTAAAACTTATGATATTAGAAATATCACATTTGCTAATTGCGGAGCAAAGAATAATCAAACTATCGTCTTTGATTCCTACGGGCGTCCTATGGGGCAGGTAGCAGACTCGGATGTGCCTTATGATAGACTTTTTGTAGGCAAAAATCCATGCATAATCACGCTTACCAATGATGCTAAAGAGCATGCCTATATAAGTATTCAGCCCGAGACGGGATATGTAAGTTATACGCTGAAATCAAATACGGGTAACGCGGCGCAGTAAATAATTTAAAGCATTTAAGGATAATGATGAAAAAATACATAATGACGCCGATTTATTACGTAAACGACATCCCGCACATCGGTCACGCATACACGACGATCATCGCCGATACGATGGCTAGATTTTACCGCTTGCAAGGACACGAGGTGTTTTTTAAAACGGGCACCGACGAGCACGGCCAAAAGATCGAGGAGGCCGCAGCTAAACACGCTCAGAGCCCAAAGCAGTACGCAGACGGCGTAAGCGCTAAATTTAAAGACCTGTGGGACGAGTTTGACATCAGCTACGATATGTTTTCGCGCACTACCGATGCCGCGCACGAGGTGGCGGTGCAAAACGTATTTCGCAAGATGTATGAAAAGGGCGACATTTATAAGGGCGAATACGAGGGCAACTATTGCGTAAGCTGCGAGAGTTTTTTTCCTTCCGCTCAGCTAATCGACGGCGAGTATTGCCCCGACTGCGGCAAAAAGACTAAAATTTTAAAAGAGGAGAGTTATTTTTTCAGGCTTAGCGCCTACGCAGAGCGGCTTTTAAAATGGTACGAGGACGAAAAGTGCATCCTGCCACTAGGCAAAAAAAACGAAGTGATAAGCTTTGTAAAAGGCGGGCTAAAGGATCTTTCGATTACGCGAACGGGTTTTGATTGGGGCGTTAAAATTCCGCCCGAGCTGAACGATCCGAAGCACGTGATTTACGTCTGGCTGGACGCACTGATGGATTACCTTAGTTCGCTTGGATTTTGCGCGGGCGGCGAGCGGATGGAGTATTGGAGCGACGCGCTGCACATCGTGGGCAAGGACATTTTGCGCTTTCACGCCGTTTATTGGCCTGCGTTTTTGATGAGCCTGGGGCTAAATATGCCGCGCAGCATCGCAGCTCACGGCTGGTGGACGCGCGACGGCAAAAAGATGAGCAAGAGCCTTGGCAACGTTGTGAATCCGCGCGAGGTCGCAAACGCTTATGGGCTGGAGCAATTTCGCTATTTCTTACTGCGCGAGGTGCCGTTCGGCCAAGACGGCGATTTTTCGCAAAAAGCGATCATAAACCGCGTAAATTCCGAGCTTGCCAACGAGCTTGGAAATCTACTCAGCCGCATCGTCGGCATGAGCGCAAAATATTCGGACTACGTCATAAATTCTAAAGACGTGATGAAATTTTTCACCGCCGAGATCGAGGAAGCAAACTCCTATCTGAGCGCCGCACTTAGCGCGCTTGAGGAAGTCGCTACCAATAGATACTTGGAGGAGCTTTGGAGGGCGCTTGCGCTCGCAAATGCTTCGATCGCGAAATACGAGCCGTGGAATTTGATGAAAAACGGCGAGCAGTCCAAGGCGCTCGCTCTCGTCGCATTGGTCGCAAATATTTTGGCTAAAGTCGCCGTGCTGCTAAGCCCTGCGATGCCGAAGACGGCGGCACGTATCACAGATACGCTGGGCTTTGAAATATCCACTTCGCTTTATGAGAAGCTAGTGCTTCGCGGCGAAATTTTAGATTTTAAGGCCAAGACGTGCGAGCCGCTTTTTACCAAGATCGATCACGAGCTAATGCCGAAGGCGGACTACGATAGGCTGGATGGCGCTGTAAATTCTACAAGCTGTTCGAGCACAGACGCCGCGGCAAAAGGCGCGCCAAGCTTAAACCCAAACGCTTCCGGTTCGGGCGCTACGGCGCAAGAAGCCCAAGGCGCGACATCTGAAGCGCAGATTAAAATCGATGATTTTAAAAAGTGCGTTATCAAAGTCGGTACGGTTTTGGAGTGCGAAAACATAGAGGGCAGCGAGAAGTTGTTGCGATTTATGATCGATCTAGGGGAGGAGAGGCCGCGCCAAATCATCAGCGGTATCGCGAAATTTTACGATCCCGCCGCACTTGTCGGCAAGCAGATCTGCGTGCTGGCAAATTTAAAACCCGCTAAAATTTTTAAACATAGCAGCGAGGGCATGATTTTAAGCGCCGAGGACGGCAGCCTTACACTGCTTAGTACCCTCACGCCCGTAAAAAACGGCGCAATCGTAGGTTAGCGATGAGGGCTTTAGCGCGCAAGGCTTCAAAGCTCGCTATCTACGGCGTGGCTGGGCTCTGCGCGCAAAAAAGCAGCGCTTCGGATAAAATTTTAAAGCTTTACCGCAGCTGCGGTCTTGTCGCAAAGATCGGCGCAGGCGGGCTTGTGTGCGCCACGCCTTTGGCGCTGAAACTCAGCGCAGGGGTTGCTTTAAAATTTGCGGCGCGTAAAATTTTGACGCTAGGCGTTTGCGAGCTGTCGAAGTTCGCCGCTTTAAAATGCGCAAAGCTCGGCGCGCGCGCGGTCGTGCGCTCATTTTTTCGCACCGATAAATTTACGGATGAGTGCACGAAAAAATATGTGAGCGCGGATGGCGAGAATTCTAATACAAACGCTGCGCCGCGCAGAAGGCGCACGGTAAGTGTTTCTAGCGCGAGCATTAAAAAAGACGCCTCGCTTTCTAAAAGCGTCTTTGCTAAAAAAAATGCAGCGATAAAAAGCGAGCCCGCAAGAAAATCTCCGCCCGCTAAAAAACCTACACCTGTCGCAAAAACCGCATCGACCGCCAAAAGTATCGCGCCCGCCGCAGCTTCTATATCTGTCGCAAAATCCGCATCTGTAAAAAGCACCGCGCAAAATAAAATTTCCGCGCCAAGCGCAAAATGGACACCCGCTAAAAGCACCTCTCGGAACGCAAAATCTCGCCGCATCGCAAAAGATACTGCTACGCCTGCCGTAATCGCCGCAAAAGACGCCACCGCATCCGGCGCAAGTTCCGCATCTATCGCAAAGCAGCCGCGCCGCGCCGCAAAGAGCGCGCCCTTTAAAAGCTCTGCCGCAGGGAAGTCGTAATGGTAAATTTATTAAATTTAACCCGTATCGTAAACGGAACGATGCTAAATAATCCCGCGATCTCCGCTGTCGAGAGCTTTGCGATCGAGCCTGCAAAGGTCGCGAAAAAGGGAGCTTTCATAGCACTCGGCGCAAACGAGCGCGACGTGCGCACCGCCATCGATAACGGCGCGTACGCGATCATTTTCGATAACAATTTCAAGCCACTCAACGACGAGATTGCCTTTATCAAGGTCGAAAATTTATGCTCGGCGCTCGTGCGACTGATAAAATTTCTGGGCGAGACGTGGCGGCACGGCTTCGTGCTGATAAACGAGGTGCAAAGCGAGATCCTGCGCTACACGAGCGTGCCGAAAAATTTGATGTTTGCGCCACGCAGCAAGGGCGAGCTTTTCATCAGCCTGCTGAATGCCAAAGAGAAAAATACCTACTTCACTACCGACGGCGATCTTTTGCAAAGCCTCGGTATCTCGCCCGTCACGATCCCTGCGAGCGACGATTTTAGGCTGCTTTACGGCGGCTCGATATTTTACAGTAGCTTCGTTTTCGGCGGGCTTTATTATTCAAGCTTAATCTTTCCGCAGCTGTTTTTGCCCGAGCTATGCGGCGTGATCGAGTATCTCTCGCGCAAAAACATACCCTTTAAATTTCAAAGTTTAAGCGCATTCGGCCATTTCGAGCCGATTTTTGTGGATAGATTTTTTAACGTTAGTTCGCTTGGCGGAAGCTACCGCGCCTTTATCGCTGAGAGCGATCCTGAGCTTTTTGCGCGCGAGGCGGAGTTTTTGCGGGCAAAATTTCGCGAAAAAATTATCGTCTGCGCTAGCTGGGGGGACCGCTTGGACGGCACCAAGATCGACTTTCGCTTCAATAAGCTAAGCGCGCTAAAGAGCCTGCCCGAGTTTCACTACGCGCTGGTTTTTGCGGAGAAGAGCGCGATCGTGCAGCTTCTAAATCAAAAACCGCAAGAAAAAAATCTATTTTTTTAAAGGCAGCGGATGCAGAGCTTTGATGAAATTTTAAACGGAGATTTTTGGATAAAGAGGCTTTACGAAAACGGACTTTTGCGCGAGGTAAAGGAGCAGATTAGCACCGAGCTTGAGATCGCGCACGCAAGCTATATCGAGGTCAAAAGGGAGCACTCGCAGGCGCTGCTTTTTACGAACGTGCGAAACGCGCAGGGCAAACGGATGCCGCCGGTGCTAAGCAATATTTTCGGCTCATCTTCTGCGTTAAATTTAATCCTCGGTCGCGAACCTGACGATATCGCCGCCGAGATTGAGAGCCTGCTAAAGCCGAAGCGTCCGCAAAACTTCGGCGAAAAGCTTGATTTTTTAGCGCACTTAATCTCGCTGCGTAAAATTTTTGTAAAGCGCCTTAGCGGTCGCGGCGAGTGCCAGCAGGTCGCGCATCTGGGCGCTGACGTCG
The DNA here is from genome assembly GCA_963522765.1 of uncultured Campylobacter sp. Taxonomy (GTDB): domain Bacteria; phylum Campylobacterota; class Campylobacteria; order Campylobacterales; family Campylobacteraceae; genus Campylobacter_B. The sequence goes on along the minus strand of CAUQZM010000009.1, from coordinate 3,555 downwards.
ATTTAGGCGAGCTTCCTGTGCTTAAGACCTGGGAGAATGATGGCGGCGCGTTCATCACGATGGGGCAGGTCTATACGAAGGATCTGAACTCGCAAACGCAAAATCTCGGCATGTACCGCCTGCAAATTTACGGGCGCGATCGCCTGGGGATGCACTGGCAGATCCATAAAGACGGCGCTGGCTTTTTCGACGAATACCGCAAAGCGGGGCGCAAGATGCCCGTATCCGTGGCGATCGGCAGCGATCCGCTCTATATCTGGTGCGGTCAGGCGCCGCTGCCGAAGGGGATTTTTGAGCTACTGCTTTACGGCTTCATCCGCCGCAGCCCCGCCCGCCTCGTAAAATCGCTTACGAATGAAATTTACGTTCCGGAGGACGCGGACTACGTGATCGAGGGCTTTGTCGATCCAGTAGTAAGCGAGCCGGAGGGGCCTTTTGGCGATCACACGGGATATTACACGCCGGTAGAGCCATTTCCGGTGATGGAGGTTAGCGCGATCACGCACAAGTGCGCGCCCGTATTTCACGCCACAGTCGTGGGTAAGCCGCCGCTTGAGGATAAATTTATGGGATACGCGACCGAGCGGATCTTTTTGCCGCTGTTTCGCACGAGCGCACCCGATCTGATCGATTATAAAATGCCCGAAAACGGCGTATTTCACAACCTGATTTTGGCTAAGATCGCCGTGCGCTACCCCGCTGCTGCCAAACAGATCATGCACGCGTTTTGGGGCGTGGGGCAGATGAGCTTCGTCAAGCACGCCGTTTTCGTGCCGCAGGACGCGCCGAGCTTAGATGAGTATGAGGCGCTTACAAAGTACGTCCTAAACCGCATAGGCGCGCGCAGCCTCGTTTTTAGCGAGGGTGTGTGCGATCAGCTCGATCACGCAAGCCCGAACTCCTGCTTCGGCGGTAAGCTCGGCATCGATGCGACGACCGATCTAAGCTCGCAGGCGCCGCAAATTTTAAGCGATGAGGAGCTGCTTGCAAAATTTCAAAACGAGGAGCCCGCTATTTTGGTGCTTAAGCAGCACTTTTGCGATACGAAAAATCCGCTCGTACTGATAAACATAGACAAAAAAGAGCTCGTAGAGCGGAGCTGGCGGCGGCTTTTGAAATTTAGCGAGCATTTTAAAATTTTGATTTTCACTGATGCGGAAAACGACGCGAACAACCTCTATATGAGCGTTTGGCGCGTCGTAAATAGCATCGATGCGCTGCGCGACGTGTTTGTAGCACAGGACGATCGCATCTGCATCGACGCTACGAGCAAGCACGAGTGGGAGGGCTATACGCGCCGGTGGCCGCAGGAGACGCTCTGCAGCCGAGAAGTCGTAGCAAGCCTCATAGAGCGCGGCATCGTGCAGGACGAACCCGAGCTATTTAAGAAATTTGAAATTTTTTAAGGACGCGGGGCGGAATTTCACGCGGATTTGAAATTTTAAAATTTTAGTTTTGGTTTTAAGGGCTGCACGTTAAATTTAGATAGAATTTCGTCTAAATTTACGGGCCCTAAGCGGTAAAATTTTATAAAATTTACCGCTTCGCGAGGGTTAAAATTTTAAGGCGTAAAATTTGCTGCGGCGTAAATTTTAAAATTTCAAATTTTTTTGAAAAAGTGCAAAAGCTCGATATAACGCAAGCAAGCACAAAATGAAAGGACATAAATGATAGAGTGGATACAAAATTTTTTTAGCGGAACGATTCCGAAGCTGCTGTTAAACGCGACGCTGGAGACGCTGTATATGACCTTCGTAAGTACGGCTTTGGCATTTATTTTGGGGCTCGTGCTTGCTATAGTGCTTATCCTTACGCGTCGCGGCGGACTTTGCGAGAACCGCATCGTCTACGCCGTGCTGGACGTCGCGATAAACACGCTGCGAAGCTTTCCGTTTATAATTTTGCTGATCGTGCTCTTTCCGCTTACGAAGCTTCTTGTGGGCACGAGCATCGGTACCACCGCGGCGATCGTACCGCTTACCATCGGCTCGGCGCCCTTTATCGCTCGCCTCATCGAAAGCGCGCTGCTGGAGGTCGATAGCGGCGTAATCGAGGCAGCGAAGAGCTTCGGCGCGAGCAAGGCGCAGATAATCTTTCGCGTGATGTTCGTCGAGGCGCTGCCTAGCATCATCGGCGCGATTACTCTGACGCTCATCGTCATCATCGGATTTACGGCGATGGCGGGCACGGTCGGCGGTGGCGGGCTCGGCGACGTGGCGATCCGCTACGGCTTTCAGCGCTTCCGCCCAGATATAATGGCATACACCGTCGTGATCCTGATCGTGCTCGTGCAGATAATCCAAAGCATCGGAAATTTGCTCTATAAAATCACGAAAAAGTAGGCTCAAACCCATAGCTTAACGAGATATCAAACATTTTCTATTAGTATAAAATTGCGAAAAGTAGATCTTAAACTTATAGACCGTTCATTTGCATAGCCTGTTTTGCCAAACTATAAAATTATAAAAAAGGTAGGTTTGCAACGCTATGAATACTGCTTAAAATTCTATATCGTAAGTAGTTGGATTTGCCTACTATCAAGGTCTAAATTTAAGGCTTTGCGTAGCCTAAGTAAAGCTCATTTCAAGACTTGTTTCGCGCGTAGAGTAAGCTTTATTTTTATAACAGGTCGCATCTTCGAAGCGAACGGTCGAAACTATGCTGGATAATTTTAAAATTCGCAGGCAAGATTTAGGCGCAGAATTTTAAAATTTAATTGCCTAAAATTTAAAATTTAGCCCAAACCTTAATGAGAAGCGTAAGTTGAAATTTAAAATTCTAAGGCACGGAATTTTAAAATTTTAAAAATTTAGACCTCGCGAAGTTTTGCTTATAAATTCTAAGACAAGCAGTTTTAAAATTTTATAATTTTAGGTTTTGCGGGATCTTTCTTATATAATTTCACTTTTGCTGCGAAATTTCGTAGCTACTTTTAAAATATAAAGCGTAGGATATAAATAAAAGGTACCAGCCTTAGCAATAAAAGCCAATAATGATGGTATTGCCGCTTTGACAAGCTTTTTTTAGGCTTTGGTAAAAGAACTAAGATTGCGCCAGTTCTTTAAAAATAAAGCAGACTATGAAATTCCTCTTCGAATTGAGCCTAAATTCTTTCGTATCGCAGAATTTTAAAGCGGCGTAGAAAGTGTAGAATTTTATGAATTATCTTGCGCCGCTTGCGGTAAAATTTTACGCGGGCGGATACGGCGTGTTTAATTAAGATCGTTATCTGCATAAGAGCGAAGCTATGAAATTTATCTAGTGCATAGCATCTAAATTTAAAAAGGGGCGAGAAATCTCCCGCCCCTGAAATTTTAAGTATAGGATTTGATTTTATAGATGTGTGAGTTAGAGCTTGCTCGCCCCTTAAAATTTAAAACATCACCTCAAACCCTGCATTGATAGCACCGCCTCTTGTTTTGCCTATGTAGCCCTTGCCTCCTAGGCTAAGGATAAGGTTTTTACTCTCATACTTATAGCCCGCTTCAAATACTCCGGTAGAGCCTTTTAGGCTAGGTTTAGGAGCGTCAAGTCCCATAGTAGATGCTTTAGCAT